>JANPFX010000094.1:0-9782 GCA_031423635.1 Acidimicrobiia bacterium | reverse complement strand
CTACAAGCTGAACCGCAAGCTCGGCGAAGAGATCATCCGGGTCCGGGACCTGTTCGACCTCGACATCGACGTGCCGGCGATCGGCCACGACGTGCTGACCCCGGCGGAGCTCCTCGCCAGCTGCACCTACCTGCTCCACCTGGCAGACAGCCAGGAGGGCTACCGCCTCGATGACCAGGACCACTTCGCCAACCGCCGCATCCGCAGCGTCGGCGAGCTGATCCAGAACCAGGTCCGCGTCGGTCTCAGCCGCATGGAGCGTGTCGTGCGCGAGCGCATGACCACCCAGGACGTCGAAGCGATCACTCCCCAGACGCTCATCAACATCCGTCCCGTCGTCGCGGCAATCAAGGAGTTCTTCGGAACCTCGCAGCTGTCGCAGTTCATGGACCAGGTCAACCCGCTCGCCGGGCTCACCCACAAGCGCCGTCTGTCGGCGCTCGGCCCGGGTGGTCTGTCGCGTGAGCGCGCAGGTTTCGAAGTTCGTGACGTCCACTCGTCGCACTACGGACGCATGTGTCCGATCGAGACCCCGGAAGGCCCGAACATCGGCCTGATCGGCAACCTCGCGACCTACGCACGTGTCAACGAGTACGGCTTCATCGAAACGCCCTACCGCAAGGTCACCGCGGGCCGTGTTTCCGATGAGACCAACTACCTTCCGGCCGACGCCGAGGAGGAATACGTCATCGCCCAGGCCAACGCCAACCTCGACGACAAGGGTTCGTTCACGGGTGGCCGCGTCCTCGTACGCCGTGCCCCGCAGGGCGCCAGCGTCCGCGTCGGTGCCGCCGGCAACAGCTACTCCTCTACCAGTGAGGTCGACTTCGTCGAACCGACCGAAGTAGATCTCATGGATGTCTCGCCGAAGCAGATCGTCTCGATCGCCACGGCACTGATTCCGTTCCTCGAGCACGACGACGCAAACCGCGCCCTCATGGGTGCGAACATGCAGCGCCAGGCCGTGCCGGTCGTCCGTCCCGAAGCCCCCTACGTGGGTACCGGGGTCGAGGGCCGCGCCGCCCGCGATGCCGGCGACGTGATGATGGCCGAAGGTCCGGGCGTGGTCGTCGAGGTCAGTGGCGAGCACGTCACGATCCAGTATGACGATGCCAAGCTCGGCAAGAAGATCCATCGTTTGGCGAAGTTCCGGCGCTCGAACCAGAACACGTGCATCAACCAGCGCGTCAAGGTCAGCGAAGGCGACCGGGTGATCGGAGACGAAGACGGCCGCGGCCGCGCCACGGTGCTGGCCGACGGTCCGTCGACCGACATGGGCGAGCTGGCCCTCGGCAAGAACCTTCTCGTGGCGTTCATGCCATGGGAGGGCTACAACTTCGAAGACGCCATCATCTTGTCCGAGCGCATCGTGCGCGACGACGTGCTCACGTCAATCCACATCGAAGAGCATGAAGTCGACGCGCGCGACACCAAGCTCGGTGCCGAAGAGATCACCCGTGACATCCCGAACCTCTCCGAGGAGATCCTGAAGGACCTCGACGAGCGCGGGATCATCCGCATCGGTGCCGAAGTGGAGCCGGGCGACGTGCTCGTCGGCAAGGTCACGCCCAAGGGCGAGACCGAGCTCACCCCCGAAGAGCGCCTGCTGCGCGCCATCTTCGGTGAGAAGGCCCGAGAGGTTCGCGACACCTCGCTGAAGGTTCCTCACGGCGAGTCCGGCAAGGTCATCGACGTGCGCGTGCTCACCCGTGAAGACGGACACGAACTCGCCCCGGGCGTGAATCAGCTCGTGCGGGTCTACGTCGCCCAGAAGCGCAAGATCCAAGAGGGCGACAAGCTCGCCGGCCGTCACGGCAACAAGGGTGTCATCTCCAAGATCTTGCCGGTCGAGGACATGCCCCACACCGCGGACGGCATGCCGGTCGACATCATCTTGAACCCCCTCGGTGTTCCGAGCCGCATGAACGTGGGCCAGGTCCTCGAGGCGCACCTCGGCTACGCGTCGAGGTGGGGTTGGAAGGATGCCGACAAGGCAACCGCACCGATCCGCGGCACCGAGTCGAAGACCCGCCCGAACACCACGCCGGCCGTTTGGTCGTCGACCCCGGTGTTCGACGGTGCCCATTGGGACGAGGACGGCACGCGCCACACCACGATCCAGAATGCGTTCCGCACGCTCAACCCGGAATCGGCCGACGGTGTTCGCCTCATGGGTGACGACGGCAAGATCCAGCTCTGGAACGGCCGTACCGGCGAGCCCTACGACCAGCCCGTCACCATCGGCTACATGTACATCTTGAAGCTCAACCACCTCGTTGACGACAAGATCCACGCACGTTCGACGGGCCCGTACTCGATGATCACGCAGCAGCCCCTCGGCGGCAAGGCCCAGTTCGGTGGCCAGCGCTTCGGCGAAATGGAAGTGTGGGCCCTCGAGGCCTATGGCGCCGCCTACTGCCTCCAGGAGCTCCTCACCATCAAGTCCGACGACGTGCTCGGTCGCGTCAAGGTCTACGAGGCCATCGTCAAGGGCGAAAATATTCCTGAGCCGGGCATCCCCGAGTCGTTCAAGGTGCTCATCAAGGAAATGCAGTCGCTCGTTCTCAACGTCAAGGTCGAATCCAAGGCCGGCGGCGAGATCGAGATGCGTGACATGGATGAAGACGTGTTCCGCACCGCCGAGGAACTCGGCATCGACCTTTCCCGTCCGGAGCGTGGCTCCGACGAAGAAGACGCCCGCCGTGCTGCTGCACGCGCCGAGCGCTACTGATCAGTCCGTCGTTCACACACTTTCACGCTTAGGTAGAGAACACACATGCTCGACGTCAACGATTTCGATCGCATCACCATCGGCCTTGCCACTGCCGACGCCATCCGCGGATGGTCACACGGCGAGGTCAAGAAGCCGGAAACCATCAACTACCGCACCCTTCGTCCGGAGAAAGACGGCCTTTTCTGCGAGAAGATCTTCGGTCCGCAGAAGGACTGGGAGTGCTACTGCGGCAAGTACAAGCGGGTTCGGTTCCGCGGCATCACCTGCGAGCGGTGTGGCGTTGAGGTCACTCGCTCGAAGGTCCGTCGCGAGCGCATGGGCCACATCGAGCTCGCCGCTCCGGTCGTTCACATCTGGTACCTCCGTGGTACCCGTTCGTGGCTGGCCTACCTGCTCATGGGCACTGAAGCGAAGGAAGAGCTGAAGGCCAAGCAGCTCGAGAAGGTCATCTACTTCGCCGCCAACCTCGTCACCTGGGTCGATCCCGAGCGCCGCCAGGCCGATCTGCCGAACCTCGAGGCCGAACTGCGCGAGGAGCTCCAGCTCATCGAACGCGACCGTGACCTCGATCTCGATCGGCGATTCAAGCAGCTCGAAGCCGACATCGAGCAGCTCGAGAAGGACGGCGCAAAGGACTCCGAGATCAACGCCAAGCGTCGCCTCGCGGAGAAGGAGATCACGGGCATCCGCGACCGTTCCGCGGCCGAGTACGACCTGCTGAAGCGCACGTTCGACGAGTTCAAGTCGCTCCACAGCCGCAAGATCCTCGAAGACGAGATGCTGTGGCGTGAGATGAAGGACCGCTACGGCGACTACTTCCGCGGCGGCATGGGAGCCGACGCGATCAACTCGCTGATCAACGAGCTCGATCTCGACGTCGAGGAGCAGAAACTCCGCGCGCTTATCGACGCGGTGCCTGCCGAGGGCAAGAAGCCGTTGTCGGTGCAGCGCAAACAGAAGGCGATCAAGCGTCTCAAGATCGTTGCTGCCTTCAACCGTCGCGATGAGAACGGCAAGCGAAGCAACGACCCCCGCGCCATGATCCTCGGCGCCGTTCCGGTCATCCCGCCGGATCTCCGTCCGATGGTGCAGCTCGACGGTGGCCGTTTCGCCACGTCGGACCTGAACGACCTGTACCGCCGCGTCATCAACCGCAACAACCGCCTGAAGCGTCTGCTCGACCTCGGTGCTCCCGAGATCATCGTGAACAACGAGAAGCGCATGCTCCAGGAAGCCGTGGATGCGCTGTTCGACAACGGCCGTCGCGGTCGTCCCGTCACCGGTCCGGGCAACCGTCCGCTGAAGTCGCTCTCCGACATGCTCAAGGGCAAGCAGGGACGCTTCCGCCAGAACCTTCTCGGCAAGCGCGTCGACTACTCCGGACGTTCGGTCATCGTGGTCGGCCCGACGCTGCGTCTGCATCAGTGTGGTCTCCCCAAGCTGATGGCGCTCGAGCTGTTCAAGCCCTTCGTGATGAAGCGCCTCGTCGACCAGGAGCTGGCCCAGAACATCAAGTCGGCCAAGCGCATGGTCGAGCGTCGTCGTGCCCAGGTGTGGGACGTCCTCGAGGAAGTCATCAAGGAACATCCGGTCATGCTGAACCGTGCGCCCACGCTGCACCGTCTCGGCATCCAGGCGTTCGAGCCGGTTCTCGTCGAGGGCAAGGCCATCCAGCTTCACCCGCTGGTCTGCACCGCCTTCAACGCCGACTTCGACGGTGACCAGATGGCCATCCACCTCCCGCTCTCCGCGGAGGCCCAGGCCGAAGCCCGGATCCTCATGCTCTCGGCGAACAACATCCTCTCGCCGGCCCATGGCCGTCCGATTGCCGTGCCCGCCCAGGACATGATCATCGGCACCTACTACCTGACCCTCATGCGTGAGGGACTCGCCGGCGAAGGCCGTCACTTCCGTCATCTGTGGGAAGTCGAACGGGCCTACGACAACAAGGACATCCACCTTCACGCCCGGATCACGCTTCGCAGCTCGGAGCGCCGCTACGGCGGCGTCGAAGGCGGCGAACCGGTGTTGCTCGAGACGACCGCTGGCCGTCTCATCTTCAACCAGTCGCTTCCCGAGGACTTCGGTTTCGTCAACTACGTGTTGAAGAAGAAGGAAGTCACCACGCTCGTCGAGCGTCTGGCCACGGAGTACCCGAAGGCCGTCGTCGCCGAGACGCTCGACGCCATCAAGAACCTCGGCTTTCGCTATGCCGCCCAGTCGGGTCTGTCGATCTCGATCAACGACGTGCAGACCCCGGTCGCCAAGCGTGAGATCCTCGACCGTCACGAGACCGAAGCGCTGAAGATCGAGAAGAACTTCGTGCGCGGCATCCTGACCAACGACGAGCGTCGCGAGCAGGAGATCAACATCTGGACCGAGGCAACTGCCGAGATCCAGAAGGCCATGCAGGACGTTCTCGACGCCGACCCGATGAACCCCATCAACATGATGGTGGGATCGGGCGCCCGAGGGAACGCGTTGCAGGTCCGACAGATCGCCGGCATGCGCGGCCTCGTGTCCAACCCGAAGGGCGACATCATCCCCCGCCCGATCAAGTCGAACTTTCGTGAAGGCCTCTCGGTTCTCGAGTACTTCATCTCGACCCACGGCGCCCGCAAGGGCCTTGCCGACACTGCGCTCCGCACCGCCGACTCGGGGTACCTGACCCGTCGTCTGCACGACGTGTCCCAGGAGCTCATCGTCCGTGAGGAAGACTGCGGCTCGACCCGTGGCCGGTGGCTCGACTACGTCGGACCTGACACGGCCACCAAGCGTGCCTATCTCGAAACGTCCCTGCTGGGTCGCTTCCTGGCCGAGGACGTGGTCTGTGCCGATGGCGAGATCGTCGCCCGCGGCACCGACGTCACCCAGGAGATCCTCGATCGCCTCCGTGACGACACCGGCGTCGAGCGGGTCCGTGTCCGCACCGTCCTCGCCTGTGACGCCGAATACGGCGTGTGCATGACCTGCTACGGCAAGTCGATGGCGTCGGGCCGCACCGTTGAGCTGGGTGAATCGGTCGGCGTCATCGCTGCCCAGTCCATCGGCGAGCCGGGCACGCAGCTCACCATGCGTACCTTCCACACCGGTGGCGTCGCCGCCGGCAAGGGAGAGTCGCTCGACATCACCGCCGGTCTTCCCCGCGTCGTCGAGCTCTTCGAGGCCCGTACCCCGAAGGGCAAGGCGGTGCTCGTCCGCAACTCGGGCGTGCTGCGTCTGGGCGAGGAGGACTCCAAGCTCCGCAACTTCGTCGTCGTTGCCGACGACGTCACCGAGGAGCTCTACACCGTTCCGATCAAGGCGAAGCTCTTCCCGAACGTCGTCGACGGTGCGCGCGTCAACGCTGGCGACGCGCTCAACGAGGGGCCGCTCGACCCGAAGGAAATCCTCGACATCAAGGGCATCCGAGCCACCCAGGAATACCTCGTCGACGAAGTCCAGAAGGTGTACCGCGACCAGGGCGTGTCGATCCACGACAAGCACATCGAGCTGATCGTGCGCCAGATGCTCAAGCGGGTGTCGGTGCAGGATTCGGGAGAGTCCACGTTCCTGCCCGGTGAGCGCGTCGATGCCCGGATCTTCTCGATCATCAACCGCCAGCTGCGTGACGAAGGCAAGGTGCCGGCCGAAGGCCGTCCCGAGCTGATGGGTATCACCAAGGCATCGCTGGCCACTGAGTCGTGGCTGTCCGCGGCCTCGTTCCAGGAGACCACCCGCGTCCTCACCGAAGCGGCCATCGAAGGCCGCAGCGACGGGCTGCTCGGTCTCAAGGAAAACATCATCATCGGCAAGCTCATCCCGGCCGGTACGGGCATGCCCCGCTATCGCGACGTGGCAATGGAGCTCGAAGGTGTCGTTGCCACCGCCGGCACTGCCGCCGAGAGCCCGGAAAGCCTGGCGGCCTGGTTGGCCGGCATCAACGCCGACCTCCCACCTGCTCCCACGGCCACGTATGACGAGACGATCCTGTCGGCGCTCGCCGCCGACGAGGCCGACGCCGAATCCCGCCGGGCCGAGGCCCTTCGGGTGCTCGGCGGCAACGACGCCTGAGGCGCAAACCGTCTGACAAGTCGATCACGGTCCCGCCGAGAGGCGGGACCGTCGTCGAATCCGCCTCTGGGCCGCACCTGGCATGTACGGTGTCGGAGGCTCCCGTCCTGGTTGAGCCTCTGTTCGTCCTGTCCGGGAGCGCCTCTCGGTCGGCTATGCTTTCCCGTTCCGTGCGCAGGGCGTTGCTCCGCCTCGGACACCACGTTCTGCAGTTCCCTATTCGTTCACGTCACACGACATCAGCGTTACCTCGGAGTACTACGTGCCCACCATCCAGCAGCTGGTCCGCAAGGGCCGCGAGTCCAAGGTCGAGAAGTCGAAGACCCCGGCCCTGAAGGGGTCGCCCCAGCGTCGCGGTGTGTGCACCCGCGTCTACACGACGACCCCGAAGAAGCCGAACTCGGCGTTGCGCAAAGTGGCCCGTGTGCGCCTGAACTCCGGCGTCGAAGTCACCGCCTACATTCCGGGAGAGGGTCACAACCTCCAGGAGCACTCGATCGTTCTCGTTCGTGGCGGCCGAGTGAAGGACCTTCCGGGTGTGCGCTACAAGATCATCCGCGGCACGCTCGACGCCGCCGGCGTGAAGAACCGCAAGCAAGCCCGTTCGCGCTACGGCGCCAAGAAGCCGTGACCTGCGCCCTCTAGCGCCGCTCGCCTACAGACCAACGAAGAACAAGGAACGCCAACAACATGCCTCGCAAGGGTCCAGCCCCCCGCCGTGAGATCCTCCCGGATCCGGTCTACAACTCGGTACTCGTCTCCAACGTCGTCAACAAGGTGCTGCTCCAGGGCAAGCGCTCCACGGCCGAGAAGATCGTCTACGACGCCATGACGAAGGCTGCCGAGAAGGCGCAGGCCGAGCCGCTCGCCGTCCTCAAGCGGGCCATGGACAACGTCCGTCCGGCACTCGAGGTCAAGAGCCGTCGCGTCGGTGGCGCGACCTACCAGGTCCCGATCGAAGTGAAGCCGCGCCGGGCCAACACCCTGGCGATTCGCTGGTTGGTCGAAAACGCCCGCAAACGTCGTGAGCGGTCCATGGCGGAGCGTCTCGCAGCTGAACTCCTCGATGCCAACAACGGCGTCGGCGCCTCCGTCAAGAAGCGCGACGACGTGCAGAAGACCGCTGAAGGCAACAAGGCCTTCGCCCACTACCGCTGGTAACACCGTCGGTTCGTCCCGAGCCGAGCATCACCACTTCCTTGACAGCCTGACCCACCCCACTTGAACTGAACGAGAAGACAATGGCCCGCGAGTTCCCCCTCGATCGCACCCGCAACATCGGCATCATGGCGCACATCGATGCCGGGAAGACGACGACGACCGAGCGCATCCTCTACTACACGGGGAAGAGCTACAAGATCGGTGAAGTTCACGACGGCGCTGCGACCATGGACCACATGGTGCAGGAGCAGGAGCGCGGGATCACGATCACGTCGGCGGCGACCACGTGCGTGTGGAACAACCACCGCATCAACATCATCGACACGCCCGGCCACGTCGACTTCACCATCGAGGTCGAGCGCTCGCTCCGCGTTCTCGACGGCGCCGTCACGGTGTTCGACTCGGTTGCTGGCGTCGAGCCGCAAACCGAGCAGGTGTGGCGTCAGGCGAACAAGTACAAAGTCCCGCGAATGTGCTTCATCAACAAGATGGACCGCATCGGCGCGAACTTCTATCGCACGGTCGACATGGTGAAGGACCGCCTTGACGCAACGGTGGCGATCCTCCAGCTCCCGATCGGGTCGGGAGGCGCCGAGTCCGACAACCCGTTCGTCGGGCTCGTCGACCTGGTGAAGATGAAGGCGCTCATCTGGAGCAACGAAGAACTCGGCGCCACCTGGGACGAAGTCGAGATCCCGGCGGACATGGTCGACGAGGCCGCGCAGTACCGCGAGGAACTCCTGGAGACGATCGCCACGTCGGACGAGGCGCTCATGGAGCGCTACCTCGGCGGCGAAGTGCTCGATGAGGCCGACATCAAGCGGGCCATCCGGACCGGCACGCTGGCGTTCGAGTTCGTGCCGATCCTGTGCGGTTCGGCGTTCAAGAACAAGGGCGTCCAGCCCATGCTCGATGCTGTCGTCGACTTCCTCCCGTCGCCGCTCGACGTCCCGCCGACCGAAGGTGTCGACCCGAAGACCGACGCGGTCCTACATCGCCGTGCCGACGAGAACGAGTCGTTCGCGGCGCTTGCGTTCAAGATCGTGGCCGACCCGTTCGGCAAGCTCACCTACTTCCGGGTGTATTCCGGCCAGGTGTCGAAAGGTTCCGAGCTCTACAACTCGACCAAGGACAAGAAAGAGCGGCTCGGTCGCATCCTGCTCATGCACGCCAACCAGCGTGAGGATCTCGATGTGGCCATGGCCGGCGACATCGTTGCCGGTCTCGGCTTCAAACAGACGACCACGGGCGACACGCTGTGCGACAAGGACCACGCGATCATCCTCGAGCGCATGGAGTTCCCCGAGCCGGTGATCCACGTCGCCATCGAGCCGAAGTCGAAAGATGCCCAGGACAAGCTCGGCAAGGCGCTCTACTCGCTGTCCGACGAGGATCCGACCTTCCGGGTGCGGACCGACGAGGAGACCGGGCAGACGATCATCTCCGGAATGGGTGAATTGCACCTCGAGGTGCTCGTCGATCGCATGATGCGCGAGTTCGGCGTCGAGGCCACCGTCGGCAAGCCCCAAGTCGCCTATCGCGAGACCATCCGAGGCAGCATCAGCGGCCACGTCGAGGTCTACAAGAAGCAGACCGGTGGCAAGGGACAGTTCGCCCATGTGGTGATCGACGTCGAGCCGAACCCCGGCGGCGGCTACGTCTTCGAGGACAAGATCACCGGTGGCGTGATTCCGCGCGAATACATCCAGCCGGTCAACGCCGGAATCCAGGAAGCGCTCGCCGGCGGCGTGCTCGCCGGCTACCCGCTCGAGGACCTCAAGGTGCGCCTGGTTCACGGCTCGTATCACGACGTCGACTCCTCCGAAATGGCGTT
>JANPFX010000093.1:0-5537 GCA_031423635.1 Acidimicrobiia bacterium | reverse complement strand
GCCGATGTCGCCGAGGAGCATGTCCCAGCCCGGAGCCTGCCACGTCGTGGCATAGGAGCCGCCCCAGCCATGGACGAGAAGCACTGGTCGAGCCATCAGTTGCTGTCCTTCGGTTCATCGCCGCCACCGGGTCGTGGACGGTGGTCGAACGCTACCGGTTCGCCTCCGCCGCCCCGCGCTCCTGTCGCAGATCACCCTTCTGCCGCCGCCGATCACGCCGTTTCCGCCGCACATCGACGATTTTCGGGGCGGAATCTGCAAAATGAGGCTGATGTGCGGCGGGCGGGGGCCGATGTACGGCACAGAGGGCGTGATGTGCGGTGCAGCGATGGCGCTGCGCGCGAACCGTCAACCGGTCATCCGAGATGGCACCGGCGAGCGGGCAGACTGGAGGGCATGCAGTCCGTCCGTGTCCCGCTTCCCGACAACCGGGGCTACGACGCGCTTGTCGGAGCAGGCGTCCGCCACGAACTCGCCAAGGCACTGGCCGCCGCGGTGCCCTCGGCTCGCCGTGCCGCCATCGTCACCGAAACCTCGCTTGCCGACGCGATCGACCTCGACGAGCTCACCACCGGCATCGAGCAGCGGGTGTTCACGATCCCCGACGGTGAGTCGACGAAGACGCTCGGCACCGTGGGGCAGCTCTGCTCCTCGTTCTCCCAGTGGGGTATGACCCGCAACGACGTCGTCATTGCCGTAGGTGGCGGACGCGTGACCGACCTCGGTGGGTTCACCGCCTCGGTGTATCACCGGGGCATCTCCACGGTCTATGTGAGCACCACCCTGCTCGGCATGATCGATGCCGCCATCGGCGGGAAGACTGGCGTGAACCTGCCTGAAGGCAAGAACCTCGTGGGTGCCTACTGGCAGCCGAGCGCAGTCATCTGCGACACCGACTTCCTCGCGTCGATGCCGGCCCGGGAATACCGGAGCGGGCTGGGCGAGATGGCGAAGTACCACTTCCTCACAGACCGGCCGGGAGAGCTCGACGACCCGTCGATCGAGAACCGCGTTGCCGCGTGCATCCGTATCAAGGCGGAGGTCGTAGCGTCCGATGAGCGCGAAGGCGGACGCCGGGCGATCCTGAACTACGGGCACACGCTCGGCCATGCCATCGAACGCGCCACAGACTTCGACGTGATGCACGGCGAGGCTGTGGCGATCGGCCTCGTCTACGTTGCCGAGGTCGCCCATCGTCTCGGCCGTATCGACGCGGCGAGGGCCGCCGAGCATCGTCGGGTCGTCGGCGCCTACGACCTCGCCACCACCCTTCCTGCGGGTCTCTCGGCCGACGAGTTGCTGGTGCTGATGGGTCGCGACAAGAAGGCGCTCGATGGCGTCACGTTCGTGCTCGACGGACCGAACGGTATCGAGTCTGTGGTCGGCGTCGACCAATCCGTGTTGCTCGATGCCCTGGAGGCGATTCGATGAGTTCCGTACGGCCGATCGTGCTGCTGCTGTCCGGCCCGAACCTCAACCTCCTCGGATTGCGTGAGCCGACCATCTACGGGACGGCAACACTCGACGATCACGTGGCCACGGCTCGCGCCATCGCCGAGGCCGCGGGATGCGATCTCGAGCACCTGCAGTCCAATGACGAGGCGACCCTCGTCGATGCGGTTCAGGGTGCCCGCAATCGTTGCGCCGCCATCGTCATCAACGCCGGCGCGCTGACCCACTACGCCTGGTCTCTCGCCGACGCGCTCAGCGCCTTCGAGGGTGTCCGGGTCGAGCTCCACATCTCCAACACCCACGCCAGGGAGAAGTGGCGTCACACCAGTGTCATCGCACCGGTCGTGCACGGCTCGGTGCAGGGCTTCGGGGGGCATGGCTACGCGCTCGCCGTCGAGGGTGCGGTCCGTCTTCTCGGTCTTCACGGCTGAACGATCAGTCCGGCCTGCCATGACCACCGAGATCGACGCCTCCACCTCCGCGGTCCTCCCCGCTCCTTCCGCAGAACACGTCCGCGCGACCCTGGAGCAGGCCTGGTCGCTCGTCGTGCCGCTCAGTGAACTCCCACCTGTTTCGTCGTCGGCCCGGTTGTCGGCAGTCCAGGCATTGATCGGCCACAACGATTCGCTCGGTGCCGTGCTCGTCACCAATCTCAATAACATACGCGCGCTTAGCGGCTTCACCGGATCATCAGCGCGCCTACTGATTTCGTCGGGCAGCGCGTTCCTGCTCACGGATGCCCGCTACGAGGAACGCGCCGCCGAGGAGATCGCCGCTTCATGCTCGTCGGTCGAAGTCGTGGTTCGCCGCACTCAATCGGAACAACAGACCTGGCTGCGTGAGCATCTCGCCGTGGCTGGGCACACCACGGTCGGACTCGAAGCGGCATCACTCTCGTGGGCCGACCATGACGCGTTGGTCGCCGACGTCCCCGCGGTGACCTGGGTGGCGGTGACGAACCTCGTCGAACGGCTCCGGCGGACGAAGTCGCTCGGGGAGATCGCCCGCACGGCTCGGGCAGCGTCCATCGCCGACGCTGCGCTGGCCCAGATGGCGCCGATGCTGAGCGAGGCGGTCACCGAGCGGGCATTCCAGCGAGCTCTCGACAGTTCCATGATCGCCCTCGGGGCCGACGCGGTCTCGTTCGACACGATCGTTGCTTCCGGGCCGAACGCCAGCCGCCCGCATCACGAGACGGGCGGT
This sequence comes from Acidimicrobiia bacterium, assembly GCA_031423635.1. GTDB lineage: Bacteria > Actinomycetota > Acidimicrobiia > Acidimicrobiales > JANYDT01 > JANLQX01. Next base: position 2,882 of record JANPFX010000093.1, on the reverse strand, counting down.
CGGGTGATCGTCGAAGGCGACGAAGTGATCTGCGACTTCGGCGCGCTGATCGACGGCTACCACTCCGACATGACCCGCACGATCTACGTCGGCGAACCATCGAAAGCGCAGCAGCGGCACTTCGCCGTGGTGCGTGCAGCGCACGACGAGGCAGCGGCCGCGATCACGCCGGGCATCTCGTGCGTCGCTCTCGACCGGATCGCTCGCGAGGTGTGTGAGGCCGCCGGCTGGGGCGAGCGTTTCGTCCACGGTCTCGGGCATGGCACCGGTCTGGTGATCCACGAGCTTCCGTGGCTCGGCACCACGTCGCGCAACGCCATCTGCGAAGGCGATCTGGTGACCATCGAGCCCGGTGTCTACCTTCCGGGTTCGGGTGGGGTGCGGATCGAGGATCTCTACGTGGTCACCTCCGAGGGGCCGATCGCCTTGACCCGGGCGCCGGTCGACATCGTCGTCTGAGATCTCACCCTGCTCTTGCCCGGCTCTCACCCCACGCTCACGCAACTCGTCAACACTCGTTCGCCATGACCACGATCTCCAGCCCTGACGACTTCGCCGCGACCGACCCGGTCGAAGTGGCTATGACCCGCCGCCGGATCCTCCACGCCGCCGGCGCCCTCGGTGCCGGAGCGCTTCTCAGCGGTCTCGTCGTTGACCGCGCCGTCGCCGCAACAGCGAAGAAGGTCACGAAGAAGACAAGCGCGGCGTGTGTCCCGATCGTCAGTGAGACCGGAGGTCCGTTCCCCGGTGACGGCACCAATGGGGTGAACGTGCTCACGGAGAAGGGCATCGTGCGACGCGACATCCGCCCGTCGTTCGGCTCCATGACCGGCGTTGCTTCCGGCGTCCCGCTGACCATCAACCTCACCGTTCGGCGAACGTCGAGCTGTGCGGCCTACCCGAACGCTGCGGTCTACATCTGGCACTGTGACGCCATCGGCCAGTACTCGCTCTACTCGATCGAGACCGAGAACTACCTCCGCGGCGTGCAGGTCGCCGATGCCAAGGGAGTCGTCTCGTTTCTCACGTCGTTCCCCGGTGCGTATCCCGGACGGTGGCCGCATGTGCACTTCGAGGTCTACGCCGACCTCGCGTCGGCCTCCTCGGGTCGCAACGCCATCAAGACCTCGCAGCTGGCCCTGCCCGAAGCCACGTGCAAGGCGGTCTATGCCGGGCCGGGCTACGACGGCAGCGCAGCGAACCTGGCTTCGACGCCGTTGGCGCGCGACAGCCAGTTCCGCGACGGCTGGGCGACGCAGATGCCAACGGTGTCCGGCGATGTGAAGAAGGGCTTCAGCACCAACCTCGTGGTGAACGTCTGACCTCGTGCTTGCGCACATCCACGCTTCCCGGTGGCATCCCAGAGAGGGCGTTCCAGCCGGATTCGGCGCGGCTTTTCGGCGGTGTGGGATGCCCGAGCGGGGTCGGTGGTCGGGTACGCGGGTGGTGGACGGTCAGCCGCCGGGTTCGACGAGGACGGGCTGGAGCTCGATCACCGGGACGTCGAATGCCGTCGTCGTGGTCAGCGTGGCCGGGACGAGGTTGACATATTCACCCGGCTCGAGGTTCGTTGCCACGCTGAGGTTCCAGGTGATCGACAGCTTCGCCGGAAAGCTCGTGCTGCCCTTCGGCGCGCTTTGGTACGTGTGGAAGCACCCGAGGGCTTTCGCCGAACGGGCCTGGGTCTGGTTGCGGACGATCCGTCCGGGGTTGTCGCATTGCGCACGGGGCCCGGTGGTGCCCGGGTCGAAGGTCAGCGTCGACGGCGTGGCGTTGATGGTCAGGTAGTACGCGCCCTGGGTCGCGGTCGGGGAGATCGTCGCCCACTGCTCGGCGGGGACCGAGAAGAAGAACGGGATGCCGACCACGCTGATGTCGTCATCATCGGTCAGCGGCGGTGACGTGACCGGTTCCGGGTCGGGAACGTTCCCGATGGCCGAGTCGATCATCGCCCGCACGTCGGGCCGGGGCGGGGGAGGGGTGCCGGGCGGTGGGGGCGTGCAGGCGCCGTAGCACCCCCGGAACCCGAGGATCCCGTTGTCGCACCCGTAGCGCGAGGTCACCGTGAGGTACGAGCTCGCATCGCCGAGATCCACACACGTGAGAACGACACGCCTCGCCACCTTCGTCGTCCCCCGCCCCGACGTCCCCGGGGTGTAGATCCGCGGCTTCAGCTTCTTCGCGTCGATACGCGCCTCGCCACCGGCGTCCGCAAACCCTGGGTTACCTAGCGCTAGGAGAAGGGCGAGTACGAAGACCCTTGCTACGCGCACGTTCTTCCCCGTTCCGATGTCCGAAAGCTCCCCCAGTCCTCGACTTTCCATCCGTCAGGTGTTCGGCTCAGGACTGTTAGGTAGAAAGAGCGCCCCAGCCCACCGAGCTTTTCAATACCGGAACCCTCCTGGACGAACACCCCGTCGTCAGAGAGGCACACTTGGATTTCGACTGAGTACAAAGACAGAAAGCGGGTGTCGAGCAGGACCCTTTGCTCGATGGCTCCCGGGCGAAACCCGAACCGGTCTGTCTTGTCGTCGTCGAGCAGCGTAACCATTGCAGGGCCGGCTGGTCGGCCCGGGACGGTACGCCGGAGGATCGCCTGCGGGTCGAAATCGGGCAGAGCAAGAAGCTGTCGGTAGTACTCCTCCCACCAGCCGATGGCGGCGGCCTCGGCGGCGAGGCGGTCGGCCTCCGTGACGCCAGGCGGGAGGACCACCACCTGGCGGGTGGTCGTCGGAGCGAGCGTCGTCGGCGCCGCGGTTGTCGGGGCAAGCACTGTCGGGGCAACCTTTGTGGGCGTCGGCGCCGAGGTCGGAGCGGACGTCGGAGTCGTGGTCAGCTGGGGCGCCCGGCCAACGGTCGTGGTCGATGCGGCGGGAGTCCGG
>JANPFX010000092.1:0-18651 GCA_031423635.1 Acidimicrobiia bacterium | reverse complement strand
GATCCCCTACGGCGACGCTGTGGCGAAGGTGCAGCCATGCCTGGCACATCGGCGCGCCTACGCCCATGGCGATCTCCGACACCTGGGCGAACGAAGACTCCCCCGCCACTGCCAGGTCGCCGGCGAACAACAGTGCCGCTCCGGCGTTGATGGCGAAGCGTTCGAGCCCGACCACCACCGGGACCGGACACCGGTAGAGCGCCTGATGGACGCCCACCCATGCGGTGACCGGTTCGTTGGTCAGATCCGGCCCGGAGACCTTGAGGTCCATACCGGAACAGAACGACCCACCGGCGCCTCGAAGCACGATGCACCCGACTGCGGGATCGGAACCCACTGCGGCAATGGCGTCGCGTAGCTGCACGGCAAGCGACTGCACCACGGCGTTCTTCCGCTCCGGACGATTGAGGACTATTTCGACCCGTGCACCGTCGCGCTCGACAACGACAAGTTGTTCGGTGGTCACGGTGCTCACTCCATACGTTGCGCGAGCGGGAGACTGCGGCCACCAGAGTCGATACAGTCTCGGAACTCGATCGAAAGAGGGTCCAGATGATCCGCATGCGCTACTCCGCCGTCGCCGTCGTTTCGACACTCCTCCTGACCTCCGCTATGGCAGCGTCGGCGCTGGTGTCGGGCCCAACAACCGTGTCGGGCGGTTCGCCGTACACGCAAGGTTGCGAAGGGGTACCGCAGTCTGTCGACGCCTACCCCGGAGCTGAGGTCGAACCATGGGTTTCGGTCGACCCGACGAACCCGAATCGCCTGATCGGAGTCTGGCAGCAGGACCGTTTCCCGAACGGAGGGTCGCGCGGCCTCGGGACTGCGGTCTCAACCGACCGCGGCGCCACCTGGACCACGGTCCGCGGTCCGGCCTTCAGCCGATGTGCGGGCGGTCTCGGCCGCGGCGGCGACTACCAACGAGCGACCGATCCGTGGGTGAGCTTCGGCCCGACTGGAATCGCGTACCAGATCAGCGATTCGTTCAACGATACCGATCTCACGAACGCGATTCTCGCCAGTCGTTCCACCGACGGAGGCATGACGTGGAGCGACCCGGCCACCATCCTTCGCGAAGACGGCCAACGGGGCGTCAGCTTCGCCTTCAGCGACAAGGAATCGATCACCGCCGATCCGACAGTGCCCTGCAACGTGTACGCGATCTGGGATCGTCTCGTCGGACCGTCCGACAAGTCGAACGCCTCGGCCCGCGCGTTCGAGCGCGCCCAGGGCTACCGGGGGCCGACATGGTTCTCTCGGTCGACCAATTGCGGCTTGACGTGGGAGCCGGCGCGTCAGATCTACGACCCCGGTCAGATCAACCAGACGATAGGCAACCAGATTGCCGTTCTTCCCGACGGAACGCTCGTCAACACGTTCGACCTCATCAGCAACAACAAGAACGCGAAGGGTCAACGCGGCGAGAACATCGCCGTGCAGCGATCGACCGATCACGGACTCACGTGGGGCCCACCGATCATCGTTTCGAAAGCGCAGTCGGTCGGCGTGACCGCCCCGGACGGCACGGCGCTCCGCACCGGTGACAACATCCCCGACATCGCCGTCGGCGGAGACGGGTCCGTCTACCTCGCGTGGCAGGACAGCCGATTCACGGGAGGCATTCGTGAGGACATCGCGATGGCCGAATCCCGCGACGGAGGACTCACCTGGAGTGCTCCCGTGCGGGTGAACGCGGGCGACGTCGCCGCATTCAACCCGGCGATCGAGATCACCGCAGGCGGCCGGCTCGGCGTTGGATACCACGAACTGCGCGGCACCGCCGTTTCCCGTGTCATCGCCACGCGGGCCGCGGGAACGGCCACGTTCGTGCGCTCCACCATCGCCGGCGGCCCGACAACCGAGATCACCTCGGCCCCGATCGCCCGTGGGTATTTCCTCGGTGACTATCAGGGCTTGGCGGCCTCAGGCGAGGGGCTCGTCTCGTTCTTCGTGATGCCGAACGCGAGCCCCGTTCTCCAAAGCAATCGCACCGACGTCGTCGCGGCAGTCTCGTAGAACCCTCGCTCCGAGGTCGGGGTCGGGGTCGCTCTCGGAGCTACCGAAGTTCCGAAACCTGACCGCTACGCGTAGCGGTTCGTCCGCACGAGTTCGTCGAGAGAGACTCTTGGCCGCTTGAGCGGGCTTTCCGGATGGTCCGCGACGGGATAGCCGAGGGTGATGACCATCGGCATCTGCCAATCGTCAGGCAATCCGACCGCCGCACGGGTCCGGTCGGCGTGGTTCAACGTGATCGGACACGAGCCCACACCTTCGGCATGGGCAGCGATCATCATGTTCTGCGCCTGACGGCCGACGTCGAAGAGACGCATCTGGTCAGCGGGCGCAGCGAAGCCGACGATCGCCGCGGCGGATCCGATCCACGATGCGAAGTCACCCGATGCCGCGAGGGCGTCCTTCACCGATTGGTCGATGACGACGATCAGACGGTTCGCCTCCATGTTCTTCGCACTGCCGGCCATCCGGCCCGCCTGCAGGATGCGGTGCATCACGTCGTCGGGGATGGGTGCATCGGTGTACATGCGGAGGTCGCGCTTGGTGATGATGGCTTCGTACGGGGTCATGGATGCCAGTGTCCCACGGGGCACTCCTGCGTGATCAACACGTGCGCGCTTCCCGACCCCGACTTCGGACTTCAACCCGACATCGCGTACCGTCGTTCTGTGCAACCGTTCTCATCACTCGCAACTCGTTCCATCAACGGCCGACCGGTCAACCCCATCGGCCTCGGTTGCATGTCGCTCAGCTGGGCCTACGGGGAACCCCCGGCGGCAGAAGCGAGCGCCCAACTCCTCCATCGCGCCCTCGACGTCGGCTACAACCACCTCGACACGGCCCGTATCTACGGCCTCGGGGCCAACGAAGAACTGATCGGCAACACGCTGCGCGATCGCCGCTCGGAGTTCTTCCTCGCCTCGAAGACCGGCATCTTCGTCGAGGGCAAGGGGCGTCGCGTCGATTGCCGGCCCGAGGTCATCAGCGAGGCGTGCGAGGAGAGTCTGCGCCAATTGCAGACCGATCACATCGACCTCTACTACCTCCACCGTCGTGACTTCACCGTCCCGATCGAGGAATCCGTCGAGGCGTTGGCGAAATTGGTCGCCGCGGGCAAGATCGGCGGCATCGGCCTCTCGGAGATGTCGGCATCGACAATCCGGGCCGCCCATGCCGTGCATCCGATCACGGCGGTCCAGACCGAGTATTCCCTCGCCACCCGCAACCCCGAGATCGGCGCCCTCGACACGTGCCGCGAACTCGGCATAACCATCGTCGCGTTCTCGCCGGTTGCCCGAGGAATGCTGAGCAACGGCGTGCGCCACCCCGAGTCCCTTCTCGACAGCGACATCCGCAAGACCATGCCTCGCTTCGTCGGCGAGAACTGGGAGAAGAACATCGCCCTCGTCGACGCCTTCAACGCGCTCGCCGAGAGCGCGGGTGTCACCCCGGCACAGCTGTCGCTGGCTTGGGTGCTCGCCCAGGGCGAGCACATCGTCGCGATCCCTGGCACGTCGAGCATCGATCACCTCGAGGAGAACATCGCCCGTTCGGACTGGCGACCGCCGACTGCGTTGTGCAACCAACTAAGCGCGCTTATCAATCGGACCACCGTTGCCGGATCGCGCTACAGCCGTGCGGCACAGCAGACCATCGACACCGAGGAGTTCCCGGGCTGACAACTGCGCCATCCGGCCGAGTGACCCTGGCTGATTCCGTTCAACGCCTCTGATGGTCTCGGTTCGTGCCGTTCCTGAAGGATCGGTGAAGGTGAACCGGCAGGTGCCGGGCTGGACCGAGTAGTCGATCCGGACAGGTCGCCCGCCGGGGAAGCTCAGTGACCGCCAACTTCGCTCGGGTTCTCTGGTCGAAGAATGCTGGGCTCAGGTCGCTCCGCGAACTTTCCCTCGTCCCTGATGCGTCGGTTCAGCTCGCGCAGATAGCTGGTCTCGTCCATGGTCGCCAAAGTGACTTCCTCGCCTATCCAGCTCGACAGGTGGATCGCGTTGGCGAGGCGCACACCATGGATCCCATCGGCGCCCGGTGCGATCAGCGGCGTGCCGTGGAGGATGTTGGCAGCGAAGTTGCGAAGGACATCGGAGTGCTGCTTACCCCACGCGGACTCGTACGTTCGGGTCTCGGCCGACATCCACCGGGCGGTGTCCGCCTTGCCGCGGAAGAGGTCGGCAACATCGGAGGCGGTCATCGAGGCGCTGAGCTCACGTTCGGAGTCGACAAGGCGGGTGATCGTGACGGTCGAGGAGTTCTCCACGACCACCTTGCCGCGGTCGCACAGGATCTCTAAACGGTCGGTGCCGATGACGTCGTTCGTGCACGTGATGAACGAACCGGTCGCGCCGTCCCCGAAATCGGCGAGGACGTTCAGTTCGTCCTCGACGGTGATGTCACGCCGGAATCCGTAGCCCGCCTTGGCGAACACGCTTGCGGGCACGCCGCACAGCCATTGCCACAGATCGAGTTGGTGCGGAGCCTGGTTCACGAGAACGCCGCCACCTTCGCCGCCCCACGATGCGCGCCACTCGCTCTGGTCGTAGTACGCCTGCGGTCGCCACCAGGTGGTGATGATCCAGCTGGTATGGCGCAGCGAACCGAGTTCGCCACTCGCCAGCAAGGCGTGCAGATCGACATAGAGCGGGTTCGTCCGCTGATTGAACATGATCGCGAACGTCAGCTCGGGGTGTGCTGCCGCCACACCCATCAGCTCGTCGACCTGCGCCGTGTACACCCCTGCCGGCTTCTCCACGAGGACATGGACGCCGGCCCGCAGCCCACGGATGGCGACCTCGGGGTGCAGGTAGTGCGGCAGGGTCGTCACGACCGCATCGACCGTGCCGCTGGCCAGCATCGTCCGATAGTCCTCGAAGAACGGAACACCGCCCGACTCGGCCACCAACGCCTTCGAGGGGTCGATGTCGCTGCACGCGCCGAGCACCATGCCATCGATTCGGCCGCCGGAGATGAGCTTGGCGTACATCCCGCCCTGGGCGCCGAGACCGACGATGCCGAGACGAACGACCTTGGGCATGGCACTCCTGCGTGGTGAGAGAGACGGAAGTCAGGCGAGGAACGGCAACGCACGCGTCGCCCACTCGCGCGAGCGGCGAGAGGATTCGAAACGATCGTCGATGCTTGGCTCGTCGACCTCGATCATGTAGTCACCGTCGTAGTCGTCGGGCATCGCCGCCAGTACGGCATCGAAGTCGACGACGCCGTCACCCGGCTCGGTCCACAGCCGCTTCGTCAACTGGGTTTCGACATAGGACATGCCGACGCGCCTGGCCGGGTCGAGGAAATCCGGGAACGCATCCTTGAGATGGATCGCGCCCATCCGGTCCGCGTGCTTGGCGATGACGACAGCGGGGTCAGCACCGGCCCACACGAGGTGGCCGGTGTCGGGCCCGAAGCCGAGGAGCTCGGTTTCGATCGACGACTGCACATGATCGACTTCATCCGCGGTCTCGAACACGCCGCCGATGTGGTTGTGCAGCACCGCATGAATACCTTCAACCCGGAAGACCTCGCAGACGCGCCCGAGGTTGTCGACACAGAGTGCGAAACGATCGGCGCGGAAGTCGGCGCCGATCCCCGGCGCGGCCATACGCGCGCGGATCATCATCGACGACACCATGGCGCGATCGAGTCCCAGCGATGCCTGCTGTGCGGCGAAGGCCTTCGCCCGCTCGAGCTCGCGCACCATCTCGACGGTCTCGTCGAGCGCTGAACTGAACAGGCTCACTGAAGGCGCAAGCCCATAGGAGCCGATCCATGCGAGATATGCATCGGATGTCATGTCGGCCGGCACGTCGGCCTTGACCGCCCGATACCCGAGCCTCTGGAAATCGGCGAATGCCTCCTCGAGCACACCTCGTGATCGGTCGATGCGGCCACCGCGCATCCAATAGGCAATGGGGTTGACGGCCAGGCGCGGCGCGCGTCGGGCGCTCATCGGTAGTCCACGCCCTCGTCGTCGAGGAGGGACACGAAACCCTGGTGCGCCGTTCGCCAGAGGTCGGGACCGCACTGCCCGCCGAACGCGTCGAAGCTTCCGAGATGGGGTTCGATCGAGAAGAAGCCGGTGAATCCGTCAATATAAAGCGCGCGTATGACTTCGCGGATCTGGCCGTCGCCCTCGCCGGCGACCCTCACGTCGCCGCTCCCCATCACGGCATCTTTCATATGGATGTACTCGAGATGCGGTCGGACCATCGCGAAGGCTTCGTCAAAGGGACGCACACCGCACTGCACGTAGTTCGCCGGGTCGAACACGAGCCGAAGGTTCGGCGAACCGATCGAGTCGACGAGGTCGAGACAGCGCCGGGGTATGTCACCGTAGATGCCCTTCTCGTTCTCGTGGATGAACACCACGTCGAACTTCTCGGCAACCGACGCCAGGGCCGCCACGCGGGGCAGGACCTCGTCGCGGCGCGTGTCGGGGTCCTCGCCCTTCGGCATGAAGAACGAGAACATCCGGACGTAGGGCGTGCTGAACTCATGGGCGAGTCGGGCCGCTCGTTCGGCCTTCGCCAAGTGGGCGTCGAAATCGTCGGTGAGCTTGATCTTGCCGATCGGCGACGCGATCGACGAGACGGCAATCCCGGCGGCGTCGAGCGCCCTTTTGGCTTTCGCGACCTGATCGTCGTCGAAGGCGATGACGTTGGTGCCCCAGGCGCTCCGGAGGTCCAGCCAGCGGAGCCCGAGATCGCCGAACAGGGCGATCTGCTCTCCCAGGTCGGGGCCGGCCTCGTCGGCAAAGCCGGTGAGGGTCCAGGGCATCGGAGGTTCGCCCGGTAAGGACCCGCGATGCGCTTCGTTCACGGCTGACCCTCTTGCTTCATCCGAACCACGGGTCGAACCTACAAGAGCCCGAGGGTGCCCGGACAGCGGGCACTACTGCGCCGGTGGCATTGCCCCCATGCCCTGCATCTGGGTGAGGGACGCATCGACGGTGCCGGTGAAGCAGCGGATCGAAGATGTCGCATCGGCAGTGTCGAGGAGCACATAGTGGTACACGCCGTTGGGGAACTCCGGCGTCGGGCTCGTGATGCCGTTGCATGCATCGAGCTGGTCCTTCGTGACCACGGCTCCGTTCGCATCGCGGTCGCCGTAGATCAGGTAACCATCGAAGGCGACACCAATGATGTGCGACGGACCCTCTTTCGTGTCGACCTGCAAGGTCACGCATTTCGGGAGCGCGTGGTAGTGGTACTGACCCATCGGGGTCGGGTGTCCGTTGCACGAGTCGAGGAAGGCCACGTCTTCGCCCGTTGCGTTCTTCACCGTGAAGTTCGACGCCATGGCAACGGTCGAACCATCACCCTCGTAGGGGTTGAAGAGGGCCGCTCCCGAGATCATCACGCCAATGGTCCGAGGCTGGCGTCGGTCGGCGACGCCGCCTTCGTCGGAACGGTGGGGATCGAGTAGTCGTAGCTCTGTGCGGTCGTGGGGTCGGCCCCGGCGGTCGCCGTCGACGCGTCGGGCACGCGCACTCCGGCGTTCGGAAGTGCGTATTCTGCCTGACGCTCATGGTTCGGGAGCCCATCGGATACGAACCGAAACGTGCCGTCGGCGATCGTGACCTTCACGTTCCCCGCCCACTTCGCGCCTTCCAGACCCGTAGCCATGTCCGTCGCCGCTTCGCCCGTTGAAGCGGCAGCGGGCGTGGAGTCCGGCACAGAGGCAGCATCGGAAGTTCCGTCGGCAGCGGCGTCAACAGACATCGTGCTTTCTGCGACGATTCCTCCGGCTGCTGCCGTCGAATCGGAAGACGACGAACTCGAACATGCGGGCAGGGCGACCCCGCCGAACCCGAGAACGACGAGGAAGGAGACGCTGCGAGCGAGACGATGCATACGAATACCGTGCCACCTTCGGGTAAGAATCTCGTGAATTCCTCCGCGCATCACCGGAACGTTCGTAAGCGAGCAGTCCCGATACGCTCACCGTGGTGATGCCCAAGAACCTCCGCGATCTGGCCGACGGGTTGATCGAGACGCCGATCGTCACCAGCTTCACCCGAATCGGATTCAGCGCCCGCAAGCAATTCGAGAACTGGACCTCGCTTGATGTTTACGACATGACCGGACGCGTCGTCTTGCTCACCGGGGCCACGTCGGGAATCGGTCGCGCTGCGGCCATCCAACTCGCCCGCTGCGGAGCGACGCTGGTCGTCGTCGGGCGCGACTCCGGCCGCAACCGGACCGCCGTTCACGAGATCACCGAGGCAACCGGCAATCGCCGCATCACCGAGATCGCCGCCGACATGGGTGACTACGGTCAGGTTCGCGCCCTTGCCGAGCGCGTGCTCGCCGATCACGATCGCCTCGACGTGCTCGTGCACAACGCCGGCACGCTCAGCGGTGCACGTTGCCTGGCGCCCGATGGCACCGAGGCCACGGTTGCGAGCCAGGTGGTCGGGCCGTTCCTCCTCACCGGTCTGCTCCTCGAACGACTCGCGTCCGGGGCACCGTGTCGGGTGTTGACGACGTCGTCGGGCGGGATGTACGCGGCCGAACTCGACCCGGCCAAGCTGGAGATGTCCGAACGGGATTACCGCGGTGCCCAGCAATACGCCCGCGCCAAACGGGCGCAGGTCACCCTCAACGAGATGTGGGCCGAACGCTTCGGCCACCTCGGCATCCACTTCCACGCCATGCACCCGGGATGGGCCGACACTCCCGGCGTGGACGCCTCGCTGCCCACCTTCGCCAAGGTGATGGGACCCCTTCTTCGTACCGCAGAGCAGGGTGCTGACACCCTCGTCTGGCTTGCTGCCGATGACCGAGCGCTGGCCACGAACGGCAGGTTCTGGCTCGATCGACGTGCGCGGCCCATCCACAAGCTGCCGAACACCGGACGATCCGATACCCCCGGACATCGAGCGGAACTCTGGCGCTGGGTAGTCGACACCTGCGGGACGGAGCCGACCGTCGCGAGAGACTGACGCGATGGAGACACGCGACTGGACCGACCGAGCGTTCGATCCCAGCACCGGGCCGATACTCGTGCAGGTGGACACGGTTGAACATCTGTTCAACCCCATCGATCCGCAGCCCTTGCATCTTCGAGACCTCGACGTCGAGATCGCCGACTGGATCACGAACTGGGCCGAGGAGCAACACGACGAGAAGTCCCTCACCATCGAGATCGTCGTGGCCGACGACAGCGCCGACGGACGCGAAGAGCACGTGGCGGCCGGGATCCACAACCACTTCGCCTACCGACGGTGGGCAGCCGGCCGACGCTTGTCACGGCTGTGGCGGGAGGGGCGGATCAGCCTGGTGATCGGCCTGGTGGTCCTCGCGACCTTCACCCTGCTGTCGGAGCTGTTGGACGGACCGGACCATGGCGCCGTGCTGCGAGTCATCAGGCAGGGCCTGACCGTTGCTCCATGGGTCGCCATGTGGCGGCCCATGGAGATCTTCCTCTACCTCTGGTGGCCGATACGTGCCGAGCGGCGCACGTACGATCGACTTGCGGAGGCAACCGTGTCGTTCACGAGAGGACCCAAGCTTCGGTGACCGCGGGGCCCCGACAGCAATGATTTCCCCGGTCGGGCTGCATCTGCGAAGGTTGAGCATGGAAACCGACGTTCGCTCGGCTCATCACGATGATCTCGAGACCATCGTCGGTGCACTCACGGAATCCTTCTTCGACGATCCGGTGATGATGTGGCTGTTCGACGCAGGAGTGCGGCGGAAACGACTCGACGCGCTGTGGCGGCTCTTGACGGTAGACGGTTACCTCCCAGCGGGCGCGTCCACCGTGCTCCCTGGTGGTGACGGAGCGGCGCTCTGGATGCCCCCGGGCCAAAGCCTCGACGAGGTGTTCTGGGCCGAGCATCAAGACGAGTTCGTGGCCGGCCTCGGAGGTGAAGTCGAGCGAATCGGCCAGCTTTCGGACGCGATGGACCAACACCACCCCGAAGATCCTCACTGGTACCTGCTCGCCATCGGGATCCGGCCGGTGGCGCAGGGACTGGGGCTCGGCGGCGCCCTGTTGGCCCATTCGCTCGCCCTCGCCGACGCGGCAGGCCAGCCCGCATACCTCGAGGCGACGAGCCCACGGAGCCGGGTTCTGTACGAACGCTCCGGCTTCGAGGTCGTCTCAGAATTCGGCCCGGACGACGGCCCCCGACTGTGGGGGATGTGGCGCGAACCGAAATCGGCAACCGACGTCGTCGGGACTGCGACGCCGTCGACCGCCGTTCAGACTGGCCCGAAGCGGTGACGACGAAGATCACCATCACCGGCACCGGTGTCCCCCATCTGGCACCGGGGCGGGCCGGACCGGGCGTGCTCGTCGAGTACGGCGACGTTCGACTGCAATTCGACGCGGGCTACGCCACATCGCTTCGACTCATCGAGGCCGGCATCCACACCCACCAGCTCACGGCCCTGTTCATCACCCACCACCACTCCGACCACCTGACCGGCCTCACCGATCTGCTCTTCTCCAGATGGCTCGAGAGTCAGCCCAACCTCGTCGCGCTGCCGGTGATCGCGCCGGCCGGACCATCGGTCGCCTTCCTCGAACGGATGATGGACCCGTGGCAGGCCGACATCGCCGCGCGCCAGGATCACGTCGACCGCCGCGATGGTCCTGCGCCACGCATCGTCCCCTTCGACCCCGAACCGACGAAGGACGCGGCCATCGCGGTCTGGGCCGACGAGGCCACCGGTGTACGTGTGCTCGCACGGTCGGTGCACCACGAGCCCATCTCCCCCGCCGTCGCGTACCGCGTGGAGACCCCGGACGGTGCCGTGGTGATCTCCGGAGACACGATCGTGTGCGACGAGGTGGCCGAGTTGGCGACGGGCGCTCAGGTGCTCGTCCACGAAGCGTTCCGGCGCGAAGCCATGCTCAAGTTGGTCGCCTTCGCACCCCAGTTGGTGCACATCGCGGCGTATCACGCGGATACCGTCGAGCTGGGGCGTATGGCCGCGAAGGTCGAAGCGCCGACGGTGGTACTCACCCACCTCATCCCGAGCCCGGGCACCGGCCGGACGACGAAGGCCGACTTTGTCGACGACCTCCGACGCGGCGGCTACACGGGCGAGATCATCGTCGCCGACGATCTCTGCACCGTTGAGCTCAGCGTCGGCGTCGTGCGTACGGACGTCGACGCGGACTGATCAGCGCAAGGCGTTTGCGCCCCTCACCATCTCCGCAGCGCGTGCACCAGCAGCCAGATACCGACCAGCACGGCGATGATCGTGACGAGATGCTCGGAATGGGGCTCCATCCACGCCCGGACACGCGCCAGATGGTCCATGGAGGACTTCGGTGACCGGACGGCCCACAGCTGCATCGCCGCGATCGTCGACGTGGAAGCAGCAACGAATACCGCCATGGCGACGACTGATTGCGTGACCCCCACATCGGAACGCAGCACATCGACCGCGCCGGCGATGATCAGCGGCCACGGCGGGATCAGCAGACCCACCACTGCGGCGTGCGTGGTGGTCAAGGTCGTTCCCGGTGCCCCGATTCGCGAAGGATGCACCGGGCCCGGGTGACGCCGAACCCGGTAGAGGGCGTAGACGAGCAGGCAGAGCCCGACGACGACTTCGACGATCAACGTCGCTTTGCGGACGCCACGCCGCTGCGTCATGTCGGACGCATACTGCGAGATCCGCGCGGCGGCCACCCAGGTCAGGAAGGCAACGGTGAGCAACGACGTCAGCCAGCCGGCGAGGAATGCCCAGCCGGACCGGATTCCGTGCGTGCTCGAAAGGACGGCGATGAACGTGAGCACCTGCACGGGCTCCAAAGCCGTCGCCAGCCCGATGATCATCAGATGCGACAGCAGATCCAACATCGCGCCACCAGCCTACGGGCCCGTGCCCGCTAGGTCGTTCACCGGCTCCAAGCAACCTGCTCCGGTCGTTCATTTCAGATGAGGCTGGCCAGCTCCAGGTGATCGATTGCCCGACCGAGCCGGGCCGACATCGTCTCCAGCAGGGCGCGCTGCCGCGGATCCGACAAGTCCATGCCGCGTGACGCGACGACCGGGTACACCAGGCAGAAGAGCGCGGCGAGCCGGTAGTCCTCCCAAAGCCGACCCGTCTCCTCGGCCGGCACCCCGGCCGCGTGTAGCGCGGATACCCAGCGCTCGAACAGGATCCGTTCCTGACCCGCGGCCACGTCGGCTTCCAGGCTCTGCGTGACGAAGTACGCCAAGTCGTACGCCGCCGTGCCGGTGCCGATGATCTGAAAGTCGAGCAGCGCCAACGAGCCGTCGTCAGCGAAGAAGATGTTGTCGGCCCGGTAGTCGCCGTGGAGCATGGCTGTCGGTGCGGTAGCGAGACGCGTGAGCATCCCTGGCAGTGCATCGACCCAACGGGGACCGACGGCAAGGATGGATTCGGGCAGCTCGAGTTCCGTCGTGAGCTTGGCCCACCCTTCGGCAAAGACGGCAGGCAGCACTGCGTGGTAGATGGGATCGGCGAGGCTCATGGTGATACCGGCCTCGGCCAGCGCATCGGCCTTCCCCCACCACGTGGCATGCCACTGCGCAAGCGCTTCGACCGTGCGCTCGGCATCGCCCACACCCATACCGGTCACCTGATCGACGGAGCGGAGATCCTTGAAGTCCTCCATCACCAGGATGAATTTGCTGGTCTCTTCGTCGACGGCTCCGAAGTAGAGCTCGGGGACGCGGATCGGCGACTCGGCGGCGAACGTCTTGAAGAACTCCACCTCGCGGATGTACATGCGAAGCATCGTGCTGGTGAACACCGCAGCCTCATCCAAAGCCGGAAGCTTCACGATCACCGATGAAGGACAGCCGATACCCGTCAGGGTGACGCGGTAGAGCGCACTGGAAACGCCGACACCGACGCCGATCTGCTCGACCGCCATCGAATCGATCGACCAACCCGTGGCGTCTGCCAGCCACTGAAGCGCGACGTCGTCGATGGAGTTCGGAATGGAGATGCTCATGAGGATGCGCTCCGTGTCTTGATCTTCTTCACCGGTTTGGCCGTCGACTTCTTCGCTGAATCCACGGACCGCTTCTTGGCCGAGGCCGGCCTCGCTGCGCTTCTGGGCTTCTTCTCGTGTGCGCTCGGAGACGAGCCGACGGCGAAAAGGCCGGCGTAGGCGCGTTCCATGCATTCGCGTAAGAGCCCGGGCTCGGCCACAGCCACGGGATCGATGTGCATGCCGATGTCGAGATGATCACCCATCGAGAGGCAGGTCATGTTGAACGCGGTTCCGGCAACGGGTCCCAGGGTGACGTTGCGCAACAGGCGCGCACCTGCGATGTACACGTCGAACGGCGCACCTCGCATGTTGCTCGTGGCGAAATCAACGGCGCCGGCCTGCTGACGGGCGAAGCCGGTGACGACCGACGTGGGAAGGAGCTTGGCGATCGTTGCGACGTTGCTCAACAGACCGCCCCCTCCCCCGACATCAGCGCGGCGTTCTCCCATCAGCGCGCCGAGCGCTTGCACCTGCTCGGCCGGCGGTGCAGCGGCTGTCGGGATCTTCACGACGCTCGGCGTGAAGGAGTTCCCGCCGATCGCGGAGTCGTCGCGAGTGCTCACCACGAACGACACGTTGAGGTACTCCGGCTTCTCGCCGTGTGCGTCGTGATAGGCCACGGCACCCGCCACGGCACCCGCCACAAAGAGATCGTTGATCGAACCGCCCAGCGCTTTCGCCGCCGCCTTCGCCTCGGCGAGAGGCATCGAAAGCGCTTCGACGTGACGTCGACGCGACCGGTTCTTCCACAGCGTCGACCCTGCGCTGCCGGGTGAGCCGAGCTGGTCGCGGAGCGCCTGCACCGTGTGGGCGACCGACGCGCCTGCCTCCGGGCCGCGGGACGGATCAGCCCCCATCAGCAACATCTCCGATGCGACACGCCGGGCGAGACCGATCGGACCCCGCAGTGCGTCGACCACCTGCCCGGCGGCGCCGGCCACCGACGACGGTGATCCCTCGGTGTCGTGATGGGCCGCGTGGGATGCGGCCTCGGCGATCAGCGCGGCGATATCGACCGGCTCGGCCAAGGGAGCGGTGCGCGACAGGTCCATGTAGCTCTCGGTGAGCCTGATCGCCGCCCGGCCGTCCATGATCGAGTGGTGGAACCGCCAGAACAGGGCGCCACGGCCTTCCGACAGGCCGTCGACGACGAAGAACTGCCACAGCGGCCGAGTGCGGTCGTAGGGGTCGGCAAGGAGTAGCGCGGTGAGGTCGAAGAGCTGCCGATCGGTCCCGGGACCGGGCAGCGAAACGTGACGGACGTGCCAGTCGAAGTCGAACTCGGTGTCGGGGGTCCACGTCGGGTTGGTCAGTCGGCCCGTCGTCGACACCACCCGCTCGCGGAGTCGGGGAATCTCGGCGACGGACTGCCTGATCCTCGCCCGGAACGCTTCGATGTCGAGCGGGCGATCGAGGGTGGTCACGACGCCACCGCTCGGATTCATCCACGGGTCCTTCTCGACGTTCCACATGAGCGCTTCCGCGTCGGACATCTTCCGCTCGAAGCGCAGTTCCCGCTTGCTCCCGTCGGCCATACGTCGAACCTACACGCCGAACTACGCTGCGGCCATGACGACATCGAACGCCAAGCCCGGCAAGTCAGCTGCCGCTGTCTTCGATCTCGACCGGACCCTCCTCGCCGGAGGTTCCGGAACGGTGATCCAACGACATCTGCGCGAACGCGGCCTCGGCCCGGATCGCGACATCCCTCTCGCCGGCCCGATCTTCAAGGCGTTCGAGCTCATCGGCGAGACCCGACTCAGCATGCAGCTCGCCAGGCTCGCGGTCCGTGCATCGAAGGGCTGGAACGTCGATGCCGTCGACGACGCAGCCGAAGACATCGCCGTTGAACTGCTCGGCCTCCTCCAGCCGTATGCGCGCTCCGTACTCGCCGAGCACCAGGCGAACGGCGACCTCGTGGTGATCGCTTCCACGACACCCGAGCATTTCGTCCGGCCCCTCGCCCGTCGCCTCGGTATCGACCACGTTGTCGCCAGTCGCTGGCACCACGATGGGGGGTCCTACACCGGCCAACTCGACGGCGAGTTCGTCTGGGGTCGGGGCAAGCTCACCGCCGTTCGCGCGTGGGCGCAGCAACACGGCGTGTCCATGCGACGTTCGGCGGCCTACTCCGACAGTTATTTCGACGGCCCGCTCCTCAACGCCGTCGGCCACCCCCACGCCGTCAACCCCGACGCCCGACTCGCCCTGCTCGCCACATTGAAGGGATGGCCGATCCGCTGGCTGGACAAGCCCGAAGGTGTCGTCAAGCTCGGCCCGTGGGAGGTACAGGAGCTGCTCCGCCCGTTCGCCCGGACCGAGCTCCTACCGAACGCCCGATTCGAGATCGTCGGTCTGGAGAACATCCCCGCAACCGGAGGCGCACTGTTCTGCGCCAACCACCGGAGTTACTTCGACGCCACGGTGGTCAGTCTGCTGACGGCGAAGGCGGGGCGATCCGCCCGTTTCCTCGGGAAGAAGGAGGTCTTCGATGCGCCGGTCGTCGGACAGCTTGCAAAAGCGCTGGGCGGCATCCGAGTCGATCGAGGCACCGGTTCGGACCAGCCACTCGAGGAAGCGGCGAAGGCGCTCCGGGCCGGCGAGCTCGTGTGCATGATGCCCGAGGGAACCATCCCGCGCGGACCGGCGTTCTTCGAGCCGAAGTTGCGGGGCCGTTGGGGGGCTGCCCGACTGGCGGCGATGTCGGGTGTCCCGGTGATCCCCGTCGGGATGTGGGGAACCGAGAAGGTGTGGCCACGGAGCTCCCGCCTCCCGAGGGTCGACCTCGCCAATCCGCCGACGATCACCGTGCACATCGGCACTCCGTTCACGGTGGCCGGCAAGGACGCCGACGTGGATACCGAGATGATCATGTCGCGGATCGTGGACCTCCTGCCGGAGGAAGCACGGCAGAGGCGGACTCCCACCGAGGAGGAACTCCGGCTCACCTACCCGCCCGGCTACAAGGGCGACCCGAACAAGGAGAGCGAGCGCCGACCCGGCCGCGACAGGTGAACCAACAGAACGTTCAGACGGGTAGGTGTATGGTCACGCCATGGCAAGCGAAGGCCCCGACCTTTACCCCGTCGTGAAGGGAGTCCTGCGCCCCGCGGTCAGACTGTTCTGGAAGCCGACGGTGGTCGGCATGGAGAATGTGCCGACATCGGGCCCGGCCTTGCTGGCCGCCAATCACATCTCGGTCCTCGACTCCGTGTTCATGATTCCGACCCTCCCGCGGCGCGTCACCTATATCGGCAAGGCCGAATACCTCGACAGCTGGAAGACACGGGTCTTCTTCCGTGGCCTCGGAGCAATTCCGGTTGACCGGTCCGGAGGCGATTCGGCCGCGGCCGCCCTCGACGCGGCGGCAAAGGTGTTGGAGGGGGGTGGTCTGTTCGGCATCTTCCCGGAGGGCACGCGCACCCGTGATGGGTTCCTGCACCGAGGGAAGACCGGCGTGGCCCGTTTGGCCATACGCACGGGCGCTCCGGTGGTGCCAATCGGCCTTCGTGGGCTCGACGCCATTCAGCCGCCCGACGCGAAGTTCCCTCGCCCGTTCCGGAAGTGGGAGGTTCGCATCGGCGAGCAGATCCATCCCCAGCGCTACGGCACCGATCCGAACAACAACCTGGCACTACGCGCGCTTACTGATGAGATCATGTTCGAGATCTGCGAGCTCTCCGGCCAGACATACGTCAACACCTACTCGGAGAAGGGCAAGAAGGCCGACGCGACGCTCGCCGCATGATCGCGGCGCGCTGAGGCGGCCGAGCGGGAGAAGCCCCGAGCTCCCCCTCAGTGGAGCAGACGCCGGACGACTTTGCCGGAATCGGTGAGGGGAAGGACGTCGCGGACCTCAAACCTTGTCGGCACCTTGTAGCGGGCCAGTCGGCGCTTGCAGTGATCGGTCAGTTCCTGCACCGTGACCACACCCTCTGTCGATGGACGGACGAACGCGACAATCCGTTCCCCCGAGTGTTCATCCGGCTCGCCGATCACACCCACGCTGGCCACCAGTGGATGCATCAGCAGTACGTTCTCGACCTCCGACGGCGAGACGTTGAACCCGCCGACAATCACGACATCCTTGATGCGGTCGACGATGCTCAGCCGCCCTGCCGAGTCGAACACGCCGACGTCGCCGGTATGGAGCCAGCCGTCCTTGTCGACTGCCGCCTCGATCCCCTCGGCCGAACGGTAGTGGGTGCACACCGAGGTCCCACGGAGCCAGATCTCACCGCTGTCGCCAGCTTCCGGATCCTCTCCATCGGTGTCGACAAGGCGCACTTCGGTGTCGCCGAGAGGTCGACCGACCGTGCCCATTCGCGGCGCTCTCGGATCGTCAAGCGAAATCGTTCCCGACGTCTCGGTGAGGCCGTATCCGCCGGCGAGCTTCACGCCGAAGCGCTCGGCCATGCGCGTCACGGTCGACTCCGGAAGTGGCGCAGCGCTCGCCGTGGCGCGAATCACGTTTGCAAACGAGTCGTCCGGAATATCGGCCGAGATGATCGAGTGCCACATCTGGGGAACGGCGGAGATCGCGTTCACGCGGTGCTGGGAGACGAGGGCGGCGGCACCAACCGCATCGAAGCGATCCAGGAGCACTGCGGTCGCCCCGACGCGCAGCAGAGCGCCCAGAACGCTGTTCAGCCCGAAGATGTGGGCGAGCGGGAGCGCGACAAGGCCGACGGTGTCGGCGTTCAGCGCCGAGCCTTCCATCTCCGCCTGACCGCGCTGGCCCGCCTGGAGATTCTGGTGGGTCAGGTGGACCGCACGCGGTGCGCCGGAGACGCCGCTGGTGAACAGCACCGCCGCAGAGTCCGAGAGCGCATTCGGGGTCGCTTCAGAGGCGGCTTCGTCGAGCTTCGGGAGGTCATCGCCGGAAGCCCCGGCGCTCCGAAAGACCCGGACCCCGCTGGGAAGCTCGATGCTGGCGGTCCCACCCACGATCACCAGGCGCGGATCGACCACGGCGAAGCGGGCCTCGAACTCGGGCATGGTGTTGCGGTGGTTCACCATCACGGCGACTGCCCCGGCCGCCTGCACACCGAGGTAGGCGACAACCGCGTCGATGCCCGTGGGGCAGGCCACCGCCACAGGAGCCCCGGCAGCGACGCCCTGTGCCCGCAGGCCACCGGCCGTGCGCAGCACGAGGTCGGCGAGTTCGCCGTACGTCACGCTGCGAGCCCCTTCGATCAGGGCGACTGAGGAGGGGTTCGATGCTCGTACTGCGCGCAAGAGGACCATACGCATACCATCTTCGCGCCGCGACGGTTACAACACCGATTGCGCCGGCTACTCCGAATCGAACTCGTGACCGGGCTTTGCTTTCACCAAACCAGCGTACGAGTCCGCAGCGGTGATGGAGCCGGTCACCACACCGTGGATGCTGGCGCAGATGTTCATGCTGACGCCGTACCGCTCAGCGAGCCGCATGACCGTCTCGGCAGTTCGTACACCTTCCGCGACCATCGTCATCTCCCCGAGCACGTCGGCGAGTTGGCGACCCTTACCGAGCTGTTCGCCCACATGACGATTTCGGCTCTGCGGGCTCATGCACGTTGCCATCAGGTCGCCCATGCCCGCCAACCCGGCGAACGTGGCCGGCAACCCGCCCATGGCCACGCCGAGCCG
>JANPFX010000091.1:0-5864 GCA_031423635.1 Acidimicrobiia bacterium | reverse complement strand
CGTCATCGATGCCCACCTCACCAGCCGGCGTCAGCGCGATCGTCGTGAAGCCGGCCCGGTGCATCGTCGGTATGAGCTTCTGCGCCTTCGCCACCCGCGTCCACGGCACGTCGAAGACCCAGCCCATCGACGTTCGGACCGCCTTTCGATAGAGGGGATCCCCGGCGTGCTCGGACAGCACGACGAGGTCCGCGCCGAACGCCGCCGCGTGACGGAAAACCGATCCAACATTGTCGGGATCGACGACGTCTTCGAGCACGACGATCCGTCGAGCTGACGCGAGGGTTACAGATGGTTCGAGCGTCGGGGGTCGGCGAGCGATCGCAACGATGCCGCGGTGCAATGCGAAACCAATCGTCGCGTCGACCACCGCCGGATCCGCGACGATCACGGCCGGAGATCCGTGCGCCCCGTGGCCCGCCGTGACTGTCGCCGAGACCCGGTCCCACCGCGATGGGGTGACGAGCACCGCTTCGATCGTGATGCCGAGCTCGATCAGGCGCTCGAGTACGCGTTCGCTCTCGACGATGAAGTTCCCACGTCTCCGTTGCGTTGCGTCTTTCAGCTGCCGGAACGGATCCAGAGCGGGATCGTTCGACGTCGACACGACGTGGGCAACGTTCGCAGGGCCCGTCATGACGTCAAGTGTCGCAGGCCACCGCTTCCTGAACAGCGGCTCAGAATGCAATCATTGTTCATCTCGCGCCGGCGACGTGTTTCCTGGGGATTTCGTCCAAACATGCCTGGCGGGCGGCACTCCGCGCGCATACGATCTGGGCCGTGCGTACTCTTCCTGAACTTCGCACCTCTCGAACGGCGGTTCCCGACGGAACAACGCACCCTGAGGTCGTCCTGTCCACCCAACAACCCACGTCCCGTCTGTCGGCGATCAGAACGAGTCATCGGATACGGCGCGGCGCTGTCGCCCTCATCGGGCTGGCGATGGCCGCCGGAGTTGCCGTTCCGGCCTCCGCCGAGACGGTCGAACTGCCTCCGCTCGTCGTGCCACCGTCAACGGCAGCCCCGACGACCGCGGCGCCCACCACGTCTCCTCCAACGACCCAGGCCCCGGCCCCCGTTTCGACCGAGCCGCTGGCGAGCACCCCAACGGTCGCCCCGGTGGTGACATCGCCTCCGGTGCAGACCGCGCCGGTGACGCTCGCCCCGAAGACGACCAAGAGGCCGAAAGCGTCGACCGCGGCGCAAGAGCTGGCGAACCCCCGAGCGACCGGCGCGGTGAGCATCGAGGTGAGTATCGCCCGCCAGGTGATGACCATCCGCAAGGGCGGAACCGTGTGGAAGACCATCAACGTCTCCACCGGATCCGGGCGCCGCTACTGCGAGAAGGGCAAGTGCGGCGTGGCGGTGACCCCGCGGGGGCGTTACCGGATCTACAGCCGGGTCTCGGGTTGGAAGACCGCCACGCTCGGCAGACTCTACAACCCCTTGTACTTCAAGGGCGGCTTCGCGATCCACGGCGCCGGGTCGGTTCCGCGGTATCCGGCCTCGCACGGATGTGTCCGGGTATCGGTCGCGAACGCCCGGTGGCTGCCATCGGTCATTCCCAACGGCACCCCCGTCCACATCTTCTGAGCGCTCAGCGCCCGGCGTCCTCCACCAGGGCCCGGGCGATCTGCACGGCGACGACAGCGTTGTTCTCGGCCAGAGCCAGGTTCGCCGGAATCGAACGTCCTTCGGTGACCACCGCGATGCGGCCGAGGACGAACGGCGTCAGCGCCGCTCCGCGGACGCCTGCGGCCGAAGCTGTCGCGAGTGCGTCGTCGATGGCTGCGGCAATGTCGGCGGCCGGTATCTCGGCGTCGACGGGAAGGGGATTGGCGACCACGACGCCCCCCGCCAGCCCCAACTCGAGGCGGGCCCGCAGGACCGCCGCCGCCACCGCCGGGTCGTCGATGCGGCGATGCACGGCGATCCCGCTCGCGCGGCTGTAGAACGCCGGGAACTCGTCGGTGCAGTACCCGAGCACCGGCACGCTCAAGGTGTCGAAGAGCTCGGCGGTCTTGGCCAAGTCGAGGAAGGCCTTCGCCCCGGCCGTCACGACGATGACGGGGTGGCGAGCAATGGCGCCGAGATCGGCACTCACGTCGCCGCTCAGATGGTCATCGCGATGGACCCCGCCGATCCCGCCGGTGGCGAACACCCGGACACCCGCAGCTGCGCACAACGCTACGGTCGCCGACACGGTCGTCACGCCAACGTCCCAGCGTTCGGCCAGCGCAACCGAGAGGTCGCGCTCTGCGCACTTCTTCGTTGCTCCCAGCAGCCGCTCGTAGTCCGACGGATCGACCCCGACATGGGCCTCGCCGTCGAGCACTGCAGTAATGGCGGCAACACCGCCGTCGGCCTCGATCGCCCGTACGCAGCGGTGCAGGACTTCGGCATTGAACGGCACCGGTAGGCCGAGCGTCGACGAGATGGTGGACTCGAGCGCCACGACCGGACGCCCGTCGGCGATGGCGGCTCGGACGGCAGGATGGATGCGCAGCACAGGTCGAGGTTAGGCGGACGTCCGATCCCAGAGTCCCGATCGGTTCTTCCGTCGGCCCGTGCGAGGATGAAGGCGTGCAGTTCGGAGCGCGTCGTCTCGTCATCCTTGCCGTCGTCGGACTGCTCGTCGGAGGGGTCTTCGGCTTCGTCCGGGCGAGGAGCACGACCGATTCGTCGGCGTCGAACGTTCCGGTGGCCTTCCTCGACGGCGTCGTGCCCGGCTTGTGCACGATGGAGGCGCAACTGGCGGCCGGTCAACGGGGCGAGGCGTCCAACACCTTCTGGAACGACGTGCACCTCTCGGCGCATGCCCTTTCCGCACAGCTTGCCGAGACCGATCGAACAGAAGCCGCGGCGTTCATGCGGTCGAAGCTCACCGTCGAAACCGATCTTTCCACGCTCGCTCCGGGGCTCGTCCGTTCGGTTGCATCATTCGAAAAGGTCGCCCGAGCCGCGCTCGCGACGGTTGGACGACCCGAGGCCGCGCCGTGCCCTTGAGCCGAGGAGTCCGCTCCCCCGTCATGCGCGCAGCGGCCGTCGTCGCGTTGTCCGTCATAGTGCCCACCGTCTTCTCGGCGCGCGCCGAAGCGCATGCCGCGACGAACACGCCCGCCTCGAACTACGTGTCGCGCGTGCTCGCGGTGACGCCGGCGGCCGAAGGCTTCTCGGTCAAGGTTGTCGAAGCCGGGAACCGCCTCGAGGTCAGATGGCGGAGTGGCCCGGAGATCGTTATAGACGACTACGACGATCACCCATATCTCCGCATCGGCCCGACCGGAGCGTTCGAGAACCGCCAGTCCAACGCGGTGTACCTCAACGCAGACCGGCGTGGCGCAACAACGATCCCATCGGGTCTTCGCCCCGACGGACCGCCGGACTGGCGCAAACGTTCCGGGACTCCCGTCGTGCGGTTCCACGACCACCGGGTCCATTGGATGGGCACAACTCCACCGCCGCAGGTCGAGGCGGCGCGAGAACGAGAACACCTGATCCAGACCTGGGAAGTGCCGATCACCCGGGGGACGACCACCTTCGTTGTGTCCGGTGACCTGCGCTGGGTGCCGGGGCCGTCACCCATCCTGCCGCTCGCAGCAGCCGGGGCCCTCGGACTGCTGTCGGTCGGTGCAGTCGCCATGTCCGCGCGACGCGGGCACTTCCTACGAGCGCTGGTGATCTTCAGTGCGATGCTCGGCGCCCTCGTGGCCGTTGACTCGGTTCACCTGTTCGGCATCGCCTTCGGCGTGAAAGGAGGGTCGGGTTTCGGACGGGTCGTGTCGATCGGGTGGGTCTCGCTCGCAGCGTGGGTCATCGCGCTTCTCACGATCGTCGCATTGGCGCGGAGACGGTTGGATGCGCTCTACGTCGGCGTGTTCGCCGCCGGCATCGTGACGCTGGTCGGTGGCCTCTCCGACATCGGGGTCCTGTCGTCGAGCAGTCTTCCGTTCGCGTTTCCGAACGGTGTCGCCCGCGCGTCGATCGCCCTCACCCTGGGAGTCGGCGTTGCCACAGTCGTCGCCGGGGTGCTGCTCACCGGGAATGTCGGCCGCTCCCGTCAACGTTCCGCGGGGCCCGGAGAACTGGGAACCGTCGACCTCAGTCCTCCGTAGGGCCCGTCCCGGCGAGGTCGATCGTCTCATCGCCCGGCGCGGGGAGGATCGCCTCCTCCACCGGTGCGAGCGGCAACACGTCGGCCACGTAGCGGTCGATCGCCGCGTCCATGCCGACATCGTGTCCAGCCTCTTCCGACAGGTACCACCGGTGCTCGAGGATCTGGTGGTAGGACTCCGCGTCGGCGAGTCGGTGTCGAAGCTCGGCCGGGATCGCGTCGATGGTCGGCTGGTACACGTTCGTCAGCCAGTCGTAGGCGGCAAGCGCGTCGGGGACCCGTTGCCCCCGCTGCTCATCGAGGGAAGCACGATGGCCGTCGAGGTCGCTCAGCAGTCGGCGGGCCTGGTTCTCGTCAACGTCGAGTCCCGTCAACTGCTGTAGCCGTCGGCGGTGGTGCCCGACTTCGACAACCCGGGGGACGAATCGGATACGACCATCGTCGGTCGTGCGCAGACGGTACTCCTCGACATCGAAACCGAGCTCATTGAGGCGTCGTGTCCGAGCGGCCATGCGATGACGGTCGCTCGGGCGGATGATCTCCTCATAAACGATCTCATTCCATAAGCGCTCATAGCGATTGCGGAAATCCTCGGCGAGCTCCATCGGGTCGAGCTCATCATGGAGCCGACCGGCGGCATCGAGGTCGAGCAATTCACCGGCGATGTTCTCGACGGCTATCTCGAGATCATGAGCGCGCTGACCGTCGCTGAGCCGGCCTTCCTGCATCCGTCCGGTCTCGGCATCGACGAGCCACGAACTCAAAGAACCCGCGTCGCGTCGGAACAGCGTGTTGGAAAGCGAGCAGTCGCCCCAGAAGAAGCCCTCCAGATGGAGCCGCACGAGAAGCACCGCCATCGCATCTTCGAGTTGATCGCGCAGGTCGGCGATCGGACGTCCTTGAAACAGGTATCGGTAGGGCATCGAGAAGCTGAGATGTCGCGTGATCAACGCTGCTCCGAGCGGGGCTCCCAACTCGCTGTCATCGGCGGGGTAGCGGTGGTCGTTCGGGGCATCGGGATCGCTGCCGTCCGCGGTGCGATTCCGGACCACTCCGACCGCCTCGACGACCGGCAACCCGCGCCCCTCGAGATCGCGCAAGAGGTCGTACTCCGCGAGTGCCACACGGTCCTCGGTCTCCTTCACCGCGTAGACGACACCTCCGTAGTCGACGAAGCGCACCACATGACGGGAGAGGCCACGGGCGACATCGACCAGGCGGGGCGTCCGCCATCGACGCAACGACACCCCCCACGGGAGATCCAGGAAATCGGGATGGCCGTCGCGTTTGACGATTTCCAGGGTCATGGCACTCATCATGGCGTTGATCACGTGCAGCCGATGTGACCGTCCGGCGCGTTGAGAACGCTGGGTGGCGCCCGGACAGACTCGGTGGCTCGGGGGTTCCTCGGATCGTCCCTCGCCCGGCCGGTACGTGGCGTAGCGTTGTCGGCCGTGGCAAACGAGAAGCGACAGCGTCAAGACGCCCTGCGAGCACAGAAGCTCGCCGAGGCGAAGGTCATCGAGGGAAAGCAGCGCGCACGAGCGACTCAGAAGAAGATCGCGTACGTGATCGGGGCGCTTGTCGTCCTCCTCGTCATCTTCGCGCTGCTGACCCGGGGTAACAGCGACAGCCCCGCCGACACGACGGTCGCCGCCCCGACCACCACGACGGCGGCCCCGACCACCACCGTTGCGCTGAGCCTCCCGACGGCGATCGCCTCCAAGCCCACGGTCAGCGTGCCGGCCGG
>JANPFX010000090.1:0-19025 GCA_031423635.1 Acidimicrobiia bacterium | reverse complement strand
CGATCCGCTCGTCATCGCGGGAGGCCTCTGACGTTGCTGAGCGGTGTTGTCGCTCTCGCGTTCTTCGGAACTGGATGCTCGTCCTCGTCGTCAGACACGACCGTAGATACCGCTACCGCGGTAGCAAAGACGACCGTGGCTGCGGTAAAGAACACAGCTGGTAGTCGGCCGGTGGTCGTACCCAGCAAGTTCACTCGTGAAGACTTCCAGTTGGCGAATTTCGATGAGAATTCGGTCAACATCGACAACAAGTATTTTCCGCTGATCCCGGGTACTCGACATGAGTATGACGGATCGACGTTTGAGGACGGGAAGACTCTTGGACACCGAGTCACGTTCACCGTGACAAACCTGACGAAGGTGATCAATGGGGTCAATACGGTCGTCATCTGGGAGAGCGACTTCACCGAGGGAGACCTCGAAGAGGACGAATTGACCTTCTTTGCCCAGGACAAGATGGGCAATGTCTGGCATCTGGGCCAGTACAGCGAGCTGTGGGACGGGGGGGAATACACCGCGGGTCGCACGTGGTTCGTCGGCCACCCGGCAGACGCAAAAGCCGGCATCATGATGAAGGCCGATCCCAGACCAAATACCCCGGACTGGTCGGAGGGCTTCGCTCCACCACCGTATTTCTGGAACGACCGGGCACACGTGCGGTCATCGACCGAAGAGACGACCGTTCCGACCGGCACGTACAAAGGGGTTCTCCTCACGGAGGAATACAACGAAGAGGAGACAAGCGCGATACAGCTGAAGTATTACGCGCCGGGCGTAGGGGTGGTTCGCGTTGGTTGGGACGGAACCGATGAATCGAAGGAAACTCTCCTGATGGTGCACACCGAGAAACTCACGCCCGAGAAGCTTGATTTGGCGTCGAAGGGGGCACTAGAGCTCGAGAAGCGGGCGCTGGTGTATTCGACGGCCGATCCGTCGGTGCAACGAGCGTGAGGGTTTGGCGGGGCGACAGGAACTGCATTCACGGAAGCGAGATCCCCGAGACGAGCGGAGGCCTGGCCAGCTAGTCGCCTGGTACACCTGCAACACTGGATCTCATGCGACTCTTGCTGGTCGATGACGAGGAGCGCCTTGCCGCGGCAATGAAACGCGGCCTGATGCGTGAGGGTTTCGCGGTGGACACCGCGGCCGATGGTGAAGAAGGTCTGCGACTCGCGGAGGAGAACGAGTACGACGCAATCATCCTCGACATCATGTTGCCGAAACGCAATGGCTACCAGGTGTGTGCTGACCTGCGTGAAGCCGGAATCTGGACCCCGATATTGATGCTTACGGCGAAGCACGGTGAACACGACCACGCCGAAGCACTGGATACCGGGGCCGATGACTTTCTCACGAAACCGTTCTCGTATGTCGTTCTTGTTGCCCATCTCCGAGCATTGATTCGGCGTACCAGCCGAGTGCGCCCAACAATCCTGAGTGTCGCTGATCTTCGCCTCGATCCGGCCCGGCACCGCTGTTGGCGGGGCGACGTTGAGGTAGAGCTCACACCGCGCCAGTTCGCGCTACTGGAATTCTTCATGATGCACCCCGGTGATGTGCTCTCGAAGACGGAAATTCTGGAGCATGTTTGGGACGACTCGTCCGACATGGACCTGAACATCGTCGAGGTCTATGTCGGGTACCTCCGCAAGAAAATTGACATTCCGTTTTCGCGATCGAGCATCCAGACACTGCGGCTCGTTGGCTACCGCCTCGACCCCGATGGGAGGTGACCACCAGTGAGGATGAAGCCGGCGACTATCCGGATGAAGATGGCCTCAGCAGCCACGATTGTCGTCGCAACAGCACTCTTGGTGACGGCCCTTCTGTTCTTGGCGCTGATGCGTCGGGCCCTGCAGAACAACGTCTTCAACTCGGCAAGAACACGGGCGGAGGAAGTGGCACTGCTTACACAGAAGACCGAACTGCCGTTGGCACTTCCGGACTCGGGCGAAAAGGGTGCCGTGATCCAAGTCGTGAACGGCAAAGGTGAAAGCGTCGCGGCGAGCGCGCAAGTCGTGCCGGGTTCACGGATTTCGAGATTGCACCCGGTCCTCGGCGATTTCCTGACGGAAACACGGACGGATCTGCCCATTACCGGGGATCAGAAGGATGACCCCTTTCATGTTGTGGCCTTCGGCGCCCAGACGCCAACCGGGCCGATAGCGGTGTATGTAGCTCTCAGCTTGGACGGGGTGAACGAGAACGTCTCATCGGTCAAGAAGATCTTGCAGATCTCGTTCCCGCTCCTTCTCTTCATGGTGGCGGTAACGAGTTGGTTCTTCGTCAGAGCGGCTCTGCGCCCGGTCGATGTTCTACAACGAAAGGTGTCGGCGATCGGAGGCGGAGACCTTTCCCGTCGGATCCCGGAACCTCCTGTCGACGACGAGATCGGCCGGTTAGCACGAAGTATGAACCTCATGCTCGGCCGTCTCCAGGATTCGTCGGAACGTCAACGCCGGTTCGTCGCAGATGCCTCGCACGAGCTTCAGAGCCCATTGGCGGCCAGCCTGGCCGACTTGGAGGTGGCGATCGCGCACCCAACATCTGTTCAGTGGGAAGGAGTCGCAGTCTCTTTGGTGGACGACAACCGTCGGATGACGAGGTTGATCTCTGATCTGTTATTCCTCGCGAAATCCGACAGCGGTGTGAATCTGACGCACTACGCCGCCGTAGACCTCGACGACATCGTGCGATCCGAAGCCCGGAGACTGCAGCCACGGTCTAGTGTGCGGATCGACCTGAACGCGGTCGCTCCTGTCGAGGTGAAGGGAGACGCGGATCAGCTCGCCCGTGTCGCCCGCAACCTCCTCGAGAACGCGTCTCGCTATGCAACCTCTCGGGTGCTGGTGGAACTTCGGAACGAGGAAAGAATCGCAATGCTTGCGGTCCAAGATGACGGCCCAGGGATCGAACCCGCCGACCGAGAACGCGTCTTTAACCGCTTTGCCCGGCTCGACGATTCCAGAAGCCGGCATTCTGGCGGTTCCGGACTGGGATTGTCGATCGTGCGCGAAATCGTTGACTCGCACTCCGGGACGGTTCGAATCGAACCGAGTAGCGAAGGCGCACGTTTCGTAGTGCGGCTGCCACTGGGTTGATAGGTTTCCGGCTTCTCGCCCGAGCGGGTCGAAGTTTGGGGGTTGGACGATCACGCCGTCAGTCGGCCTTCTCGGGCCCACCGGAATCCTCGCTGCCGTCCACAGTCAGGCGCTGTCGCCCGAAGCGCTTTCGCGGTGTTGTCCAGGGACGTTGTTGACGCCCGGTCTTCTCCGACATGATCGAAATCAACGGTGGTGGCCACGTCGAGCTCCGCAAGAGGCAAGAAACTGGGTTGAATCTTCCCTTCGCTTAACCCGAACCAAACCGTGCTCAAACCCTGCGCCCCGCAGGATTGCATCATGACTACTGACCACTCGCTCGAGGTCCCCCGCGCCGCCGCCGTCGTTGCACTGAGCGGCATCGCGCTGATCCACCTACTCGAACTGCAAACCAAACTGCACGAGGTCCCCTACCTCGGCTTCGGCTACCTCCTCTTGATCATCGGATGCGTCGTCGCCGGCGCGTTGCTCGTACACCGCAACTCGCAACTGGGGTGGCGTATCGCCGGACTCTCGAGCCTCGGCGCGCTGGTCGGATACAGCCTGACCCGGACCACCGGCCTCCCGCTGTCACACGACGACATCGGAAACTGGCTCGAGCCGATGGGCCTCGCCTCGCTCTTCATCGAAGGCGTCGTCGTCATGCTCGCCGCATACGCCCTCGGCTACCAGGCCCGCCCCCGACAAGCATCCTCACGCGGCCAACTCCAGCCCAACGCCTGAGAGCCACCTGACTTCTGGTTCACTCAGCCGCCCCGCCAGCGGCTGAAGGAACCAGACTGTCCTTACCCGGTCGTCGTCAGGCGGCACCACCCGTATCAGACAGGGCGAGGGCATACATCAGCCAGGCTGCGTGCGGCATCCATTGCTCGCCCCATCGCCAGTTCTGGAGCGGATCGTCGGCCCACGGATCGGGTGCGAACGCGATGTCGTCCTCGTTGTCGAACCCGGCCGTGACGCCGTTGGCGACGCCCCCGGGTGCGTTGTCGAACGGTGGGGAGTAGAGCGGGTTGTTGCGCCCCCGGCCCTGCAGCATGCACACGTCGAACGGGTTGGCACCCAGGATCCAATCGATCCACCGCCACGCTGTTTCGCGAACGTCGGCGCGCTGTTCCCCGTTCGCGACTCCGAATGCGGCTGCGGCCAAGGATGCGAGTCGGGCGTTCTCGCCCTGCCACCAATAGCCTGATGGATTGCGATGCGGGAAGAACCACCTCGCATGCGCATCCGTGTCGGGAGTCAGCACCCAATGCGGCGGGTACCCGAAGGGATTCTCCAGACGGCGCCCAAGCGAGAGTTGCGCATCGACCAGCTGTGCCGCAACCAAGCCGGCCTTCTCGGCGACGCCGCGGTCTTGCAACGCCGCGGCAACACGTGAGAGCGCGACGATCGGCAAGCCGGCATCGCTGGCATGGAAGAACGACCGGCGTTCCTCACGATCGGCGACCAGCCACGTCACGTCGCCGGTGCTGCGCACGCGGCCGCTCAGCGATGCCACCCGATGCCCCAACTCCGCCGCCACCACCGGGTCGGCGTCGACGAGCGCCAACTCACACGCCGCGAGCACGGCACAGGTGTCGTCGAGCACGTTCTCGTCGGGGTCGTCATCGACGCCGTGGGTCCGGTACCTGTGACCATGCTCGACCAGGTGATGAAACCCCGATCGGGCCGCTCTGAGGTACCGGTCGCTATCGAACTCACCGCCGCGGTCGAGGGTGGATGCGAGCGCCAACGCCGCCACCGCCATCCCGCCGCCCTGTCGCCAACCGCAGCGATAGCCGTCGTAGAGGTCGCCCGCCTGGGTGCGGTATGTGCACAGACGACGTTGTAACGGATCTTTCGACCAGCGGTCGAACACGGTCATGTTCCAGTACCCATTCGCGTCCTGCATCCGAACCAACCAATCGGCGCCGTGAGTGGCTTCGTCACGGAGCCGTTCGAGAAAGTACGGGTGGGCACCGGCCGCCCGGTACAACTGCCAACAGCGAAGGAGCGTCCAGACCACCAGCGGAGTCTGCTGCGGGTTCATGCCCGCCGAATACGACAGATGCGACAGGTACTTGCTCGTGTCGCCCGAAGCGTCGTACCAACCACCGTGAACGTCGTGACGCGTACCGTCACCGATACGCGGTGCATTGGCATCGGCTGAGTCGTAGATGCCGGTGCATCGCTGACCCTTCAGGTAGTACACGATGTCGGAGATCATCGATCGCTGGTCGCGAGCGGCCCGAATCGTGATGGTCTCGCTCTGACCGCTTCCACCGTCTGCGGTTCGCCAGCGCACCACGTATCGCCCGGGTCGAACGAGCGCGTCGAGATCGACTCGCCACCACGGCCCCTTCGACCACCCGCGGACACCCCCGACGAACCTCGGTGCGACGACGCCAACGCACGCTCCCGTGACAACCTCGATCAGTTCGACCTCGACCCACACCACGTCGGCACGCGCCTCGACCAAGATTGGCTTGGGCCCGTCGGCGGCGTAGCCGACGTGGTTGAAGAGCACCCAAATCGGCGCATGCATCGGCAAGGGCAGACCAGCAGTCCCGTCGTTCATTGGAGTCAGTCGGTCGCTTCGTTGTTCGCCAGGTCCGGGAGATTCTGCCAGGCGGGCCGATTGGCGTACACATCGCGGTAGTACTCGGCCAGTTGGAGCATGCCGGCCGCGGCCTCGTCGACCACGATCGTCGCATGCGGGTGCAGCTGAAGCGCGGAAGCAGGGAACATCGCCGACAACGGACCTTCGACGAGGCGTGCAACGGCAGCGGCCTTCGCCCCCCGCACGCAATGAGCACGACACGGCGGGCGTCGAGAATTGTGCCGATTCCCTGCGTGATGACGTGGTGGGGCACGTCATCGATCGAGTCGAAGAAGCGCGCGTTGTCTGCGCGGGTTTGCCGGGTCAACGTCTTCACCCGGGTACGCGAGCTGAGCGACGACGTCGGTTCGTTGAAACCGATGTGACCGTCGGACCCGACGCCGAGGATCTGCAGGTCGATCGGCGACGCCGCGAGCCGCGCCTCATACTCGGCACACGCGACCCGCGGGTCGTCGGCATGCACGTTCGGTCCGAAGAGCCGCCCCGACGGGACGTCGAGTTGATCGAGCAACTCCGAATGAAGGAACGCCCGGTAGGACTGGTCATGGCCCTCGGGCAGGCCAACATATTCGTCGAGCATGTACATCGACGTCTCTTCGAACGACACGCGGCCGGTGCGATAGCGGTCGATGAGCGAGCGGTAGATCTCCAGCGGGGAGCTCCCGGTCGCGAGACCGATCCCCGCGTTCGGCTTCGAACGGACGAGATGTTCAATCTGGTCAGCGACGAGAGCGCCCGCGGCGGACGGCTCGGCGACGATGACGACTTCCACGGCACAATCCTTATCTCAGCTTGCAGCCCCGGTCATGACCAGAGCGCACAGAGCGCACTTCCCAGATAGGCGATAGTCGCTCAGGGTAAACAGGGTTGACGAGACCGCTATCGGCCGAAGCGACGCAGACGCAGGCTGTTGGAGACGACGAACACGCTCGAGAAGGCCATCGCTGCGCCGGCGATGAGCGGGTTGAGATACCCCAACGCGGCAAGCGGGATGGCGGCAACGTTGTATGCGAAGGCCCAGAACAGGTTCGCCTTGATCGTGGCGAGCGTGCGTCGTGAGAGACGGATGGCGTCGGCGGCAGTCCGAAGGTCGCCGCGGACCAAGGTGAGGTCGGCGGCCTCGATGGCAGCATCACTTCCGGTGCCCATGGCCAGTCCGAGGTCGGCTTGGGCGAGGGCCGCGGCATCGTTGACGCCGTCTCCCACCATGGCCACGATCCGGCCTTGCGCTTGGAGTTCCTTGATCCGCGCCACCTTGTCGGCCGGAAGCACCTCGGCAATCACTTCGTCGATCCCGACCGCGTTGGCCACCGTGCGCGCGACCGTCTCGTTGTCACCCGTGAGCAGGATCGGACGCAACCCCAACGCCTTCAACTGGGCAACGGCCTCGGCACTCGTCGGCTTCGCCGTGTCGGCCACGGTGAACAGCGCGGCAGCCTTCCCGTCGATCGCCGCCATGATCGCTGTACGTCCGGATTGCTCGGCATCACGCTGTGCCGCGATCAGAACATCGGGGATGGCGACGGACCAGTCGGCGAGGAGCTGCGGACGACCGGCGACAATGGCCCGACCGGCGACGACGCCCTGCACGCCGAGACCTTCGTGGTTGGTGAACGACTCGACCGGCTGCAACGCGCCGAGGCGTTCGGTTGCGGCCAGGGCAATCGCCTTGGCAATCGGGTGTTCCGAGGCGTGCTCTGCCGCGCCGACGAGTCCAAGGACCTCGTCAGCATCGAATCCGGGAGCTGGGATCACGTCGACGAGCGACATCCGGCCGGTGGTGACGGTGCCGGTCTTGTCCATCACGATGGTGTCGACCCGCCGCGTCGATTCGAGGATCTCGGGTCCCTTGATCACGATGCCCATCTGCGCGCCGCGGCCGGTTCCCACCAACAATGCGGTTGGCGTAGCGAGCCCGAGCGCACACGGGCAGGCAATAATAAGCACACTTACCGCCGCGGTGAACGCAGCCTGCCCGCCTTCACCCCGCACCAGCCAGTACGCCAGGGTCAACGCGGCAAGGCCGATCACGACCGGAACGAACACCGCCGAAACCCGGTCAGCCAGTCGCTGCACCGGCGCTTTCCCGGTCTGCGCCTCTTCGACGAGTCGGGCCATCTGGGCGAGAGCGGTGTCGGAGCCGACCCTCGTTGCCCGGACTACCAGGCGTCCGCCCACATTCACCGTGGCACCGGTGACGGGATCGCCGGGCCGGACCTCGACCGGGACGCTCTCCCCCGTCAGCATTGACGCGTCGACGGCGGACGACCCCGATTCGATCACACCATCCGTCGCGATCTTCTCGCCGGGCCGAACCACGAATCGTGACCCGACGACCAGCGCGTCGATGGACACCGTCCGTTCGAGGCCATTCGCGTCGACGACGGTCGCCTCCTTTGCGCCCAGCGTGAGCAGCGCTCGCAACGCAGCACCCGCCTGCCGCTTGGCCTTGCTCTCGAAGTAACGACCGGCGAGCAGGAACACGATCACCGCCGATGCGACCTCGAGATAGAGATGACCCGCGGCACTGTCGCGGCGCAACGTCAGCTCGAAGCCCATCTTCATGCCGACCATGCCGGCATGACCGAAGAACAATGCGTACAGCGACCAGACATAGGCCGAGAGCGTGCCGACGGAGATCAGCGTGTCCATCGTCGTGGCGCGGTGGCGAGCGTTCGTCCACGCGGCACGATGGAACGGCCACCCGCCCCACACCACCACCGGCGACGCCAGTGTGAGAGCGAGCCACTGCCAGTTGTCGAACTGCGCGGCCGGGACCATCGACATCACTGCAACCGGAACCGCCAACAAAGCCGACAACAGCAGCCGCTGACGCAGCTCCTCCACGTGACGCTTTGCGTCGGCGTCCTTGGTGGATCCGGGCGAGGCACCGCGTTGGAACCCGTCCGGACTCGATGCGATCGCGACGGCCGGCGTCGTAACGACAGGTGCGGCTTGATAGCCGATCGCCTCCACGGCCTGTACGAGTTGCTCGGTCGTGACCGAACCCATGGGCACCCTGACGGTAGCTTGCTCCGTCGCGTAATTGACCGTGGCTTCAACACCGTCAAGCTTGTTGAGCCGCTTCTCGATCCGAGCGGCGCAGGACGCGCACGTCATCCCGGTGATGTCGAGACGAACTGTTTCCGCTCTTGAGGCGAGGCTGTCGTTTCCCGGTGATGCGATGGCCACCACGGTGATGCTCCTTGCGTTTGAATCTCCGACACGATACCCTAGGGGGGTATCCCACGTCTGTCAAGGAGACAACGCGATGACACCTGGCTACACAGCCAACAAGGCCGATCACCTCGCCCGCCTGAGGCGCATCGAAGGCCAGGTCCGCGGCCTGCAGCGGATGGTCGACGAGGACACGTACTGCATCGACGTGCTCACCCAAGTGGCCTCGGTCAGCAAAGCGTTGCAGAGCGTGGCGGTGAACCTGCTCGACGAACACCTCCACCACTGCGTCGCCAGCGCCGTCGCCGCAGGCGGCCCCGAGGGTAGCGTCAAGATCTCGGAGGCAACCAAAGCCATCCAACGCCTGCTGAAGGCCTGAAGCGGTCTCGCCCACGAAGTGTTGTCTGCCGTTCAACCCACGGCGAGGCTCCACAGCGGCACGGGTTCGGCGAAGCCTTTCAGCTGACGGCGGCCGGCCGGTTCGAAGGCCAGCCCGGCGACACGGG
Source organism: Acidimicrobiia bacterium (assembly GCA_031423635.1). GTDB lineage: Bacteria > Actinomycetota > Acidimicrobiia > Acidimicrobiales > JANYDT01 > JANLQX01. The sequence goes on along the minus strand of JANPFX010000090.1, from coordinate 9,642 downwards.
TAGTGACGGCAGAGTTGACCAGGAGTTCCCCCGGTACGGCGATGTCGGCGATACGAGACGCCAGGTTGACCGTCTCGCCATAGATGTCTCCCCCGCTCGTGATCACCAGTCCGTGAGCGACGCCGCCGCGCGCGCTCGACCCCCAACTACCGGCGCGGGTGATGAGCTCGGATCCGATCCGGCATGCAGCCGCGCTGTCAACGGTGCTGAACATCACCTCATCGCCGATCAGCTTCACCAGCCGACCACCGTGTTCGCTGACCAAGTCGACGGCCGCTGCTTCGAATGCCACCACCAGGGCTAACAACTCAGGAGCACTCATGGTTCCCGAACGGGCAGTGAAGCCATTGAGATCGATGAACCCGACGGTGAGCGGCGTTGTGGCGTAGTCCGTTGTACCAAGGCGCGCTCGCCTGGTCGATTGCGTGCCGAACTCGAGATGAGCACGGAACATCGGATCGAAGATACCGACCGCCTCCTGCACCAACTCGATGGCGACCAGATTGGCCTGTGCCCGCTCGAGCTCGGTGCCCTTTTCGCTCAACCCCGCCTCGACATCACGCATGAACATTTCGCTGGCTGCTTCGGCTATCCGCCGCAACGATCCTCCGACCACCCGCACGAAGTGCAACAGCTCCTCAGAGCTGAAGAACGCGCCGGCCATCGTGAACGTTCGGAACATGGCCAGGTCGGCCTCGGTGTAGACAGCCTCGCCCTCGAGGGCGTCAGGAAATCCGCCGGCGCGTCGAATCCGCTTCACCAAGTCGACGCCGAGTCCCGCCGCCTCAGCAATCTCTTCCACGGTACGACGTGGTCCCGGCCTCAGCCGCAGATCGCCCCCGAGAGAGACGAGCTGCCCCGCCTCACGCGCCGCGACCATCTGCGGCAGTGTGGCGCCGTGCTCCTCGATCCATTGCAGGAGGTCGAGCCGTTCGGCCGCACTGCTCGACGCGGGGTCGTACAATCCGTGTTCACACCAGATCGATGTGCGATCGCCGCCGTCCTCCAGCTGGTCCATGGACGAACGTTAACGGCTCACCCTTCCGTTTCGCACGAGTGCGTCGCAATTGCTACGCGCGCATGTCATTCCTGAAGACGATGAATGCATGGGGTTCGCGTCACCGCGCTCTTGTACATCACAACATCGCCGTCGCTAGTCTGCTGCGATGACGATCGATCGTGTTGCCGCCGACAAGCTCCTGACCACCACCCGCTCCGTTCGCAAACGTCTCGATCTCACCCGCCCAGTTCCCGCCGAGCTGATCGCCGAATGCATCGACATCGCCATGCAGGCGCCGACGGGAACCAACGCCCAGAATTGGGCGTTCGTCGTCGTGACCGACCCTGCGAAGCGGGCGGCCATTGCCGGCTACTACCGCAAGGCCGGCGAGCTGATGGCAGGGTCCGGTTACCCGCCGCCCCTTGCCGAGGGCGACCCACGCGAGCACGTGATGCCCAAAGTGATGGAGTCGGCGGCCTATCTCGGCACGGTCCTGGAGCAGGTCCCGGTGTTCGTCATCCCGTGCGTGAAAGGCCGCGTGGAGAACGTGCCCATGGTGGTGGCGCAGGCGTCAACGTACGGTTCGATCCTGCCGGCCGCGTGGAGCTTCATGCTCGCCGCCCGGGCCCGTGGGCTCGGGACCGTGTGGACCAGTGTCCACCTGTTCTTCGAAAAGGACGTCGCGACGCTGCTCGGCATACCCGACGACTGGACGCAAGCGGCACTGTTCCCCGTCGCCTATTACACCGGCGACGACTTCAAGCCGGCTCACCGACTGCCGTCAGCAGAGATGACCCATTGGGATTCGTGGGGCACGCACGGCTGACGCGCCTGACCCGCCTCTCCCGAACGCGCCAAGTCCATCGACGTGGCTGGGCCGGCGGTACGTGTCACGACAGGATGCGCACCACTCCCGCTACCGGGTCGACCTCGACCATGGCGCCGTCGGGGATGTCGAGGGCACCGGAAGCGCCGACGATCGCCGAGATGCCGAGCTCACGAGCGAGGACCGCCGCATGCGAAAGCGGGCCGCCGTCGGCGGTGACCACTGCCCCGGCGATCGAGAGAACCACGTTGAACGCCGGGGACGTGGCCCGCACGATGAGGACGTCGCCGTATTCCATCTCCTCGATGGCCTGCTCGGGCGACTCGCTCCGACGAGCCCGTCCGCGGTAGCTCGTGTTGCCGATGCCGGTGCCGCTCAGCGGATCGCGAGTCAAATCCGGAGCGAGCATGCCCATCTCGGCCATGGCCGTCTGTACGGTCGTCGCGAACTCGGCGAGTGGACCCGGCAGCAGATCTGCCGGCGGCACTGGCTCGATGGGACCGAGCACCAATGGAGGGTCTCGCCGCGAGTCGGCAAGCCGGGCAACAGCGCGCCGGGCAAGATCCGCCCGCGTCGGGCCGCGGCCATCGAGCAGCAGCGGGACCACTTCGTCGTGCGCCAACTCGAGGGCGTGCTCGGCGCGATCGACGAGCCCACGAGCAGCGAGCCGCTGACCGACCTCGAGCAGGGCTCGGCGCAGCAACCCCAAAGGATGCTCGATCACGGTCGGGCCGTTGTCGTCGCGCATGTCCATGACCTCGCGAGCGTCGCGCAGGCGGCTGTCGAAGTCACCGCCAAGAACGTCGGGAACCTTCGCTCGAATTCGTTGTGCAGCCCGCGACGCCGCCTCTGCTGCCTCGTCGCCCTCAACGACAGCGGGGGCATTCATGATCGAGTCGAACAGCGTCTCGGGCAGCTCCGCCAGCGTGAGCGCAGTGAGGTCGTAACCCGTCACGAGCGTGTCGCCGTGCTCGTCGAGGTACTCATCGATACGCGCGCTGAACGACGGGGACACGGCGCGGAGCTCGGCAAGCGTCGAAGGTCGGGCATCGCCGACCGCTTGGCGGATCTCCGACAGCGCCTGACGCGGTCGCATGGTGGACGGCGATGCACCCGAGAGCGCACCGACCGCCTCCGAAGTGGGGATGCCCTGAGCGATGGTGAACGCGATATACCGAGCAACCGGGCCGAGGTCGTAGCCGTGCAGCCAGAAGTGCAGGTCCGCCATCGAGTGGAGATGGTCGAGCAACGAACGGCAGTGGCCCGCCAGGTCGGCATCGGAGAGCGTCGGCAGATCGACGGCGGCGAACTCGCAATTGCGACGCGTGATCGACGGCTTCAGTTCTTCGTTCCACCGCCTGACGACCGCCGGTCCCGGAGGGTCGGCGAGCACCTTCGCCGCCACTCGCGTGCGCCGCCGGAACTCGGGATGGACCCTCGACACCACCTTGAGGACCCACGCCGGCGGGAGCTTGATGGCGCTCCGATTCGCCCCGATCAACGGGACTGTTCGGGTATACATGAAGCCGTGCACGAATCGTCCGGAGATCGCTCCGAGCGGTGCGCCCAGCTCGGCGAAGACCCGCCGAAAACCGGACTCCATGCCGGTCTCGATGAGCCACTTTGAGATCGGGGTTGTACCGCCCGGGTAGTGCGAGCGGTCGAGGGACCACTGTCCGGGCCCGGGCGGCGACCAGTCGCGCGAACCAGTGGATTCCACGGCGCGGATTGGATCGCTCGTCGTCATGACGTGCCCCTTCTGTTGTTGATCGGGCACATTTGACCACAAGGCCGAGCACCCGTGCCGCCGTGGAGGGCTCCGCCACGGCCCCGTCATCTTGCTACCTCGTGCCGCCGCCGTTGACGACCAGTGTCTGTCCGGTGATCCACGACGCAGCAGGCGAGGCCAGGAAGACGACGGCGTTGGCGACGTCTTCAGGTGTGCCGAGTCGTCCGAGCGGGACCCCGAGGCGCTCTGTGAGTTTCGGAAGATCCTTCTCGGTGACGCCGACGAACTCCATGAAGACCTCGGTCGGCACCGGTCCCGGAGCAACGCCGTTGACCCGAACCCGGCGAGGTGCCAACTCGAGCGCAAGTGTGCGGGTGAGGCTGTCGACACCGGCCTTCGCGACGGAATACGGACCATTGTTGGGCGAGCCTTTCAGGGCCGCCGTCGAAGAGATGTTGATGATCGATCCGCCGTCTTCGAGCACCCGGATGGCGGCGCGTGCACCGGTGAACACCGCGCGGAGGTTGACATCGAGTTGATAGTCCCACTGCGCATCCGGCATGTCGGCGAGGTGGCGGGGCGTGCGGTCGTCGGCGCCGCCGGCGTTGCTCACCCACAGGGTGACGCGACCCATCTCCGCCTTCGCTCGTGCCGCCAGGCTGTCCACAAACGCACCGTCGGTGATGTCACCGGGGATCGCGAGCGCCCGCCTCCCGAGTTTGCGGACGGCGTCAGCCACGGCGTTGATCTCGTGTTCGCGTCGCGCCGTGAGCACGACGTCGCACCCGGCTTGAGCGAGGGCGATGGCGATTCCCTCGCCGATACCGCGACCCGCCCCCGTGACGACCGCAACGCCGCCCGTCAACCCGAATCGTTCCAGCACTGCGTCCGTCATGAGATGTCCTGTCGTGAAGTTGGCCTGTCGAGCGACCCCGACCGTAATCCAGGCCCGAGAAAGGTCCAATCCGGAGAACGGCGGCGGGGAATGGCGTCCGGAACTGCGAGTTGACATCCTGGATCCCCGATGTTCGAACCGAAGTGTCGATTCCGCCAGAAAGCGCACCAATGACCAAAGCACCGACTCCGGTCACCGTCACGCGGCAGGGTCTGGAGGTCGCTGCCCTGTTGGCCACGTTCATCGAGGTCGACGCGCTCCCTGGGACAGGCATCGATGCCGATCGGTTCTGGTCGGGCTTCGCCTCGATCGTCGCCACGATGAGCGGGCAGAACCGCGCACTGCTCGAACGCCGAGCCGAACTGCAAGGCCTCATCGACGAGTGGCATCGCTCCCGTGCGGGGCAACCCCACGACCATGCGAGCTATCGGTCATTCCTTGCGGACATCGGCTATCTCGTTGCCGAGGGCCCCGGGTTCGAGATCACCACGACCGACGTGGATGACGAGCTCGCGGTGATCTCAGGCCCGCAACTCGTGGTGCCGGTCACCAACGCTCGGTACGCGCTCAACGCTGCCAACGCCCGCTGGGGCTCGCTCTACGACGCGCTCTACGGCACCGACGTGATCGGCGATCCGCCAGCGGGCGGACCGTACGACACGGAGCGGGGCGGTCGCGTGATCGCCTGGTCGCGCGCACTGCTCGATGACGCGGTGCCGCTCGTCTCTGGTTCCCATGCCGATGTCAACGGCTACCGTGTCGTCGACGGAGCCCTTGTGGCGACATTGAGCGATGGTCGGACGTCGCCGCTGCGCGACGCGATGGCCTTCACCGGGCACCGGGGCGATCACGAGACGCCATCGGGAGTGCTGCTCACGAACCACGGCCTGCGCATCGAGATCGTGATCGATCGGTCACACAGCGTCGGCGCCACCGATCCGGCGGGGATCGCCGACGTGGTGCTCGAGTCGGCCGTCAGTACGATCGTCGACTTCGAGGACTCGATCGCCGCCGTCGATGCCGAGGACAAGGTCGGCGCGTACCGGAACTGGCTCGGCCTCATGGACGGAACGCTGACGGAAACGGTCACCAAGGTCACGCAGACATTCGAACGGCGACTTGCGCCGAACCGCTCGTGGACCGCGGCGAACGGCTCGCCGCTCGAGGTGCGGGGGCGATCCGTTCTCCTCGCCCGCAACGTCGGCCACCTCATGACTACGCCTGCGGTTCACGACGCGAACGGTGACGAAGTGTTCGAGGGTCTGCTCGACGCCATGGTCACCGTCTTGATCGCCATGCACGACCGCAACCGCCCTGTGGCGGAGCGGAACTCCGCCTACGGTTCCGTCTACGTCGTGAAGCCGAAGATGCACGGACCGGAGGAGGTCGCCTTCGCCTGCGAGGTCTTCGCCGCGGTCGAGCGAGCCCTCGGTCTCACACCCGACGCCGTGAAGATCGGGATCATGGACGAGGAGCGTCGCACTACGGTCAACCTCCTCGAGTGCGTTCGCGCGGCGAAGTCGCGGGTGGTGTTCGTCAACACCGGCTTCCTCGACCGCACGGGCGACGAGATCCACACATCGATGGAAGCCGGGCCCATGATCCCGAAGGCGCAGATGAAGGCGCAACCGTGGATCACCGCATACGAGGACCGCAACGTCGACATCGGGCTCCGGTGCGGCTTCCCCGGGCGCGCCCAGATCGGCAAGGGCATGTGGGCCGCTCCTGAGCGAATGGCCGACATGGTCACCCAGAAGATCGGCCACCCGCGCTCGGGCGCAAGCTGCGCGTGGGTGCCGTCGCCCACCGCGGCCACGCTCCACGCCACGCACTACCACCGCGTCGATGTCAACGCCGTACGGGAAACACTGCGCTCACGACCCATCGCCTCACTCGACGACATCCTCACGCTCCCACTCGGCGCGGCGTCCGAATGGAGCGAGCTTCAGCGCCAACGCGAGATCGAGAACAACGCGCAGAGCATCCTCGGCTACGTGGTGCGATGGGTTGACCAAGGGATCGGCTGCTCCAAGGTCCCCGACATCGACGACGTCGCACTCATGGAGGACCGCGCCACCTGTCGCATCTCGTCCCAGCATGTCGCGAACTGGCTCCGCCACGGCGTCGTGAACACCGCGCAAGTCGACGACGCGCTGCGTCGTATGGCCCTCGTCGTCGATCGCCAGAATACAGACGATCCGGCGTACCGCCCGATGGCGCCGGGTTTCAACGGACCTGCATTCCTCGCCGCACGCAACCTCATCATGTCCGGTCGCGATCAGCCCTCGGGCTACACCGAACCGATCCTCCATGCTCGCCGCGCCGAGCGCAAAGCGCTCGACGCGTCGTGATGACCTCCCAAGCCAACGAACTCACTAGGTGAACACATGACCACGAATCCGACGACCCGAATCGATCTCTCGCTCGAGGACGCTCGCAAGATCATCGCGACCGCGCGGGCCGAAGGCGCCCGTGCGGGATTCAAGCCGCTCTCGGTCGTTGTGCTCGACCGCGGCGGCCACGTCACTGCGTTCGAACGAGAGGACGGGTCGTCGAACAAGCGCTTCGAGATTGCCCACGGCAAAGCGCACGGCGCGCTCGCGTTCGGCATGGGTTCTCGATCGCTCATGGCACGTGCGGAGTCGCAGGCGTACTTCGTCGCCGCCGCGACGCACGCCATCGGCGGCTCGCTCATACCGGTCCCAGGCGGAGTGCTCGTCCGCAACGCCGATGGCCTCGTCGTTGGAGCCGTCGGGGTGAGCGGTGACACGTCCGACAACGATGAGAAGGTCGCCATCGCCGGCATCGTTGCAGCAGGCTTCACCGCCGATCCGGGCTGACCAAGGCCGTCGAAGCGCGCCGGTTCGGTCGGGCGGTCAGTCCGACGCGCTCCGAATGACTGCGACGGTTCGTTCGAGGTTGGCGATCTGCTCCGCAGCGGTGCGGCCAACGGGGCTGAGACGCAACGTGTTGATCCCAGCGGCGGCAGTGGCTCGAATGCGTTCGGCCACCATCGCTTCCGTTCCGACGAAGGTGGCCTTGAGCACGAACTCATCGGCCACGGCGGCGATGGCCGCGGGCTTGTCACCGGCGACCCAGAGCGATTGGACCTTCGCCGCCATGTCACCCCAGCCGGCGCGGGTGTAGGCCGCGTTGTAGAAGTTGGTCTTCGCCGAACCCATCGCGCCGAGCGTGAACGCGGCGCCCGGCCGATACTTGGCGATGAGCGCGTCGACATCGTCGCCGACGTCGACGGTGGCTCCGATCTGGAGATCCAGATCGGACAGGGATCGTCCCGCACGTTCCGCGCCCGCGCGCAGATACGGGATCACCTGGTCGGAGGCTTCGGCCATGAACGATGTGCCGAGCCACCCGTCGGCAACCCCGCCCGTGAGTTCGAGCATCTTCGGGCCGAGCGTGGCGAGATAGATCGGGAGGTCGGGCTTGGGTGGCATCGAGAGCTTGAGCGCCTTACCTTCACCTCCGGGCCTGGGCAGGGTGTAACGCTCACCGGTCGACGTGAGGCGCTCGCCGTTGATCCCCTTCCGAACGATCTCGACGTACTCCCGAAGTCTTCCAAGAGGTTTGGCGAATGCTTCGCCGTGCAGACCTTCGACGACCTGCGGACCGCTCACGCCGAGGCCGAGGCAGAACCGATCGTTGGTGAGCCGCGCCATCGTGAGCGCGGTCATCGCTGTCATCGCCGGAGTGCGCGCACTGATCTGCATGATCCCCGTGCCGAGCTTGATCCGCTCCGTGAGCGGCGCAAGGTACGCCAGCGGGGCGATCGTCTCCATGCCCCACGCTTCAGCACTCCACGCGTAGTCGACACCGAGCCGATCAGCGGCCTTCACCAGTTCGACCACGTCGTTCCAGTTCGAGCCGTCGTAGTAGGCGCTACCAATCGAGAGACCGATCTTCATGGGCGGGAGTCTGCAGCCTTTGTTGCTCTGCGAGCAACAAAGGCGGCAATCTCCTTCGTCAGCACCGCGGTCATGCCAGGGTAGGGGCGACGATCAGCGTTTCGATTCGCAGGCTGCGGTAAGTCGGTAGCGCTCGGGCGTCTCGGGTGAGAAGCGGAAGCTCAGCGCATTTCGCCACCCAGCCGACCAACGCGTCGTAGACCGCTCCGCCGACCACGCCGCTCTGACGGACCCAGACAGCGAATCCGACTTGTTCACGGGCCGAGAGATACCTCGTCGTCGCGACGACCGAGCCCAGGACTCGGGCTGCGTCGGCAGCGGAGAGACGGACGTCGGGCGGAAGCCTGGTGAGAACGGAGAAGCTCTCGACCCATGCATGCCCCGCTGCCCCCGCTTCCGAGGTGTGAATTGCCTCCCGGCTCTCTCGGTGCCCCGCCCCTGATCGCAGGGCGGCGGCGACGATAACGCTGGTGTCAGCGACGGCCCGCATCAATCGCTTCCCGCAATTCGCGGTCGGTGACCGTACGACCCGTCGACGACTCGACAACCAACTCGCCCTCAACCTCGACGACGCGCCCACCCCGAGGTGCCGGCTCGATCCGCACACCGACACCATCGGAGGTGACAACCAACGGAACGCCAGCCGCGAGACCCAGGGCATCGCGGATCGCCTTCGGAATCACGACTCGACCAGCACCGTCAATGGTAGTTGGCATGCCATGGAATCTACCATCACTTCGTCGACAGCATTCGGAGTATGAGTTGCCCCCGGAGCTGCTCGGATTCCGAGTCCTCCTCAGACGGTACGGCTGGCGGCGAGCGGCGAACGCATGTGACGCTTGGGCATGGACGTACTCCGCGGGCAGACCGCATTCATCACGGGCGGCGCGTCGGGCATCGGCCTCGCAACCGCGTTCCGACTCGGCGCGGAGGGCATGAACCTCGTCATCGCCGACATCGAGGAGAGTGCCCTTGGGACTGCCGAGGCCGATCTCGCGAACGCCGGCTACCCCGTGCTGGGGATGCGTTGCGACGTCCGCGAGATCAGCGACCTCGAGGCCGCGGCGAACGCCACGGTCGACCGCTTCGGCGGGGTCCACGTGGTGTTCAACAACGCAGGAGTGGTGACGACCGGAAGGGTGGAGGACCTCAGCGAAGCATCGTGGCGATGGGTGCTCGACGTGAACCTCTGGGGCGTGATCAACGGGAGCCGCGTGTTCCTCCCGATCCTCAAGTCCCAGGGCGTGCCCGGCCACATCGTCAACACCG
>JANPFX010000089.1:0-4673 GCA_031423635.1 Acidimicrobiia bacterium | reverse complement strand
GATCATCGGCGACCACCATGGTGCGATTCAGATCCTGAAGGGCCTTCGGACCCCGGATGCTGCGGCGGGGATGATGTCCGGCGCCGCGCACGCGAGTCTGCTCCTCGCTCTTTCCCTCGCCGAGGAACGCGAGGAGGTCACGCGGACGCTCGATGCCGCGGCTGGCGCTCGTGACGGGTGGCGTAATCGGGCGCGACGTGGTGACCAATGGACCTTGTCCTTCGAAATCGGCCGCGTCGTGGCCCTCGGCTACCTCGGTGAGATCGACCAGGCCCGGCGCGATCTTGTAGATGCCGCGTCGCTGCTCGGCGGCGACCGACTTCCCGGCCTCAATGGCGATCTCCTCGTTGCCGCAGCGATGATCCGCCTCGAGGGGGACGACCCGGAGAGAGCTTCCGCTCTTCTCGGTGCGGTGAACAATGTGCGAAGCCACTACGCGATCTGCCTGTACATGGAGGCGTACGAACGCATCCACGTCCGCCCCGAAGGCGACCTGTCGACAGCGCGCATGGCGGTTCTGCACAAACTGTTCGACCAGCACGACCTCGTACGAACCCGCGCCGCCCGCGCCATGCTCGACGACGAGCTCGGCCGCCTCACGGCCCTGACCTGACCAACCTCGACGCGGTTGGGAATCGTTCGCTGCGTGTCGCCCATCGGTACGTCGGCGAACCCAGGAGGCCGTTCAGCGAAGTCACGGTGTTCGGATCACGTCGACCCACACGTCGGCGCGAGACACCTCCGTCCCTACCCGCAGAACACTGAGTTTTCCTGATGTTTCCAGGATTGCCGCCTCCACGTCCTGCAGCCGCTCAATTCCCGCCAGTCGCAGCAACTCGAACAACTCCGGTTCGCTAAGCGTTTCCTTCTTCAAGGCTTCACCCAAAATGACTCCGTGCCGTACGACGAGCCGCGGGGACGACTCGATGACCGTCTCGAATCGACGATGCCGCCGGGTAAGTCGGGCGAGGGCAATATGCATCGCCACAACGACGGTGACCGCCGTCATCGCCGGGAGGATCGGCACATCGTCGTAGAACATTGGATCTCCGACAGCGGAGCCCAGGGCGATGATGATGAGGAGATCAAATGCCGATAGCTCGCTGAGGTTCCGCTTTCCCATGTAGCGAATGAGGACCAGAGCGTAAAGGAAAACGAGTGCTGATCGAAGCAGCACCTCGAGATAAAACAGCGCAGGAAAGTCGCCGAGGAGGATCCTTCGCAGGTCGAAGGCGTAGGTCCCCGTCATTGCCCCATACCAAGAATCCGGATGTTGGAGTTTTCGCTATGCCGGTTCGTTCGGCTCGACCGGTGGAGTCGATGGGTCCACGATCCAGTTTCCGGGCGCGTCGGGATCGGCCAACTCAGGTTTACTGGGTAGGGCTTGACACGACGCTTCATTCTCGTCTTCGCCGATCGGGTTCGTGTGATCGCTGTTCGGGGTCGTGTCATTGTCCTGGGGGTTGGCTGCCTGGTCGGTTCGCACCCTCGGGTCGGCCGATTCCACGCCCGGTGACACAACGTCACCGTTGTCGGTTTGCATCGGCGGGATCGAAGATGGCGGTGGAGTTGGAGGGACCGGAGGAGCCGGCGGTGGGGGAATGTCGGGGGTCGGGGCTGTCGGCTGGGGAACGTCCGGGATCGGGGGCGCCGGTTCAGGAACCGGCACGACACCATCGTGCGAGGATCCAGGAAGGTGCGTTGACTCGGTGGTGGCCATCGACGTCATGTCCCCACGCGCCGACGATCCAAAACATTGCCCTATGCATTGCGCGGGCGGTCGACGGCCCCGCTCTCCGTCGCCACTCCCTCTCGGGACGCCAGGTTGGTTCTGCCTTCGAGTCAATTGGTTTTGAGTTCTGGTAGCAGGGTACTGACCCGTCACCCACTCACGATGCGAAGGCGTCGCCGAAAAGGAGCATGACATGTCATCGACAACCAAACTCTGGAGCTACCGCAACGGCCTCTCCGGGTCAGGCGAAGAACTCGTCGGATTCAGCGTCGAGGCCACCGATGGGCACATCGGAAAGGTCGACGGAGCCACCGCCGACACCGATCGCTACAGCCTCGTCGTCGATACCGGGTTCTGGATCTTCGGCAAGAAACGTCTTGTTCCAGCGGGCATGGTCGAGCGCATAGAACTCTCAGAGGAAAAAGTGTACGTTCGCATGACCAAAGATGAAGTGAAGGACGCGCCGGAGTATCACGACGACAACGGCATCGTTGGCCCCATCGATGATCGCTATGAGTCCTACTACGGGCAGCTTATTTGGTGAATGAGGACCACGAAGATAAGCCGTTTCGACCTGGTTTCTGGTCGATAAGCGCTCACATCGTCGCCGCCTATGTGGGTCTCGTCGCCCTCTTCTCCGGCGTTGGGGCGTTCGTAGTAGCGAACGACTGGATACTCGTTCGTGACCACGAAATCAGTCGATGGTTCGAACGCAATCGGACATCCGCGCTCGACACGTGGTCGGAGCGTGGATCCCTGCTGGCTGACACGTTCGTAAAGATCGCGATAACTGCCCTCATCGCGGCTGCGCTCCGCGTCATATTTCGATCGTGGCGGGACCCTGCGATGATCGTCCTACCCCTCGTTCTCGAAGCGTCTGTGTTCATCACCGTCACGACGATCGTCGGTCGCGAACGCCCGTCGGTCGAAGCGCTGGAATCGTCGCCGGTAGCGAGCAGCTTCCCGTCCGGACACACCGCGGCAGCTGCCGTCTACGGTGCCATGGCCGTCGTGCTGTTCTGGCATCAAAGGAATGTCATTGTCCGAATACTTTCCCTCGTTGTCGCATTCGCTCTTCCCCTGATAGTCGGACTCGCCCGGGTGTACCGGGGAATGCATCACGTCAGCGATGTCGCATTCGGAGCCCTCTTGGGATGGATATCGGTGGCCTTTTGCCTCATGCTGATAGTCCGCCTCTGGAGTCCTACGCCGAGCCTGCGTCCTGCGCCGAGTCATGGCACGGCCCGTGGCTCGTCCGGCATACCGTCCGATTCTCACCGGTGATCTTCGCTTCGCCAACCACATGAACACCGCACCGAAATCATTCGTCTCATGACCACGCCCTTCGTTCCCATCGTACTTGTGGCCTGCGCGCTTTCATCCTTGGGCCTTGCCGGGCTCACGATGGTACTGCGATGGAGGAGCGATCCGCTCGACACCGAGGCAGAGGAGCGCTGGCTGATGCGCCATATGCCCCAGCGGTTGGTGCCACTGGCCCGAGTCCTGGACCGGCGGATTCTCGGGGGTATCGCTGTGGTCGTCACAATGTCTGTCGTGTTTGTGGGGGCGTTGGTCGTCGGCTGGCTCCTGGACTCCATCGGCCGGAACAGCGGCTTTGCCGAGTTCGACGAATCAGCTGCGCAGTGGGGCGCCGGGAATGCGACGGAAGGCTCGACAAAGGTTCTTCGGGCCATCACCTTGCTCGGTGCATCGCCAGTCATCGCTTTGCTCGCCGCCTTCGTCGGGGTAGCCGTGGCGCGACGACGTCGGTTCGGTCCCCTCGGGTACCTGACGCTGGTGTGCGGCGGGGTGTTCCTGCTCAACAATGCCTTGAAGCTCCTTGTGCATCGCAGCCGACCCGACATCGGCCGACTAACCACCGCCGCCGGGTGGTCGTTTCCGTCCGGACATAGTGCGACGGCGGCGGCCGGCTGGGCAGCTATCGCGCTCGTCCTGCTCAGTCGTTCGTCTCGTCGATGGCGAAACGCGGGAGCGTTCGCTGCGCTTGTCGTTACCGTGGCGGTGGCGTCTTCGCGAGTGTTGCTCGGCGTACACTGGTTGACCGACGTGATCGCCGGAATCACCGTCGGATGGTCGTGGTTCCTGGTCGTGACGGTGATCTTCGGCGGACGCCTCCTCCGCTTCGGCGAGCCGGCCGAGCGGGTATCAGAAGTGAACCACTCGCGTACGGTCAGAGAGCCGTGCGGATGACATCTTCAAGGATGGCATCACCGTTGTCGTGAGGCCGGGCCGGCTCCATGAGGACTCGACGGTGGCACCATCGATCGTGAGCAGTCCCATATCGTCGGCGAACTTCGATCCGTGGGTGAGCTTCGACGAGAGCGCCACTGGCTTGGCCCGGACCGAACCCAAAGGTCCGACGATGGACCACCCGCTCAGGCGGCTCGCGATGCAGGTCGAGGATCATTCGCTTGAGTACTTCGATTTCGAGAGGTGGGGCGAAACTCAACCCCGAGCGCGAACCTCAATCTCGGGCAGCCGGCGAACTCATCAACGGCTAACCCCCATCGAGGATCAACCTCAGATCCCCACCACTCCGCGGGACGCCATCGATTCAGGTGTCAAACCGAACTTCTCGTAGGAAGCAAAGCCGGACCATCTAAGGACGCTCCACTGGCCCCCGAATGTCTCCGTTCACGTTTGCGAGCAACGTGACCGGGTAGGAATCGTGTTTCCTTCCCCAGGCTTCGGAGGCACTTCATGAACCCGATCGACACGATCGCTGACAACGAATCTCGCCTCGCCTGCTTCGCGCTCGAATACGTAGCCTCGCCGAGGGTTGATTCGGAATCCAAGATTCGCGCTTTGCTTGACCGTGTTCTGTCCATCGAGGAGGAGGTCCTCGTGCCGATGACGTCGAAACTTGGACTGGGCACAGACGTCTTCGGAAACACTGCGCAACAACTTCGTCAGCTTCGCG
>JANPFX010000088.1:0-9292 GCA_031423635.1 Acidimicrobiia bacterium | reverse complement strand
TCGGCAAGACCGACATCATCGGGGTCGACCTGCTCGGTCACGGGACCGCGCCGAAGCCCCACGACCCCGCTGACTACGCGGACCTCGGCAGCCGTATCGTCGACGCCCTTCCGCCCGAACCGGTCGACGCGATCGGGTTCTCCCTCGGTGCTATGACGCTGCTGCACACCGCCACCCGGCACCCCGATCGGTTCCGCAAGATCGTCCTCGCCGGCATCGGCAACGGGCTGCTCGAGCCGGACCCGACGGCCCCCAGCCGGGCCGACGCTATCGCTGCGGCGATGCGCGGCGAGGGCGACTCAGCGGACAACTGGGCGCAGGCCATGTCGCGCTACGCCCAGCAGCCCGGCAACGATCCCGACGCGCTCATCGCCGCGCTGCGCCGTCCGATGCCGGCCGATCCGGTGACCCGCGAGTCGTGCCAGCGCGTCTCGGCCAAGGTGCTCGTGTGTATCGGCGACAAGGACTTTGCCGGACCCGCCGACGCCCTCGCCGCAGCGCTCCCCGACGCCACGTTGAAGGTGCTGAAGAACACCGACCACTTCGCCACGCCGGAGGCCTTCGGCTTCATCGACGCGGTGATGGCATTCCTCGGGTGATCATGCCTGAGAGAACGCTGACAAAATGGCGGTTGCGGCCCGCTTCTGATGGTCCGATACTGATTGTTCCGGAGCACCCCGGTCCCGACCGAAGCAGAGGAACACCTTGCCGCCGACTGAGACCGATGTGGACGAGAACCACCCATCGGTGAGAGCGTCGTCGTTCCTTGCGTCGTTGCCGATGTTCGACTTCAACGAATTGCAGTCGGCCCACGATGCGCTCTGGTCGGCCATCGCTGACGAACTCCGATGCTTGGGCATCGACGCACCTCGCACGCTCACTCGTCCCGAAGTCCCGCTCAGTCGCCACTGGCGGCACCCCGATCTCCTGTTCAGCCAGACGTGCGGGTTTCCCTACGCGGCGTACTACCGTCCGCATCTCTCGCTCATCGGCACGTTCCACTACGAGCTTCCCGTCGACGATGGACCGGGCTACTACCGATCCCTGCTGGTGGCCCGTTCCGCCGATCGCCGCATTGCCGCTGATCCGACTGCCACCGATCTCCGGGCATTCTCGGGCGCGACCGTGGCGATCAACAACACCGACTCGCTTTCCGGTTGCGTGAGCCTCGGGGTAACCCTTCTCGACTGTGGCGTCGATCAGGTCGGCGACGTGATCGTCACCGGCGCTCATGCGGACAGCCTCAGCGAGATGCAGGAGGGGCGGGTCGACCTCGCGATCATTGATGCGCTTACTTTCTCGCTGCTGTCGGATGTGCGGCCATCTGCCGTCGAGGGCGTAAGCGTCATCGGGCGCGGGCCCCGGATTCCCTGCACGCCCCTTGTCACGGGACAGCCGAACCTGGTCGAACCGATCCGGGCGGCGCTCCCGGTGGCCTTGGGCCGGGTCGCACCGTCGGTGCTGCAGACGCTTCGAATACAAGCCTTCGTCGAGCACTCCAATGAGGACTACACCCCGACGATCCCGATGGGCGAGCGGGCCAGCGAACTCATGCCTGTGGCCGAGGAGTGATTGCGACGGTGCGCTCGACACCGGCGGTCTTGCCCGTTGCCTAGCCTCGTCGCATGACAAAGAACGTTGTGGTGACCGGAGCGAACCGCGGGCTCGGAATCTCGCTCGCTCGTGCTTACATCGCCGAGGGCAATCACGTCTTCGGGGGTTGCCGCACTCCTGAGTCCGCCGACGCGCTGCGAGCGCTTGGCGCCGAGGCGATGCGCTTCGACGCCGCCGACTTCGCATCGATCGATGCTTTCGCCGAAGCGATCGGTGACCGCCCCGTCGACACGGTCATCAACTGTGCCGGCGTCGATGCGAGAGCTTTCGGGGCCAACGACACGAACCGTGGCGCGCTTACGATCTCGGCGGAACACTTCGAGGCGGTGATGCGGGTGAACGTCACCGGACCACTGCTTCTGGTGGAGCGTCTCAGCGAGAAGCTGCGCGCGTCCGAAGGAACCGTCGTGAACATCTCATCGCAGATCGGGTCGCTCGCCATCGCCCACACGATGAGCCGAGACGTGTCCTACGCGGCGTCGAAAGCGGCGCTCAACATGGTCACCGCCAAGCAGGCCCAGGCATTCGCCGCCGACGGGGTCACCGTCATCACCATGCACCCCGGATGGCTGCGGACCGACATGGGCGGGCCGAACGCGGCCCTCGACCCCGACGACACCGCTCGGCAGATCTACGCCACCGTCGAAGGACTCACACCCGCACAGAACGGCCAGTTCCTCCGCTGGGACGGCACGGTCCACCCCTGGTAGCTCCGGCGAAAGGTGTCGCAGCCGGTTCGCAGAACAAAGCCCATCCGGACGGTCTCGACGAAGTGGGGACCGTCCGGTGAAGGATTTCTTTCCGGAATTCTTCGTCATCCCGTCGCCACCCCCGATTCTGTCTCACCCCATCCGTACACTTGTACGCATGAACCTCACCGCGGCCGACAAGATCATGGGCGACCTTCGCCGCATGGACTTTCATGCCGCGGACAAACCCACGATCCTCGGAGCGCTCACCGGCGTGCAACGCCTTCGCGGCATCCTCGACGCGATAGAGATCAACGCAGCTGCACGCCTCAACGACCTCACCCACAGCGCACCCGCCGAACTCGCAGCGGCGACGCAGCGTTCCCGGACCTCCGCCGACCGAGTCTACGAACGAGCCGCCACGCTGGCCTCGGTTCCCTCATTCGCCGCGTTGTTGGAGGCGGGCCGCCTCCAGGGTGCACACGTCGACACCGTCGCCAAAGTCAGGCGCACGGTCGAGGCGAAGCATGCTTCCGCATTCGCCGCGGCGCTGCCAGAAATCGTGGCGTCAGCTGCATGGTCCAACGCCACGCCCGACGATCTCGCCCGCGCCTTGAACCGAACCGCACGGGCACTCGAGAACGACAACGGGATGACCCGCTCCACCGAACAACGACGCGACACCGCGTTGCACACCTGGACCGACAAACGAACCGGCATGTTCCGACTGTCGGGCCGATTCGACCCGCTGAGCGGTGTGATGCTGCACGGTCATCTTCAAGCCATGCTCGCCGCTCTGTTCGCAGAACGAGTCCCGTCGACCTGCCCAACCGACCCTGGATCGAAGCAAGACCACCTCCGGGCCCTCGCCCTCCTCGCCTTGATCAGGCAGCAGCAGCCGGTCGGGCTCACCGTCGTTCCCGACAACGCCACCTCATCGTCGGACTCGTCCGACTCGTCGTTCGGCGAAGGCGAAGACAACGGTGCCAACGACGCAAACCGCAGCGATGTCGGGACCGACGACGAGTTCGACGAGTGGGCTTCGTTCTTTCGCGCCGGACCCAGCCGGCTCGGACGACCCGAAATCGTCGTCGTCGTCGACGCCCGACAGACCACCCTCGACGCGAACAGCAAGACGCCGGTCATCGACTGGGGCCTCCCCGTCGAACTTCCACCACGAGTGCTCGAAGACCTGTTCGCCCGCGCCGACGCCCACCCGATCATCGTCCACAACGGCATCGTGCTCCACGCACCCGGCGACATGAACCTCGGGCGCAGTACCCGGCTCGCGTCCCGTGCCCAGCGACGCGCTCTACGCGCTCTCTACCCCACCTGTGCCGTACCCGGCTGCGGCGTGGCGTTCGAGTTCACCAAACCGCACCACGTCCACTACTGGGAACACGGCGGAACGACGGACCTCCACAACCTCATCCCGGTCTGCGGCAAGCACCACCACGCAGTCCACGACGGCGGCTGGCGACTCTCACTCCAACCCGACCGCACCCTCACCATCACCTACCCCGACGGCGGGGTCCAGACCACCGGACCACCACCGCGCATCCGTGCCGCCTGATCGGCGGCACCCGCGCCGTCGAGTGCGACATCCGTCAACCCGCCCGACACCTGACCATCCCGCTACGCGGGCAACACCCCGAATCGCCTCAGCTCGGCCACGGCATCAAGCGACCATCGACGAGCGGTCACCGCGTTCTTTGACAACCGAATCCCGCCCGGGCGCGGGCGAACGCGCCGGCTGAGAATACGGTCAGCGCGAAGCGAGAGCGCTCTCGCGCCATTGCTCGGTGGCCTCGACCTCGTTGAAGGTGAAGAGATGGATCGACTCGATGCCGAGGCGCTCGGCGTCGGCTTCGAGAGGACGGATCAGGGTGGAGGGGTCGTAGCCGCCGGGTGAAAGGAGGCGTCCGACGGTGGCACGGTTCTTCTTCAAAAAGCGCAGCGACGTACCGATGCCGAGGCGGGCGCCCATCGTGAGCAGCTTGGTGCGGTCGACGACGCCGGGGATGCCCAGGTGCACCGTGGAGCGCAGGCCGGCGGCCCGCTCGGCCTCGAGCCAGGTGCGGATCAACTTCGGATCGAAACACATCTGTGTACTTACGAATGACGCGAGACCTGCACCTTCGACGATGGCTTGTTTGGCGTGCGTCGCGTCGTGGAGCACCTTGCGGTCGATCATGGCGTGGCCGTCGGGGTAGCCGGCGAAACCGATGGTCGAGAGGCCGTGGTCGGCGATGGCAAAGGCGCGCAGGAACTCGATACCGTCCGCGTACGGACCCGACGGCTTCTCCTGGTCACCGCCGATGACAAACGCCGAGCGAACCCCTTCACGCCGGAACCACGCCGCAATGCGGGCGATGTGGTCCCGGCCTTCGACCATGCGAGCGGCGAGATGCGGGATCGGCGTGTGTCCGGCGGCGAGCACCACCGAGGCAAGTTCCAAGGTGGCCTCGATCCCCTTGGCGGGAGAGCACGTGACCGAGACCGTCGATTCCGGGCGCAGCGCAGCGACGGCAGCCGGCGCAGACTTGAGCGGGACGATCTCGATGATGGCGTGGTCGAGCAGGGAGGACATGGTTCTTTCAGCCGATCTCGTTGGGGAGCTCGGCCTTGCGCCGAGCAATGAATGCCTGCAGTTCTTCGTCGATCGCCGAGTCGAGGGGCGGTGCCTCGTACGACGCGAGCCGTTTCTTCCAGATGGCGTTGGCCCGAACGATCGAGTCGTGCGATCCCTCCTCGGCCCATTGCTCGTAGCTGTTGTTGTCGGCGGTCTCGGAACGGTAGAACGCGTTCTCGAAGTTGGCGAGGGTGTGGGCCGAGCCGAGGAAGTGTTGACCGTGGGGGTTTTCCAGGATCGCATCGAGCGCGAGTCCGTTGTCGCTCATGTCGAGGCCCTTGACGAAGGTCCCGAACATTCCGAGTTGATCGTCGTCGAGCACGAACTTCTCGTAGCCGATGCTGAGCCCTCCTTCGAGCCAGCCGGCGGCATGCAGCACGAAGTTCACACCGGCCATCACTGTCGGGATCATCGTCGACGCGCTCTCGTACGCCGCCTGGGCGTCAGCCACCTTCGACGACGTCAGCGAGCCGCCGCTGCGGAAGGGCACACCGAGGCGGCGGGCCAGTGCGGCACACGTGTAGAGCACGAGCGCAGGCTCCGGGGTACCGAAGGTGGGCGCCCCGGTCTGCATCGACATCGACGAGGCGAACGAGCCGAAGATCACCGGCGCGCCCGGCCGGACAAGCTGGGTGAACGCCATGCCGGCAAGGGCCTCGGCGAGTGTCTGCGTGACCACTCCGGCCGAGGTGGTCGGCGCCATCGCTCCGGCGAGGATGAACGGAGTGATGATGCACGCCTGGTTGGCGGCGGCGTAGGTCTCGGCCGCAGCGAGCATCGTGGCGTCCCACACGAGCGGCGACGACGCATTGATGAGCGATGTCATCACGGTGCGGTCGGCAAGATCACCGCCGAAGGCAATGCGGGCGAGTTCCACGCTGTCGGCGGCACGGCTACCCGCGGTGACGGAGCCCATGAACCCCTTGTCGGAGTACTTGATGTGCGAATACACCATGTCGAGGTGACGCTTGCTGACCGGCACGTCGACGGGTTCGCACACCGTGCCACCGGAGTGGTGCAGGTTCGGCGACATGTAGGCGAGCTTCACGAAGTTCTGGAAGTCGGCCAGCGTGGCGTAGCGGCGCCCCCGATCGAGATCGGTGACGAACGGTGAGCCGTAGTTGGGGGCGAACACCGTGGCGTCGCCACCGATCTGCACGCTGTTGTCGGGATTGCGGGCGTGCTGCGTGTACGTACGCGGCGCCGTGGCGGCCACGAGCTGACGGGCCAGACCGTCGGGGAAGCGCACACGGTCCCCGTCGATGTCGCAACCGGCGGCGCGGAACCGTTCGATCGCGCTCGGGTAGTCGCGCACGGTGATGCCGACCTGTTCGAGGATCTTGTCGGCATTGAGCTCGAGCAGGGCGAGACCTTCGTCGGACACGAGCTCGAACGGCTTCATCGTTCTGGTGAGGAACGGCTGTCGGGCGATCGCGTGCGAGGCACGCAGCTCCTGACGGGCTGAGCGTCCTCCGGACCTCCGACCGGTTGGTGCACTGGTCATGGCATAGCTCCTTGGTCAACGTCGGATGAAGCAACGACAGAGGCAGACTGCTCACGCGACGTCCGGCGTCGGCGGCCGCCGCCGTCGGACGCACGCACGCGCCGCTCGGGTAACTGCACGTGCAGCGCCAGGTTCGGCGTCTCGGCCACGGCATGCGGAAACGCCATCGCGTGGACGAACAGCTCCTGAAACCGCGGCTCGGTGGCGGTCTCGATCTTGACGACCCTCCGAGCGGCCAGTTCGAGTTCGTTGCGCAGCGCCTTGGAGAGCAGCGCACGCACGGCGCCTCCGCCGGCGGCGTTTCCGACCGAGCGGACACCTTCGAGCGGACAGTCCGGTACCAGTCCGAGCACCATCGCGTGGAGCGGATCGATGTGCGCACCGAACGCACCGGCCAAGCGGATGTCGACGAGGTCGACCGCGCCGGCATGGTCGACCAACAGATCGATCCCCGCCCGAAGCGCGGCCTTGGCAAGCTGGATGGCCCGAACGTCGTTCTGGGTCACGACGATACGGCGTCCACCGTCGTCGTGAAGAACATACGTGAACGTACGACCATCGGCGATGATGTGTGGCGTGCGTTCGATGAGTGAGCCGTCCACCACGCCGTCTTGATCGATCACCCCGGTCAAGTACATCTCGGCGATGACCTCGATGATCCCCGAGCCGCAGATTCCGGTCACGCCGGTCTTCGCCACAGCCTCTGCGAACCCGGGCTCGTCGGACCACAGCTCCGAGCCGATCACGCGGATCCGCGGAGCGAGCGTGAGTGGATCGATCCGCACACGTTCGATCGCTCCCGCGGTGGCGCGTTGCCCACACGTGAGCTGGGCGCCTTCGAAGGCTGGCCCGGTCGGGCTCGACGCTGCGTATTGCCGTTCACTGTTGCCGAGCACGATCTCGGCGTTCGTTCCGACATCGACGAGGAGCTGCCAGTGCTCGCCCCGATGCGGACCTTCCGCGAGCATGGCGGCAGTCGTGTCGGCGCCGACGTGTCCGGCGATGCACGGACCGACATAGAACGTGGCAAAGGGCAGATCGAGACCCAGAACAGACGCCGGACCGGTGACGGGTTCATTGGTGGCGAGGGTGAACGGCGACTGGCCGAGCGGCACCGGGTCGAAACCGAGGAGTAGGTGATGCATCACCGGGTTGCCGACGAGTACGAGTTCCAACACGGCGTCGCGCGGCACGCCGGCATCGTCCGTCAGCTCACCGACGAGCTCATCGAGCGCGGTGCGGACCGCCCGGGTCAGCTCCACGTCGCCGCCAGGGTGCATCATCACGTACGACACGCGACTCATCAGGTCTTCGCCGAAACGGATCTGGGGATTCATGCGCCCGGCCGTGGAGAGCACTTCGCCCGTGGTGAGATCGCACAGGTGCGCGGCGATGGTCGTGGAGCCGACGTCGACGGCAACGCCGACCATGGTGTCGAAGAAGCCCGGCCAGATGCCAACGACCACGCCATCGCGGATCGCCGCGGTCACGTCACCGCCGGCTTTTTGCATCACCGAGACGAGGCGAGGGAACACCCGGGAGTCGACCACCACGTCGTGGCCGAGGTCGAGAAGACCGCTGCGGAGGATCTCGGACGCGCTGCGGCCGTCGTCGATGCCCACCAGCGACACGAACGCCAGCGTCACGAACGGGTCGACGACCACACCCGTGAGATCGACGTTCTTGCGCACGACCTGGCGGTGCACCTGGCTCTCCGCCGGCACATCGATCACGATGTCGGTCAGTATGCGCGCAGAACATCCAAGTCGTCGCCCAGGAGCGAGCGGGCGTTTGCCCCGGTAGTTCGTCTCGGTATCCCCAGGTGCGCTGAACGCGTCGGCACCGACCGTCATCGCCCACTTCGGGAACGAGCCGACGCCGAGGTCGACCTGGCACCGACCACAGATGCCCCGGCCGCCGCACACGGTGTCGAGGTCGACGCCCAGGATGCGGGCCGCCTCGAGTGCGCTCAGACCCGCGTCGAGGTCACCCTGGTGACCCGACGGGGTGAAGACGACCCGGACCATGACGATTCAGCGTTTCAGCGAGCAGAGATCACGACGCGCCGGCGCCGCGCCGACGACCCGTGCGCTCGCCTCGGCCGCCGACCGGTGCGTTCGGATCCCGATTCGCCCGGATCCACGCCGCGCAATCCTTGTCGTTGCCGGCAAGTACATCGGCTGCCATCACGGCGTTGCGCACTTCGTCGTGGAGCGGGCTCATGATGGCCGACGTCATGCCGGCACCGATGGCCATCGACAGGAACGTCCCCGTGATGGCATGACGATTGGGAAGTCCGAAGCTCACGTTGGACGCACCGCACGTGGTGTTGACCCGTAGCTCTTCGCGCAACCGTCGAATCAGGGTGAACGCCTGCTGGCCGGCCTGCCCGAGCGCCCCGATGGGCATGACGAGCGGATCAACCACGACATCGTGGGCCGGAATCCCGTAGTCGGCCGCGCGCTCCACGATCCGCTTTGCGACGGCGAACCGCACATCGGGGTCCATGCTGATGCCGGTCTCGTCGTTCGAGATCGCCACAACGGCGGCGCCGTACTTCGCGACGAGCGGGAGAACCCGTTCCATGTTCTCCTCTTCGCCGGTGACCGAGTTGACGAGCGGCTTGCCGACGTAGACGGCCAACCCGGCGGCGAGTGCCTCGATGATCGACGAGTCGATCGACAGCGGCACATCAGACACTGACTGCACCAACTGCACAGCGCGGGCGAGGAGCGCCGGCTCGTCGGCCAGCGGAATGCCGGCGTTCACGTCGAGCATGTGAGCACCGGCCGCAACCTGGGCAAGCGCGTCGGCTTCGACCCGGCTGAAGTCGCCGTTCTTCATCTCTTCGGC
>JANPFX010000087.1:0-6247 GCA_031423635.1 Acidimicrobiia bacterium | reverse complement strand
ACCATGTAGGAATAGCCGAACGGCTCCAGCAGGTAGGCGCTCATGGGTCGGCCTTCGGTCGTGCGGCGCCATATTGCACGAACGGCCGCTCGTCATCGGTGATGATCCGCACCTCGCGCGCATCATCATCGTCGTGCAAGTCCCTGCCACCAATGGTGAAATGCCGCAGGACCCCACCAAAGGCGCGCTCGAGGTTGTCGTGCATCATCCGGCCGGCGACATCAGTTCACGCCAGTTCCTCGGGTTCCGGCTCGGCGACCTGTTGCTGCACGGATGGGATCTCGCACGTTCAACCGGCGGTGACGATACGCTCGACGAGGAACTCGTGCCGGCCGTTTGGGATGCGTATCAGTCGGGCCTCTCCGCAGCGGACGATCGTGGAGCGTTCGGTGACGGAGCGTCCGGGACCATCTCCAGCGACGCGTCGTTGTCCCTTCGTCTCCTCGACCTGACCGGTCGTCGACCCTGATCGACGAGGTCTGACGCCCCGTCGGAGGTAGCCAACGGCTACCTCCCTATGTGTCTGACTTTTCTTGCGGAGTGGCGGCAACCTTTCTGGCCTCGCGTTCCTGTCTCGACGAAGGTGGCGCTTGCGGGAACAGATGGGTTCGCGGGTTCGCTCGGAGTCACACGACTGGCGGTAGGAGCTGTCCGTCGTAGCGTTCGGTTCGGGCGACGACGCGGTCGCGTTCGGCGGCGAGTGCGGTGCGGCGTGGGTCGGCCAGGTAGTTGGCGAGGGCGTCATCATGCGGGAATCGGAGGACTTGGATTTCGTCGGGTCCGTGGTCGGATCCGGTGGTCCGGATTCGCGAGACGATGGTTCCGGCGTGTTCTTGAACGATCAGGAGTACTTGGTCTTCGTAGGCGGTGAGGTCGTCGCGGCAACCGTCGTTCGCCCAGAGCAGGATGCACATGGTCAGCACGAATCCGAGTTTGTCAGGGGTGCTTCCGTTCGGGCGTGAGGTTTCGAACACGGCGGGCGAGGCGTGGCTGGCTAGCCCCAGAAGGCACCGTTGTCGTGGTCGTCGATTTCGGCGAGTAGGGGCACGATCGTGTGTTGTGGTTCGAGGTAGGGCCAGATGCGGAAGCGGATATTCCGGTCTGGCGTGTACAGCGTCCACTGTTTGGTGGTGTTGTTCCAGCGGCATCGAGCCACCGGTGATCGGGTCGGCGGTTGGCGTTCTTCGGGTCGCCAGTAGGGGCGGCATTCGTTCACCGTGATCGTGGTCGGTGTGATGTCGAGTTCGACCCAGACGTGCGCGCGGATTTCGGTCGGGGGGTGGTTGTCGGCCCAAGTCCGGATGCGGTGTAGGTCGGTGTCGGGGATCGCCATGGCGATCTGTGACGCTACCGAAAAGACCGCACCGACGATGTCGATGGCGGGCGCGCGAAGAGCCGCCGGCGTTTCGGCCGGCGGCTCGTCAAATGCGGCGAAGATGGGTCAGGACCGGCTGTAGGTCGAGTCGGGGTCGTGAATGTTGGCGGTTGGGGTGTATGCGGCGGCGATGGTGATGAGTCCGTCGACGGGCTCGAGACGAAAGTTCGTGGCGGCGTTCATGATGCGACTGGCGCCGTTCGGTTGATGGCGGCGACGAGCGGGCGGAGTGCCCGCCCGAGGCTGCGTGGGAGTCGGGTGGTGAGGAGTCCGGCGTCGATGGTCCGGGCGATGCCGGTTTCGTATGGGATGGTGGCGGTGACGGGTACGCCGGTGACGGCTTCGATGTCTTTGGCGTCGAGGGCTCGGCCGGGTTCGTTGATGAGCACGACGTGTGTGGGTTTTGGGGTGATGGTGGAGCGTCGCAAGGCGAGGTAGAAGGGCCGGGTGACGAGCACTCGGTGGTCGACATGCAGTGTCCAGGCGTAGGCGGTATCGGTGGTGTCGATGATGACGTGGTCGTACTGTCCGAGTCCGCCCACGAGTAGTCCGTAGGTGTGCGTACTAAACACGATCGGGGCGGTTCCTCGCGTGATGATGTCGAGGTTCTCCGCTACCGGGGTGGTGATGTCGGCGAGGTTGGTGCGGCTGGCTGGTTCGAGGTAGTCGGCGAGTCCGGGCTGGTCGGTGTTGTCGGGGAGTCCGAGTGCGGCCGGGAGGTCGTGGCCGGTGTCGACGAGCAGCGTTCGGTGTCCGCCGTGCGCGGTGAGGATGCCGAGGGCGGCGGTTGTGGTGGTGACGCCTTGTCCGCCTTTGGTGGCGTAGAGAGCGGTGATGGGCATGGGCGGGGTCCTTTCGGATCGAAGGGCCTCGGAGAGGGGTTCTCCCAGGGCTGCGGGGAGGTCGCCCTGCAGCCGTTGGCTGCCGCGTTTCGCTGGCGGGGTGGCTGGTCAAGGTGGTGGGTGCTTGGTGGCGTCCGGCAAGCGCAGCGTCACCGAAGGTGTGGCGGAAGGCATCGGGCTCCCCTTGACCAGACGGGAACCGGCCAGCACACTTGCCGCCCATCCACGCCAAGCCCGTTCAACCGATTCAGCGGCGTCGACGGCGGGGCGCGCTTGGGGCCGACCGGGTAGACGTTCGAGCCCACCGACCAATCGTGAACCCGACCGCCGGATCCGTTACGAATCGATTCAGCCGTTCAGGATCTTCCTCGCCGGCGCCGAGCACGTGCCGGATTCGTCTGCGTGTGCCGTCGGTTGCCGTTTCGATGTCTGAGACGCGTGGCTACTGAACGTCGGAGGCGTCAGTCTCGCTCGTTGCGGGGAGCATGCGGCGGATCGTGCGTTTGGCTAGGCCGGATGACGTGGCGATGGTCGAAAGGCGGAGGTTCGTCCGGTGAGCTTTGAGGAGCAGCTCTTGGAGTTCTTGCTCGGCGGCTGCGGATTCAGCTTCGGCAGCTTCTCTCCGCGCCCGGTTCTGGATGAGCTCGGCCGCCACAATCCGGCGTCGCTCGTGCGAGGGCTGGTCCTCAAGAGTTGTCGAATCATATTCGGGGTTCACTTCGACCTCATCGCGATTGCGCCTCCTGTTTTGTGTTGTATGTCCCGGATCGCCAGTGCTCGCCTGCGGCTTGGTGGCCACAGCTCAGTCGCTGGCGCTGATGGTTGCGAGTGACACGGTGACGTTGGTGGGGAGTGGTGGGAAACGGAGGCTGAGTGCCCATGCGGTGGCGACGAAGGCGGCGGAGCCCCAGAGTGCGCCGGGGAGGCCGGCCCACAGGTAGAGCACGCCGGAGAGGAGGGTGCCGACGAGGCGGCCGGCGGCGTTGGCGGAGTAGTAGAAGCCGACGTCGGTGGCGACGTCGTCGTCGTCGGAGTAGGCGAGCACGAGGTAGGAGTGCAGGGAGGAGTTCATGGCGAACGCGGCGCCGAAGACGATGAGCCCGCCGACGATCGCTGCGGTCTTGGAGAGGTTCAGCGCAACCGCCAGCGCGATGGCGGCGGAGATGACGGCGAGGGTGAGGCCCCAGCGTTGCGTGGCCCGCACCTCGTCGACTTGTGCGCCGCTGCGTGCGAGGAGTTTGGGTGCGGAGGATTGGATGATGCCGTAGCCGATGACCCAGACGGCGAGGAAGGCGCCGACGCCGTAGTGCGACCAGCCGAGTTTGTCGGAGAGGAACACGGGGAGGGCGACGACGAACCAAATGTCGCGTGAGCCGAAGAGGAAGAACCGGGCGGCGGAGAGCCGGTTGATGGCGGTCGACTTGGAGAGGACCGAGCGCAGTGGCTTCTTCTTCTTGGATTTGCCGATGTCTTCGTTCAAGAAGACGAGCAGTCCGACGACGACCACGGTGAGGGCGGCGGCCATGGACCAGAGGGCTTGGTCGTAGCCGATCCATGACAGCAGCGATGCGCCGAGGAAGAAGCCGACGCCTTTGAGGGCGTTCTTGGAACCGGTGAGGATCGCCACCATCCGGAACAGTGACCCGTCACCGGCGACGGTTTTGACGGCGCTCTTGGAACTCATCTTGGTGAGATCCTTGGCAACACCGGACAGTGCCTGGGCGGCCATCACGAACGCGACGGCGGCCCACTTCTTCCAGTCGGCCCGTTCGAAGGTAAGCGCGCTGAGGGCAACGATCTGGAGGCCGAGGCCGGCGACCAGGGTGCGGTTGAGGCCGCGCCGGGATCCGACCCATCCGCCGAGGAGGTTGGTGAGGATCCCCATGAACTCGTATGCGAGGAACAGGAAGGCGATGGAGACGGGGGAGTAGCCGAGCTCGTTGAAGTGCAGCAGCACGAGCATGCGCAGGGCGCCGTCGGTGAGCGTGAACGCCCAGTAGCCGGCGGTGACGAGCGCGTAGTTGCGGAGCTTCACGACGAGGCAGCGAGTGAGCCGGCCACCTTGGCGGCAAGCTCAGCGAGCCGGAAGGCGTAGCCGTACTCGTTGTCGTACCAGGCGATGACTTTGAGCATGCGGCCGTCGACGACCATGGTGCAGGGTGCGTCGACGATGCCGGAGCGGGTGTCGTTGGTGTAGTCGGCCGACACGAGCGGGCGTTCCTCGTAGCCGAGGATGCCCTTGAGCGGGCCGGCGGCGGCTTCAGCGAACAGAGCGTTGACTTCATCGACGGTGACGTCTCGGGTCATGGTGAACACGGCGTCGGTGAGCGACGCGTTGAGCAGCGGGACACGGACCGCCATTCCGTTGAGCTTCCCGGTGAGCTCGGGATAGATAAGCGTGATCGCGGTCGCTGACCCGGTCGATGTGGGGATGAGCGAGTTCAACGCGGAACGGGCCCGGCGGAGGTCCTTATGGGGGGCGTCGACGATGACCTGGGTGTTGGTGACGTCGTGGATGGTGGTGATGGCACCTCGTTCGATTCCGATGTTCCCGTGGAGGACCTTCACGACCGGCGCCAGGCAGTTCGTGGTGCACGACGCCGCGGTCACGATGCGGTGCACCTCGGGGTCATAGAGCCCGTCGTTGCAGCCGATCACGATGTTGAGCACGCCTTCGCTCTTCACGGGGGCGGCGACGACGACCTTGCGCACGCCGCGGGTGAAGTACGGCTCGAGTGTTTCGGTGGTCTTGAACTTCCCGCTCGACTCGATGACGACATCGACGCCGTGGTCAGCCCAGGGGACGTCGCCCGGCGTCGAGTGCTCGGAGAACGTCACGGGTTTCCCGTCAATGACGATGGTTTCGTCGCCGTTGCGGGTGATCGTGCCGGGGTAGCGGCCGTGGACGGTGTCGAACTCGAGCAGGTGGGCTGCCGTCTCTGCGCCGCCTTTTGGTTCGTTGATGTGGACGAGTTCGATACCGGGCTGGTGTTGGAGGCCTCGCACGGCGAGTCGGCCGATGCGGCCGAATCCGTTGATGCCGAGTCGGATGGTCATGTGCGGGGCGTTCCTTCGTGTTCGGGGTGGGGGTTGAGAGCATCGATGCGGGCGCTGAGGTCGGCCACCACGGCATCGAATGCGGCGCGGGTACCGGTGGTCACCGGGTCCGGGACGGACCAGTGCAGCCACGTGCTGTCCGGGTCGAGTTCCTCGTGCGCCTGGTCGCACACGGTCACGATGATCGGTGGGAGCTTGCCGATCGACGCGAGCTCACGGGGCGTGGCGTGGCTGAGGTCGAGTCCGAGGCGCTTCGCGGCGGCGACCGCACCGGGGTGGACCCGGTCGGCGGGATGGGTTCCGGCGGAGTCAGCCGGGGTGCCGACCATGGAACGCCACAGGGCGGCGGCGAGTTGGCTGCGCGCCGAGTTGCGTGTGCACACGAACAGGGCCCGGCCTGGCGGAAGGGGACGTCCCGGGACGAGTCCGGGCAGCTCCGTGCGCAACAGGTGAACGTAGCGACGGCGTCCGTCTCCACTGGACCGTGTGCGGTTGATGAGTCCGACGTTCTCCAGGACGTCGAGGTGGTGCGCGAGGAGGTTGGATTCGATGCCGACGAGCTGGCGCAGCTCAATGGGGGATCGGTCCGAACGGGTCAGCTCATCGATCATGGCGAGGCGCACCGGGTCGCCCAGCGCGGCGTGGCGTGCAGCTCGTGCGTGCAGGTCATTCATCGCGTCCACGCTAGTCACTCGACTCCGATTGGCTCAGTGAACGGCGAGTGAACCCGGTCATGTGGGCGTTGGGCGTTCCCGCCGAAAGGCTATGGCTCAGACACGGACCGAGGATGACGTGAACATCCTGCGAGACTTCACCGCCCTGGTCATGAAGGAGATCTCGCTCAGCACGGAAATCCGAGCGCGCCAGGCAGCCGAGCAAGCCCTGCGCGATTCCCAGGCAGCGCTGGAAAGGCGCGTTCGCGAGCGCACCGCCGGAGTACTGCGTCTGAACAAGCAGCTTCAGGCCGACATCG
>JANPFX010000086.1:0-69039 GCA_031423635.1 Acidimicrobiia bacterium | reverse complement strand
CGGCACGTTCAGGAATCGCCAAGACGACGATCTATCGCCAGTGGAGAAGTTCGAACGAACTGCTGGTGGACGCGTTCGAGTCGGGCAAGTGCGAGGTGCTGTTCCCCGACACCGGCGACCTCCGATCCGACCTGACGCAAGGACTCCTTGCCCTCGCCGTGACCCTGGGTGGGAATGATGGTGGACGGCTGCTCCCGGCGATGCTCGAAGCGGCGGAGCGAGACCCGGAGTTCGCTCTCCTCAGCAAGGCCTTCATCGATGCCCGACGCAAGCCGCTCAGGGATCGGCTCACCCGGGCCGTCCGGTGTGGTGAACTGCCCGCCGACTCTGACGTCGACACGTTGATGGCCATGCTTGCCGGGCCGCTCTTCTATCGACGTCTGCTCACCCATCAGGGTCTCGGGCGCGCGTTCGTCGAACGAATGACGCAGATCGTCATCGATGGGTCGACAGAATCAGTAGATGTTGCATCCAACAGCCCGTCCCGGTAGTCCCTTCCTCACGCGACGGCTCTCGCGTGTCGGGTTCGCCCTGATCCTGGCGCTCGGATCGACGATCGCCGCACGAACTGTCGCTGCGACGGATGGCGCATGGTCGGTCAGAGCAGGACGGCGGTGATCTGCCGGTCGTGCGGCGGTGCCTTCTGGGGTGTTGTCGGTGCTCCTGTCGAGCTCTCGGCATCCCGCAACACGTTGGTGATCAAGCAAAGTGCCGGATCCCGGGAGGTCACCGACTGGACTCATCGCAATCGCATCGAAAAAGGTGGAGTCCGCCTCATCGGTCTCGATCGTGCTGTCCTCGATCGGGCGACCGGCGGCTTCGTGAACGAATCCACGAACTACCTCACCGGCGCCAAGATCGTCACCGTCGAGGGCGATGACGAGAACCCCCCGAAAGCGGGGACCACGCGTGGGAAACCGCGGGTGATCTACGTGGACCGCGTCACCGTCGAGTGAGTCGGTCCCGTCGCAGACCCCATCAAGGAGACGATGCGACCGAACGGTAGGCGCCTGGAGTCATTCCGGTCGCGGCGCGGAACAGGCGGGTGAACTGGCTCTGGTCGTAGTAGCCGCTCGCTGATGCAATCTCGGCGATCGGGCGTGAGGTGGTGGCCAGGAGCACAGCAGCGTGATCGCTTCGCAGGCGTTGGACGAACTGCTTCGGGGTGACACCGACAGCCCGGCGCATGCCCCGCTCCAGCTGGGCCACCGACATCCCGGCGATGTGCGCCATCTCCTCGACCCGGACGGTCTCGGTGAAGTTGTCCCGAGCGTGATCGAGCGCAGCGCGCAGTCCGGCACCGGCCGGGCTCGATCGCTTCGGAAGACGCGCTTCGACGGAGATCACCACCAGACGCCGATCGTCGAACGGTCCCACGAGTTGCTTGTTCGTCAGGAACCAGGCCTCCGAACCGTCGAAGTCCGAGATGATCTCGAGCTGGTAGCGAACCGGTTGGCCGGTCGTGAACACGGCGCGGTCCTGTGCTTCGTACGACGCCGCCAAGGTCGCTGGGAAAAGGTCGCTTGCCCGCCGACCAATGACCTGACGCAGCGATCGCTTGCCGGTGCGTCGAACGAACGCATCGTTGGCGGTGAGGTAGCGGCCGGCGCCGTCTTTCACGCAGAACATGACCTGGGGTAGGTCCTCGAAGACGCGGCGGATGACCTCGGCCTCATGATCGGCCGGCCGCGATGCGGTCGTCGATGGTTCGCCCACTCGGACATCCTTGACGATGCGCTCTGCGTTGCACGAATTCGTCACCCCACCCCGTCTGATCGTCCAAGACCGCCGACGGCAGATCATGTCCACTGGACACATGGCTTTCGCCGCTCCACCGATGACGACGACCGAGGCCGACGGGGCCCTCGCCCGAGCGACGACACTCCTCACGCGAGCGCTGGAGATCGAGGCCGAGCAGACACGACGCGAAGTCGCTCGGCGGGACCGGTTGCACGGGATCGTCGTGAACGACGACCTGGCCCGCTTCACCCGCGCACTCACCGACGAGGTCGCCCGGCTCGACGATCCGCGCCGCGCCGCTCGACGATTCGCAGAACTGGTCGAAACGACGGACACGAGCGCGCTCGGCCGAGTCGATCGAATGCTCGTCCGGGTCGGAGCGAGGGTCGCTCCGCTCCTCCCCCGCCTGGTCATGCCGCTTGTCCTGCGGCGCTTGCGAGATGAGGCCGAGGGGACAATCGTGTTCGACCGCGAGCCCGGCATCACGCGCCACCTCGCCGGGCGTCGGTCCGACGGGTTCCGCACCAATGTGAACATCCTCGGCGAAGCGATCCTCGGAGTCGACGAGGCCCAGCACCGCCTCGAGCTCATCCGCGGAGCCGTGTTGCGAGATGACGTCAACTACGTCTCGGTCAAGATCTCCGCAATATGCGCGCATATTAGTCCGCTGGCATTCGATGCCACCGTTGACGCGGTGAGCGGTGCGCTGCGAGGCCTGTACCGTCTGGCCCGGTCCAAGACACCGTCGGCGTTCATCAACCTCGACATGGAGGAGTACCGGGACCTTGCCCTGACCGTCGCCGCGTTCCGACGAGTGCTCGACGAGCCGGAGTTCTCGGGCATCGACGCCGGCATCGTGCTGCAGGCGTATCTGCCCGATGCCCACGCCGTCGCAGGGGAACTTGCGGAGTGGGCCTCGGGTCGACGAGCTCGAGGCGGCGGTCGGATCAAGGTTCGAGTCGTCAAGGGCGCGAATCTCGCCATGGAGTCGGTCGAAGCAGAGATCAACGGCTGGTCACTCGCCCCCTATCCGACCAAGGCCGACGTGGACGCCAGCTACAAGGCGCTGCTCGACCTCCTTCTTCAGGAGCGTTTCGACGAAGCTGTCGACGTCGGGTTGGCCTCGCACAATCTCTTCGACGTCGCCTGGGGGCTCGGACTGGTCGAGCGACTTCAGGCGCGCGGGGCTGAGCGACGCCTCTCTTTCGAGATGCTCGAAGGCATGGCGCCGGCCCAGGCACAGGCGCTGCACGAGGCCCACGGCGACGTGCTGCTGTACACGCCCGTCGTCCGGCCGAGCGACTTCACGGCGGCGATTGCCTATCTCGTCCGACGTCTCGACGAGAACACGGCGCCCGACAACTTCCTCCACAACCTCTTCGATCTCCAGCCGGGAAATGCCGTGTTCGCCGCTGAAGCTGAACGGTTCCGGATCGCAGTTGCGGGACGACACACCGTCTCCAAGACGCCACGACGAGCGCAGGATCGGCGCCTTGCAATCGTCGACTCCGACGTATCCCGAGCGTTCGAGAACGATCCGAACACCGACTTCTCGCTCCGTGCCAACCGTCTCTGGATCACCGAAGCTCTCGCGGCATGGCGACCGGCGACGTCGGCGATCGTGCCGGTCGTCAACGGCGTCGGAACTCCCACTGGTCATGTCACCCGAGTCGACTTCACCTGTTCACCGTTTGACGCGTACGAGGTGCATCTCGCCGATCGTGCGCTGGTCGATGCCGCGGTCGTCATCGCCAACGCAGCTTCGCAACGCTGGAGTGCGACGACGCCCGCCGACCGATGTGCGCTCGTCGACCGGGTTGGCGATGTGGTCGCCCGACGGCGGGGCGAGTTGCTCGCCGCCATGGCGCATGACACCGGCAAGACGATGCTCGAAGGCGACCCCGAGATCAGCGAGGCAATCGATTTCGCCCATTACTACGCCCGTTGCGTCGACGACTTCACCCGGCTGAGCGCCAGAGGAATCGTCTCCCGCCCGGTCGGCACCGTCGTGATCGCACCTCCCTGGAACTTCCCCTTTGCGATCGCCCTCGGTGGGGTGCTTGCGGCCGTTGCGGCCGGGAACACCGTGATCTTGAAACCCGCCCCCCAGGCCGTGCTCGTCGGCCATCTCGTTGCTGCGTGCTGCTGGGAGGCCGGGATCCCGGGCGACGTCGTGCAGTTCCTTCCTTGCCCCGACGACGAAGTCGGACGGGCGCTCATCACCCACGCCGGCGTCGGCGCCGTGGTGCTCACAGGGGCGCGCTCCACCGCTGAACTGTTCCTCGGATGGAAACCAAACCTCCGACTCCACGCCGAGACCAGCGGCAAGAACGCGCTGATCATCACCGCGTCGGCAGACGTCGAGCTCGCGGTGAAGGACCTCGTGAAGTCGGCTTTCGCCCACGCCGGACAGAAGTGTTCCGCCGCCAGCCTCGCCATCGTCGAGGCTTCCGTCTATGACGACCCGTCGTTCTTCCGACGCCTCGCTGATGCGACGCGGACGCTGAAGGTCGGCCCGGGCCACGACGTCGGAACCGACGTGGGACCGCTCATCGATCCGCCCACCGGCAATCTCCAACGTGCGCTTACTGCTCTCGACGCCGGCGAGTCTTGGCTCGTGGAGCCGCGCCAGCTCGACGAGTCCGGTCGTTTGTGGTCACCAGGAATTCGCATCGGTGTACGCAGTGGCTCCTGGTTCCACCACAACGAATGCTTCGGACCAGTGCTCGGCGTCATGCGCGCTAACGATCTCGAAGAAGCGATAGCGATGCAGAATGCTGTTGCCTACGGCCTCACCGCCGGCCTCCACAGCCTCGACTCTGCCGAGATCGAGCGGTGGACCGAAGGGGTGCAGGCCGGGAACCTCTACGTGAACCGCGGCATCACCGGCGCCATCGTTCGGCGCCAGCCATTCGGCGGGTGGAAGCACTCGGTGGTCGGTCCGGCGGTGAAGGCCGGCGGCCCGCGCTACGTCGCGTCGCTGTGCGATTGGATCCACACCGGTGACGCTGGTGACGTGAGCGGTCGCCCCGCCTCGGTCGAGACGACAGCCGCGGCGTTCAGTGACTGGGCCCGACGGGAGCTGACCGCCGAGCACGACCCGTCCGGCCTTCGGGCGGAGTCGAACGTGCTGCGCTTCCGCCGGCTCCCCGGTGGCATCGCCGTGCGGATCGGCGCCGGGGAGGATGGGGCCGCAGCCGACGCGTGCCGGGCCATCGCCAAGGCGACGCGCTGCCCCGTGCACGTGTCCGACGCTCGCACGGAGACCGAGGACGCGTTCGCCGCACGCTTCGCCACCCTCGGGGTGGACCGCCTCCGCGTGCTCGGCACGACGAGCGACACCGTCTTGCAGAGCGCTCACGCCGCCGGCATAGCCGTGGACCCTCGTCCTCTGTGTCTCGAACCCGAGATCGAAGCACCCCGCTGGCTCCGCGAACAATCCGTCACCAGGACGATGCACCGCCACGGCTCGCCGACTCGACCACGTTCCCAGCTGAAGCACTGATCGGGGATGTCGCGGGGGTTGCGAACCGGGCGTCATACAAGATACCTTTTTCGTATGACAATGATGAGCTTCCGGGTCGAGGACGAGGAAGCGACGCGGGCACAACGATGGGCTGACGAGCTCGGGATCGACAAATCGGAGCTCCTGCGCGAAGCGCTTCACCGTCATCTCACCCGGCTTGCGTCCGAGCGCGATGCGGTGAGATGGGTTGACGTCCCGCTCAGCGACGATGAGAAGTCATTCGGCGCGATTGCGGAGTGGGGACCCGCCGAGGATTGGTCGGACTGGGCCGATGCGAAACGGTGAGTTGTGGTTCGCCGCAACTCCCGGCGGCGACCGTCCCGTCCTCGTATTGACGCGAGATCCTGTCGCTGATCACATCGGCTCCATCGTCGTTGCCGCCGTCACCCGGACCATTCGAGGACTCGTTTCGGAGCTGGCACTGACGGCGCTCGAAGACGGGGTTCCGTCGGACTGCGTCGTCAACTTCGACAACATCCACACGATTCCTCGAAGCGCGTTCCGCCGCCCGATCGTGAAGCTTGAACCCCATCGGATGGCCCAGGCCTGCCAGCGCCTCCGCGACTCCGCCGGCTGCTGACTCACGTCCGAGGCGCGCGCTGCGCCGCCCCGAACCGGAGCAATCAGGCGGTGATGAACTCCGCGATGAGTTGCGAGAGGCGCTCGGGTTGATCCCAGCAGACGAGCGTCTTGCAGTTCTCGATCATCACCAACTTCGCCGTTGGGACTTCGGCACAGAAGCGTTGCGCGAGTTCGGGTTTGAACGCCTTGTCATCCGCCCCCCAAGCGACGAGGAACGGCAGCGTGGTTGACCGCAGCGCGGCGGCGGCTTCGTTGGTGACGCGTGGGCCGAAGCCCTTGATCACCTTGTTGGCGTCGCGTCGCACCTTCTTGCTCGCCAGCATGGCGTCG
Organism: Acidimicrobiia bacterium; assembly: GCA_031423635.1. GTDB lineage: Bacteria > Actinomycetota > Acidimicrobiia > Acidimicrobiales > JANYDT01 > JANLQX01. Next base: position 62,861 of record JANPFX010000086.1, on the reverse strand, counting down.
GCCCAGCGGTCGATCTTCACACCATCGACCTCGTTGGTGAGACGGCCGAAGACGAAGGGCAGCCTCCAGAACGCTCGCACCTTCAGAGCGCGGGCGGTGATCGACATCGATCCGGGGATGTACGGCAGCAGGTTGAAGTATCGGAAGATCTTCGGTGGAAAGTCGTCGTACATGTCGCAGTTGGTGAGCACCACCCGACCGAGGCGCTCGGGGTGGTTCATTGCGACGACCTGGGAGATGGCGCCCCCGCTGTCGTTACCCACGAGAGTCACATCACGCACGTCGAGTTGACCGAGAAGCTCAGCGACGGCGCGGGCGAGGCCGGCCGCCGAAAGATCGGCGTCATCGTTGGCCGAAAGGCGATGAGCGCCCATAGGCAAGGTCGGAAAGACCAAGCGGAAACGGTCCGCCAGCAGCGGCACCAACCTGTCCCAGTGTGACGCCTCGGCGAGCACAAGGTGGAGGAACACGATCGTCGGCCCCTGCCCGATGTCCCGGTACTCGATGGTGCCGAGATGCGTTGTTGCCTGCTTCGGCTCGGGCCACAGGTCGGGCCGCGCCGTCATCACGCCGCAGCAGGGTCGTGGATCTTGCCTGCGGTCAGCAGGTCGAAGTAGTCGCGCCACACGGTGATCTTCCCATCGTGGACTTCGAACACGCTGTTGACCGGGAGTTCACGCCATCCGTGGTCGAGACGATGACGATCGAGTCGCTCCATGAACACGATCGGTCCCGCTGCCGCTGTTCGGAGGACCACGAACTCGTTCTCGTGGATCGGCGCGAAGAATGGCTCGAGCACTTGCCGCACCCCGGCGTGTCCCCGTACGGTTCCCATCGGGACGTTCGTGTACTCAGCGTCTGGGGCGACGTAGGTGAGCGCTGTGTCGAAGTCCATGGCGACGAACGCCGCCAGGAAGGCTTCGACGATTGCTGATGGGTCCGTCGGTGTCTCGGGCACGTCGTGCTCCTCCGGTTCGGGGCGGGTACCGTGGAGATCACGGTTGGGGCCCGCTAGTTGTAGTGGTCACTGCATACCGTATTCGTAGTATTCACTACAGTCAAGAACAACATGGGCCACCGACACACCAAAGAAGAAATCCTCGAGGGCGCGGTCGCTGCTGCGTTCGAGGACGGACTCAGCCAGCTGACGTTCGGTCGGCTGGCCAAGCGGCTGGGGATCAACGACCGGACGATCGTCTACTACTTCCCGAGCAAGGATGATCTGATCAGCGAGGTCGTCGTGTCGATGGGTCTGTCATTGCAGACAATGTTGGGGGCGGCGTTTTCGAAGCCCGCCACGACCCACGTCGAGCTGGCCCGAGCCGCATGGCCGGTCCTGGCCCGCAGTGAGGCCGACCCGATCTTTGCCTTGTTCTTCGAAGCGAACGGGCTCGCCGTCGCTGGACGGACGCCGTACACAACGCTTGTTCCTCAGCTCCTCGAGGCATGGGTCGAGTGGGTCGTTGTCTTCCTGAAGGGGCCGACGAAGCAGCGCCGGGCCGAAGCAGAGGCGGCGATTGCCCTCATCGACGGCCTCTTGCTGCTCCGTCAGTTAGGCGGCCCGGCGGCGGCGAACCGGGCAGCAGCACGAATGGGCGTTGCGTAGCGCCAACCAACGCGAGTGCAGGCGACGGCTCGACGACGGATCGCTCAGGTACCGGCAAGGCGGGCGACGACCGGAGCGAACGCGTCGATGGCGTCGGCCGTGACGATCATGTACGAACCGTCCCAGCGTTCGCGGCGTGCGTGGATCTCGTCGACCAGGGCGTCGACCGAACCGACGAGCGTGTTCGGCGATGCGAGCACCGCTTCCGGAGGCACGCCGCCCATATACCCGCCGATGGTTGTCGCGGCAGCCATCGTGTCGTCGGCGACGTTGGTGAAGAAGTTGAGGAACGCGATCTCGAGATCGGCATAGCGCTCGCCTGCGGCATGCTTCACGATCGCCATCTTCGCGTCGGTCTCTGCCGCAGCGATGCTGGCCCACGCAGCGGCGTCAAACTTGCCGGCACCGACGTTGGGATTGACCGACACGATGTCGCCGAGGCGCGCGGCCGTTTCGAGGATGCGCTTTCCGCCGCCGCCCGAGAGAATCGGCGGTCCGCCGGCCTGGACCGGCCGGGGTGTGCCGACCATCTTGTCGATCGTCCAGTTCGCTCCCGCGTGCTCGACCGGCGAGCCCGACCACAGGCCGCGGATGATGCCGATCGCTTCGGCCAGCCGGTCGATGCGCACGCCGGGCGAGTCACGGGTGATGCCCGTCCATTCGTAGTCCTGATCCATCCACCCCGCCCCGATGCCCAACTCGAAGCGGCCGTCGGACAGGAGGTCCATCGTGGCGGCCTCCTTGGCCAACGCCGCCGGATGACGGAAGTCGACTCCATAAACCATCGATCCGATGCGCAACTTCGTCGTCACCGCGGCGGCCGCAGCGAGCGCAGGAGTGGGGGCGAAGCCGTCGGTGAAGTGATCGGCCACGCACAAGCTCGAGTAGCCGAGGTCCTCCGTCTTGCGGGCAAGTTCGGTCCACGCCGCACCGGTCTTCGCCTTTCCCGCCATGATGCCGAACCGAAACGTACGAGGGTGAGCCATGCCAATGACTCTACGGGAACCATCGCAAGCGCGACCTTCGTTGCTATTCGACGCTGATCCTCGACACCGAGCGAGTCAGACCCTCTGCAGCGCCTTCGGTGCAACTGCGAGATGAGCAATGGTGTCGAGGGCGTGATTGAACGACGACACCTTTCCATCGGTGCCGAATCGCCAGACGTGGATCTCGAGACCGGCAAAGCGTCCACCCGTCGCCTTCACCGTCATGTCGACCTGGAGAACGGCGACGACGATGTTGCCGTCTCCCATGACCGCCTCGATGTCGAAGCGTTCGAACTCGAACCCGGCAACCTCGCCGAAGAACGACGCGACGTGTACCTTGCCCACACCAGGGGTGAGCCACGGAATGCCGTGATCGCTCGCCCCGTCCTCCCACTTCACGTCGTCGGCGAGCTGATCGATGATGAAGGGGATGTCCCCGCGGCCGAAGGCTTCGTACATGGACCGCACAGTGGCGACGTTGCTCATGGAAACTCCTTGGTGGAATGCGAGGGCGGTGTTGCCTCCACCGACCATTCGCCAGCCACCGAGGGGCGGATCACGGGATCTTTGCTTTACGCGTTTGCGCGAGGGTCGCGGGCGCGCTGCTGGACGGAGTGGTTCACGCCGGGCAGAGTTGATGCATGCGACCGCTCATAGCCGCCTTCGCCGTCGCAGCTGCCGCTCTGACACTCACGTCGGGATGTGGAAGCGATGATGGCGGCTCGCCAGCACCGCCTGTCGACCAAGGAGTCAACGAAACCGTCTTTGCAGGAGGAACGATCGATCCCGGTGGTTCGACGGCAGGCACGGGCACCACAGATTTTGCCAACGCGCCGCAGGGTTTGAGCGCGACCGGAACTACCGATGCCGTCGTCTTCAGGCGCTACACCGTCTTCGATCCCGCAAGCAACGGCATCGCCGCCATGTCGCTCCTCGTGCCATCGGATTGGGAAGCCTCGGGGGAGGTCCAGTGGCTGCCCCTCTGGGCGCGGCTCGCATTTCTTCAGACGAGGGTCCGCGATCCCCTCACCGGGCTCACCATCAACTGGTTGCCCATCCAGAACTTCATGTACTTCACGCCACCCGCGGGATTCGAGGTTCCGATCGGCGGCAACTACCAAGGCAAGTCCTTCTTGCCGCCGATCACCGACCCCCTTCAGTTCGTGCGGGAGTTCTGGATGCCGGACACGCTCTCTCACCTCCAGAACGCAACGGTGATCGGGGTCCAGGAGCAACCGGTCATCGCCCAGGAGTTCATTCGTGGCTTCGGGGGACCCGCCGATGCAGGCGCGTGGCGCATCCGCTACGAGTACCAGGTCGATGGTGTCCCCTGGGAGCAAGACGTGGCGTTCTCTCTGCTCTGGAGCGGCTCGGATCCCGTGTCGTGGTTCGTCAACTTCGCCTCGACAGCCACGGCGCCGCGCGGCGAACTCGACCGACTGAGAGGCCTCGTGTCCACCGTGATCGCAAGCCGAGCGACAACGGTCGAGTGGGAGGCCAACTATCGGGTCGTGACCAAACTCTTCTATCAAGGCTTACAGGAGCAGATGGCTGACACGGTTCGCTTCGGCCAATTACTCGCCCGGAATCGGGCCGAGAGCCAGGCGTTGCAGCAGCAGGTGTTCGACGAACGATTGGCCTCGGTCGACCGGCAGAACCAGGTCTTCCGAGAGACGCTCGGCGGGGTCCAGGGTTACGACGATCCGGTCAATCGGGCCGTGGTCCAGCTACCCCTCGGCTGGGACACCTACTGGGTGAACCAGCAGGGCGAGTACGTCGCGGTGTCCGATCCGACCCTCGATCCGAACACGTTGAACAACGGCACCTGGACCCAGCTCAAGCCCCGAGCGTGAACTCCGGGCCGCCCCTCCGGGACAAGAAACCGTCGAGCCAAGAACGCGTCGTCACGTTGCCAAGAACGTCGCTACTTCTTCGACACCCGTCCGCGTAGGGCGAGGAGCGCGAGGCCGAAGCCGACTGCGAACACGCCGGAGATGGCGAACACTGCCCCGAAGATGTCGGTCGACCAGCCACCGGTGATCACGGAGCGCAGACCTTCCAGCAGATACGTCACAGGGTTCAGCGACACCAGGGTTTGGAGCCAGCCGGTCATGGCGGCCTTCGGCACCGTCGTCGTGGTGATGAACGCGAACGGGAAGAAGATCAGGAACGCCGAGTTGACCGCAGCCGGGTTCGCCGTCTTCAAGGCAATGGCGTAGCTGAAGCCCGTGAAGGCGAGGCCCCAAAGTCCGCACAGCAGAGCAAGGATCGCAATGCCGATGATTCCTGTTTCGAATCGAACACCGAACGCACTTGCGACCGCGATGATCGGCAGTGTGAGCACCATGGCCAAGAAGAAGTCCGCCATCATCAAGCCGAGCAGCAGGGTGATCCGCTTGATCGGTGTGGCCAGCATGCGGTCGAAGTAGCCGCTCTGGATGTCCGCAACGAGCGCCCCGGCCCGGGATAGACCGGTCACTGCGAAGATCACCGCGGGCGGCAGCTGGAACGCTTTGTAGTTGCCTACGTTGGCCGCCTGCTCACCCAGCTTCTGCAAGGTGCCGACGTTCACGACGTAGAAGAACGCACCGATGATCAGCGGCGGGATCACGGCTTCGCGGTCCCGGAACATGCCTCGAAGCGAACGACGTGCGACCGTGGCGAGGTCCGCGGCGAAGCCGGCTTCGCGGGCCAGAAGATGCTGGCGTGCGGGCGCGTTCATAGGTGGGCTCCGGTCAGTTCGAGGAATACGTCGTCGAGCGTGGGGCGACGCAGGGTCATCGAGGTGACCGTGATTCCGGCGGCGGAAAGGGCGATCGCCACCGGCCCGATCGCTGCTGCGCCGTCGGCCGTGACGATCGTGAGCTCCGGGCCGTGGATCTCCACCGGTCCGCACGACTCGACGGTGGCCGCAACCACCTTGGCCCGATCGATGTCCGACGAAACGGTGGCGATGATCACGTCGGAGCCGATCGATCGCTTCAGCTCGTCGGGTGTCCCCTCAGCGACGATGCGCCCACCGTCGATGATGGCGACGCGGTCGGCCAATTCGTCGGCCTCCTCGAGATACTGGGTGGTGAGGAAGATCGTGACGCCGTGGTTGTCGTTGAGTCGGCGCACCTCCTCCCACACGCTGGCGCGACTCGCTGGGTCGAGCCCGGTCGTCGGCTCGTCCAGGAACACGACCGAAGGCTGGTGCACCAGGGCCATGGCCAGGTCGAGGCGCCTCGCCATGCCACCGGAGTAGGTACCTGTCCGTCGGTCGAGCGCGTCGCCGATGTCGATCAGATCACTCAACTCCTGCACCCGTCGAGCCCGATCGGTCTTGTTGAGGCCGTAGTAGCGGCCCTGCAGGTCGAGCAGTTCCCGTCCGGTCTGCTTCGGGTCGAGAGCACTTGACTGCAGGGCGACGCCGATGCGAAGCCGGATGTCCGTCGCCTGCGTGGCCACATCGAAGCCGGCGACCTGCGCCGACCCACCGGTGGGCGAGAGAAGTGTGCAGAGCATCTTGACGGTGGTCGATTTTCCGGCGCCGTTCGGGCCGAGGAAGCCGTAGATCGCTCCGGAGTCCACCTGAAGATCGACACTGTGCACGGCATCGACGTCACCGAATCTTCGCTGCAGCGCAACTGCAGAAATCGCATGTTCCATAACCGACCGGTCTAGCTGCCCGCGACGCGTTCGTGGACCGCGTGGCAAGCGCACACCCATCCCGCATGACGGCAGTTCGGATCCCGGACACCCCATTTCCTCGCAGAAATCACGCCGAATCGGGCGAAGTGGGATGCCGGGCCGGCCCGGGGTCGGATGGCACTCCAGCCCGTCTCGGATGCCGGTCCGGCTGCTCCCTACCGGCCGACCGGTACGAGCCGGCGGCGAACTGCGAGAGCGCGGGGTACCAGCGCTGACATCGACTCGTTCGGCCGTCCCAACACGCACAGATGTCCCATCTTGCGTCCCGGTCGTGGTTCGGACTTTCCGTAGAGGTGGAGCCGCACGGTCGGGTCGGCCAGGGCAAGCGACCAATCGGGCTCACCACTCGACCACAGGTCCCCGAGCAGGTTCAGCATGACCGCCGGGGTGTGTTGCGACGCGTCAGCGAGTGGCAGCCCGAGTGCGGCGCGCCATTGCTGACCGAACTGACTCACCTCACACGCGTCGATCGTGTGATGGCCGGAGTTGTGCGGCCGTGGCGCCATCTCGTTGACCACCAGTGAACCGTCGGCGAGCACGAAGAGCTCGACCCCGAGCACACCGACGTGACCGAGGCCTTCGGCAACCGTTCGGGCCAGCGACGTTGCCCGCTCGGCGACATCGTCGGAGACCCGGGCCGGGGCGATCGTGTGGTCAAGGATCCCGTCGACGTGCACGTTCTCCCCCGGCGGATAGGCGGCCCACGAGCCATCGTCCCCTCGGGCGCCGACGACGGAGATCTCGCAGGTGAAAGTGACGAGCTGTTCGAGAACGGCCTCATCCGCGCAGAGCCCGTTCCAAGCCTCGGTGATCTCGGGACGCGACATGGTGGAGGCATCGAGGCGTTCCTGGCCACGTCCGTCGTACCCGAAGGCGGCCGTCTTGAGGATTGCTCTTCCCCCGAGGGAGGAGAGCGCCGAAACGACATCGTCGGCCGACCGCACGACGGCGAACGGCGCACACGGGATACCGTGCGCAGCAAGGAATTCCTTCTCGCGCCGGCGATGCTGGCAGATCGTGACCGATGACGCCGCGGGCCTGACCGGAACCCGTTCGGCGAGGCCATCGAGCAAGGCCGTCGGGAGGTTCTCGAACTCGACCGTGATGGCGTCGCACATGTCGGCGAACGCCGCGTTGCGCGCGGCGTCGTCGTAGGACCCGACGAATTCCTCGTCGGCCACTTGGGCGGCCGGACCTCCGGGCAGCTCATCGGTGCGCACCACGCAACGAAAGCTGTTGGCGCGGGCATCGAGCGCGAGCATGCGGCCGAGTTGACCGCCGCCCACGACACCGATCGTGCGCGGATTCAGGTGGTCGGCCACGATCAGCCCGATGAGCGGTGCCGAGAGGTCACGGCAGCTGCTCCTCCGACGAAACCGCCTCGTCGTGCGAACCTGCTCGCCGCGCCGCGAGACGACCCGCGACGTCGGCGTCGTCCGCGGCAAGCACGGCGGCGGCGAACAGCGCCGCGTTGATTGCGCCGGCTTTGCCGATGGCGAAGGTCGCAACCGGAACCCCGGCCGGCATCTGGACGATCGACAACAGCGCATCCATCCCCTGCAGCGCCGTTGCCGGAATCGGTACGCCGAGGATCGGGACAAGGGTGTGCGCGGCCAGCATGCCGGGCAAATGCGCGGCGCCCCCGGCACCGGCGATGATCGCCCGAAGGCCGCGACCCGATGCGCTCGTCGCATAGTCGGCCATCTCGATCGGCATACGATGCGCGCTTATTATCTTGCACTCGTACGATATGCCGAGCTCATCGAGGGTCCGCGCGGCGTGCTCCATCACCGACCAGTCGGAGATCGAACCCATCGCCACCCCGACCAGCGGGTGCGCGTCCGAGCTCACAGCCCGCCGCGGCTGTAGTTCGGCGCTTCCTTGGTGATTTGCACATCGTGCGGATGGCTCTCGGCGCGACCAGCCGCGGTCACCCGCATCAGCCGCGCTCGGCGCAGTTCATCGAGATTGTCGGCACCGGCATACCCCATGCCCGCGCGCAGGCCGCCGACCATCTGGTGCATGACGTCACCCAGCGATCCCGAATACGGAACCCGACCCTCGATGCCCTCGGGCACGAGCTTGCCGGTATCGGTCTCGCCACGACCCTGGCCCGTCGCGTAGCGGTCGTTCGCCCGACCACTCAACGCGCCGAGACTGCCCATGCCCCGATAGCTCTTGAAGCGGCGGCCCTCGTAGAGCTCGAACTCTCCGGGCGACTCATCGGTTCCGGCCAGCACGCTCCCGAGCATCACCAGGTTCGCACCGGCGGCGATCGCCTTGACCACGTCGCCCGAGTACGTGATGCCGCCATCGGCTATCAGCGGAATACCGAGGCGGCGCGCGGCCAACGCCGCCTCGTGGATGGCCGAGAGCTGCGGCATGCCGGCTCCGGCGACCACACGGGTCGTGCAGATCGAACCCGCACCCACACCGACCTTCACGGCATCGGCGCCCGCACGGACGAGAGCCTCAACGCCTTCCGAGGTGACAACGTTCCCGGCCAGGATCGCGAGGTCGGGCCATGACCCGCGGATCATGGCGATCGTGTCGATCACGCCCTTGGAGTGCCCGTGTGCCGTGTCGAGCGCAACGGCGTCGACGCCGACCTGCACGAGCGCGTCGACGCGCTTCTCGACCTCTCCGCCTACCCCGACGGCCGCCGCGACCCGAAGGCGGCCGCGCCCATCGAGCGATGCATGCGGATGGTCGCGATGTTTGGAGAGGTCCTTCACCGTGATGAGCCCGGTCAGATGGCCGCGGTCATCGACCAGCGGCAGCTTCTCGATGCGGTGACGGCGTAGCAATGCCTTCGCCTCATCGAGGGTTGTGCCTGTTGCCGCGGTGATCAACCCTGCCGACGTCATGAAATCAGTGACGGGCCGCTGCTCGTCACCGGGTTCAAGGAAGCGGATGTCGCGGTTGGTGATGATTCCGATCAGCAGGCCATCGGGCGCGACGACCGGCACCCCACTGAACCGGAAGCGCGCCATCAACCCTTCGGCTTCCGCGACGGTGGCGAACGGCCCAACCGTCACGGGGTCGGTGATCATGCCCGACTGGCTGCGCTTCACCCGCCGCACCTCGGCAGCCTGATCCTCGGCGTCCAGGTTGCGGTGGATGACCCCGATCCCACCTTCGCGCGCCATGGCAACCGCCATGCGCGACTCTGTCACCCGGTCCATCGCCGCCGAGATGACCGGAACATGAAGGCGGATGCCGCGGGCAAGGGTGGCCGACGTGTCGACATCGGCCGGGAGCACTTCGCTGTACCCCGGCACGACGACGACGTCGTCGAAGGTCAGTGCGGTGAATCGATCGAAGAGCTCGTCGTGGACCCTGTCGTTCATGAATGAACCTCCCGGGGTAGGTGGGTGAGCGTGCTGATGAGCAACCGGTGTTCGACTGCGTGCATGCGGGCAGCGAGCGTCTCGACGGTGTCAGACGCGAAGATCGGGACATCCTCGACAGCCAACACCGGTCCGTCGTCGACCCCTTCGTCGGGCACCAGGTGGACCATCACACCGGTCGACGATCGTCGACCCGCCCGGAATTCGTCGAAGGCCCGGGCGATGGCATTCACACCCGCCAGTTCACCCGGACGGGCCGGATGCAGATTGATCACTCGGCCCGGGAAGCGGTCGAGGAAGGCACTCGTGAGCACACGCATGAATCCGGCGAGCACCACCCAATCGGGCGAGGTGGAGGACACGATCTCGGCCAGCGATGCGTCCCAGTCCCGGCGGTCGAATCTTTCCCGAGGACGACGAGGATGCACTGCCACCACGGGCACTCCTGCCTCGCGGGCACGTACCAGAGCCTGCGCCTCCGGACGATCAGAGACGACAGCCACCACCGTCGCGTCGAGCGCTTGCGAAGCGCATGCGTCGAGGATGGCCTGCAGGTTCGATCCGCTGCCCGAAGCGATCACGGCCAGCCTCATCGGAGAACAACCTCCCCAGCGTGTTCGGCGACGACCCTACCGATTTCCCACACGTCCTCAGCCAGAGCGTCACGGAGCCGCTCAACATCGCTATGTGCGCAGATGATGATCATTCCGATCCCCATGTTGAGCGTCCGATGGAGTTCCTCCGCATCCAGACCGCTCACCTCGCGGACGAGCTCGAAGAGAGGAGGAAGCGGCCACGAACCGAGCTCGACGTCGACACCGAGACCGTCGGGCAGCACACGCGGGATGTTCTCCTGCAGACCGCCGCCGGTGATGTGGACCAGTGCCTTCACGGTGTGGCCGACCGGACTGTCGAGCAGCGGGGCGAGCACCGGAAGGTAGGAACGATGCGGTTCGAGCAGTGCATCACCGATCTGCACGCGCAGCGGCGCGGGCATCGCGTCGAGCGGAATCGCCGCGAACATGCGGCGCAACAGCGAGTACCCGCTCGTGTGCGGTCCGCTCGACTCCAGGCCGAGCAGGACATCACCGGCCACGATGGTCGGGAGCGGAAGCAACGAGGCACGCTCGGCGAGCCCGACGAGTGTTCCGGCGACATCCACGTGTCCCTCGTGGTACACGCCGGGCATCTCCGCTGTCTCGCCGCCGAGAAGCGCACATCCGTTCAGCGAGCACGCCTCGGCCATGCCGGAGACGATGTCGGCGACCTGTTCGGCGACGATCTTGGATGCCGCGATGTAGTCGAGGAAGAACAGCGGCCGGGCGTTCTGCACCAGCACGTCGTTCACGCAGTGGTTCACGAGGTCGATGCCGACGCCACGCAATCGACCGGCCTGTGCCGCCAGCGCAACCTTCGTGCCCACGCCGTCGGTCGAGGCGACGAGCACCGGGTGCTCCATCGACTTCAGCGCCGAGATGTCGAACACCCCGGCGAAGCCGCCCACGCCGGCGAGCACGGCCGGCCCGTGAGTGGCCGACACCGACGCCTTCAGCAAGTCGACGGCCCGGTTTCCCTCATCGATGTCGACCCCGGACGCCGAGTACCCACCCGTGCTTCGGGCGACGGCGCGCCAACCGATGTCGCGACGCATCTGACGGCCGGCAAGGGCGATCCGCTCGGCTGCGGCATACGACGCCTCGCGGGCCTCTCGGATACCGGCGCCGACGCCGACCGCTGCCGCGACCCGTCCGGCGCTGACGACGAGTGAGTCCGCATGAACTGCGCCCGCCTCGTGCGAACCGGCGACGCCCGCCCAGAACACCAAGTCGTCCGGAAATGACCCGTCGACGACGTGTCCACCCATCTGAACCGTACCGGGATACCCGGGCGCCGCGACGACGACTGCACATGCAGTTCGGTCATGCCAGTTCACCATCGTGTCGTCAAGCGTTCCCGACGCACAGGCCATGGCGATCTCGATGAGATCGCCATCGAGCAGCGGCAGGATCGCCTGGGCCTCGGGATCACCGAAGCGGCAGTTGAACTCGAGCAGACGCGGTCCGTCCGCGGTGAGCATGAGGCCGGCGTAGAGCACGCCTCGATAGGGACGGCCTTCTTCCGCACATCCGTCGACGGCACGCTGCAGGATCAGTTCGGTCAGTTCGGACACGAGCGACGGAGGACAGACCGGCGCCGGGGCATACGCGCCCATGCCCCCGGTGTTCGGACCGCGGTCGCCTTCGAGGAGACGCTTGTGGTCCTGGGCAGGTGGCATCGGCACAGCGCGGATGCCGTCGCAGAACGCGAGGAGCGAGATCTCCTCACCGACGAGTCGTTCCTCGATGAGCACGGTCGAGCCGGCGGCACCGAATGCCAGGTCCGTCAACATGGCGTGCACTGCGTCGACCGCCTCTTCGACAGTCTCGGCGACCACGACGCCCTTGCCGGCGGCGAGACCGTCGGCCTTGACCACCATTGCGGCGTCCTCGCCCCGCACGAACGCGATCGCCTCGTCGAGGTCGTCGGCGACGAACGAACGGCTCCTCGGCACGGCGATGCCGTGACGCTCACAGAACGCACGCGACGCCGATTTCGACCACTCGAGTTCTCCCGCGGCCTTTGTCGCCCCGAACACCGCGATGCCCTCGGCCATGAGCGCGTCAGCAACGCCGGCGGCCACCGCCGCATCCGGACCGATGATCACCAGGTCCGTACGCAGATGCCGCGCCAGCGCGCAAACCTCCTCCGGATCGTCGACCCTCACCGGCTCGCAACGGGCCGCGATGCCGGCGTTCCCGGGAGCTACCACCAGTTCGCCGCATCGAGGTGACTTCGCCACCGCCCACGCGATCGCGTGCTCCCGTCCACCCGATCCGAGCACCAGGACATTCACCGGCTCCGAGCTCATCGGAGGACTCCCTCGAAGTTGTTCTTCGTGCGGCCGAATGTCACGGGTACAGGAATCGGGTACTCACCGGTGAAACACGCGTTGCAGTAGCCATCGGTTCGACCAATGGCCTTCATCATCGAAGGCAGCGAGAGGAAAGCCAGCGAATCGGCGCCGATGTGCGACCGGAGTCCCTCGACGTCGAGGCGATGCGAGATCAGCTCATCGTAGGTACCCATATCAAGTCCCATGTGGCACGGATGGGTGATCGGCGGGCAGGTGACCCGCACGTGCACCTCGGTGGCGCCGGCGTCTCGCAGCATTCGGACGAGCGGACCAGCAGTGGTGCCGCGAACGATCGAGTCGTCGATCATCACCACACGGCGACCCTCGAGGTTCTCGCGCAGCACGTTGAACTTCATCGCCACGCCGTGCTCACGCATGGCCTGTGTCGGCTCGATGAAGGTGCGGCCGATGTAGCGGTTCTTGATGAAGCCGTCGTTGAAGGAGATCCCCGAACGTTGCGAGAACCCGATGGCCGCCGGGATCGATGAGTCGGGAACCGGCACGACGACGTCGGCGCCGACCGGTGCCTCCTCGGCCAGGAGCTCGCCCAGCCGCTGACGGACGTGATGCACGCTGGTGCCGTCCCACACGCTGTCCGGCCGGGAGAAGTACACGTGCTCGAACGTGCAGCGGGCGAGCGACGGCGAACCGAAGAGGGTGCGGCGCCCGGAGGCGGAGTCGCCGGACAGCGTGACGATCTCGCCGGGCTCGACCTCTCGCACCTCGCTGCAACCCAGCGTGGCCAGGGCGCTGGTCTCTGATGCCGCGGCCCAGCCGCCGTTCGGGAGCCGACCGATCGAGAGGGGACGGAACCCCCACGGGTCGCGCACGGCGACGATGCGGTCGGAGGCGAGTACGACGAGCGAGTACGCGCCCTTCCACGCCGGCATGGTCCGCTCGATCCGTTCCTCCCACGAGCTCCCGCCGGCACTTGCCAGCATCAGCACCATCACCTCGGTGTCGGAGGTGGCGGCGAGCGGGAAGCCCTTCGCCAGGAGCTCATCGCGCAACTCGGCGGCGTTGACGAGGTTGCCGTTGTGGACGATGCCGAGGGGACCGTGCCTCGTCTCCACCAGGAAAGGCTGAGCGTTGCGCACGACGGACGATCCGGTCGTCGAATATCTCGTGTGGGCGATCGCGTGGTGTCCGGGAAGCTGACGTAGCCGTTCCTCGGTGAGGAGTTGGGTCACCAGTCCGGTGTCCTTGTGGATACGCGCACCAGTGCCGTCCGCGGTCGCCAGACCGGCGCCCTCCTGCCCACGGTGTTGGAGAGCGAACAGACCGAAGAACGAGAGCCGGGCGGCCTCGTGGTCATCGGCCGACGATGGGAGGGTGACTCCGAGGATTCCGCACATCGCAGCTAGGTCCCGATCAATCCTGTAGAAGTAAGCGCACGAACTATTCGCTGAGCAATGGGCTCCTGCGTGAGCACGACAGGTTCACCGGTGAGCCGCTCGAACACCGTGCGGTACGCCAGCGCAAGGTCGTCCCACACGCTCCACGGGAGCACGGGAGGAGTGCCGTCGCCCCGGTACCCCCGCTCGGCATATGCGCAGCGGATGATCTCCTTGTCGAAGCTCTCCGGCTCGGCGCCGGCACTCAGCCGCTCCTCATGGGTCGAGGCATTCCAGAACCGCGACGAGTCCGGGGTGTGGACCTCGTCGATGAGCAGTAGCTGTCCGTCGGCATCGATGCCGAACTCGTACTTCGTGTCGGCCAGGACCAGGCCGGCTGCTCGCGCCACCTCGGTTCCCCGCGTGAAAAGCGCCAGGGCCGCATCGCAAACGTCGGACCACAGCGTCTCTTCGACCAGTCTGCGCTCAACGACCGCGCTCACGCTCAGAGGCTCGTCATGCCCCCCAGCGGCGGCTTTCGTCGTCGGCGTGATGATGGGTTCGGTGAGCAGATCGTTCTTGCTGAGCCCGTCCGGCAGCTGATGGCCGTCGATGCTCCGCTGACCGTCGCGGTATCGCATCCACAGCGAGGTGGTGGTGACTCCAGTGATCGCCCCGCGCACGATCACCTCGACCGGGAGCGGCGACGCTCGCCGGGCGACGAGCACGTTCGGATCGGGAATGGACAGGGCATGGTTCGGGACGATGTCGCCGAGCTCGTCGAACCACCACCACGCCAACCGGTTGAGGACCTGACCCTTACCAGGGACGCAGCCCAGCACACGATCGAAGGCGGACAAACGATCCGTCGTCACAAAGAGCAGCCGGTCAGCCGGGAGATCCCACCCGATCCTGACCTTCCCCTCACGTCGTCCGGAGAGCGGAAGATCGATCTCCTCGAGCAGGTCGACCATCGCGAGATCGAGATCCACGTCATCGCCGCCGGTCGTCATGTTCATCCGGTGGCCTTGACGTGCGCAACGCCGGAATCGAACAGCTGGCGCGCGAGATTTCGGTGCTCGCCCCGGTGCCAACGCGGGTGCTGTCGGTCGATCACGTGGTTCTCGGGGTGAGGCATCATGCCGAGCACCATTCCGGTTGCGTCGGTGACGCCGGCAGTGTCGAGCATCGAGCCGTTCGGGTTCGTGCCGTCGGCATAGCGAAGAACGGTATGTGCACCTATGATATCGGCGCTGGCGAGGTAACGACCCTCGCCGTGGGCAACAGGGCAATCGATCGGGTCCTCGATCCCCTTCGTCCAAACGCACTGCGTCTCCGCAACCGGTTCGAGCGTTACCCAGCGGCACACGAATCGGCCGTCATTGTTGTGCACCAGCGACCCCGGGAGTAGGCCGGCCCGGACAAGGATCTGGAATCCGTTGCAGATCCCGAGCACGGGACGGCCCGACGCGACGAACGCGCGCAGCTCGTCGGAGAGCGAACGTTCGACTTGGAGTCCGGCCAGAGCGCCGGCCCCGAGAGCATCGGCATAGGAGAATCCACCGGCGAACACGACCATCTGCGCGTCGAGAAGCCGCTGGGGACGGCGGACGAGCACGTGCAGCGGCGTCCGAACCGGTTCGGCACCGGCGAGCGACAGCGCGTACGCCACATCGTTGTCGCGATTCGTTCCCGGCGCGGAGACGACGAGCGCTCGCGGTCGGGTCACGATGATGCGCCCCGTTCGCCCACATGGCCACGCCATGCATGGAGCGACTCGTCGAGCGCAACGTCGATCACGACGCGATCATCGACGTTCCACACGATCCTCGTCTCGTCGGTGAAGTACCCGATGACCGCCCCGCCGGTCCTCGAGCACAACTCCTCGACATGTTCAGGTACGACCTCGAGCAGCATGCGGCCGCTGGATTCGCTGAACAGGGCATCGACCGCGTTTCCCGGGGGCGTGAGATCCGTTCCGAGCGTCACCCAGACCCCGAGACGGCCTCCCATCGCCATCTCGGCCACCGCCACGACGAGACCGCCATCGCCCACATCGTGCGCCGACTGCACCAGACCATCGACGATCGCCTTGTGGATCGTCTGCATTCGGTCGGGAGAGCCGACGTCACCACCGGGGACCTCGCCACCGCCATCGATGCCGAGCACGGCATCGAGCACACTCCCCCGCAACTCCGCCCGAGTGGCGCCGACGAGGACCAACACGTTCTCCGGGCCTTTCGCATCGCTCGTGACGATCCGGTCGGCATCCGGGAGGATGCCGATCGCGGTGATCACGAGCGTCGGGGGAATCGAACGTCTGCTGCCGTCGACGGCAACGTATTCGTTGTTGAGCGAGTCCTTTCCGGACACGAACGGCGCCCCGAAGGCATTCGCCGAATGACAGCATCCGGCGACCGCGTCGACGAGGCGGCCGAGCATCTCCGGACGACGTGGATCGCCCCATGAGAAGTTGTCGAGGAGCGAGATCTGTGCCGGATCGGCCCCGACGGCAACAACGTTGCGCACTGCTTCGTCGACCGCTGCTTCGGCCATCCGGCGGGCGTCGATGACACCGGTACGGCAGTTCATACCGATGCCGATGGCCAGCCCGCGTCCGGAGACCGCTTGGAGCGGAGCAATCACCGCCGCATCGGCGGGTCCGTCGTCTTCGACTCCCAAGTAGGGCCGGCCGACGGTTGCGCCGAGGATCTCGTGGTCGAAACCGCGCACGATGTCCTCATTGGACCGGACGTCCGGGTGCGACAGCACCGAGAGCATCAGCCGGCCGGCGTTGTCGAGGATCTGTGACGGGTCGCGGCGATCGTGCGATGTCGGCGGCCGGGGATGCTCGGCCCGGAGCTCGCGGGTCGGACGACCTTCGTGGAGGAATTCGCCCGGCAGATCGACGATCACCCGGCCATCACAACGAACGACGAGTTGCCCGTCGTCACGGAACGAACCGAGATCGGCGATCGACACACCGTGTTCCCGGCAGATCGTCGAAAGGGCTTCGACGTTGCCCGGTCGAACCGCCAGCACCATGCGCTCTTGGGCTTCGGAGAGCCACAGCTCCCAGGGGGCAAGCCCCGGGTACTTCCGCGGTGCGGCTCGCAACTCCACGTCGGCACCGAGGATCGCCGCCAGTTCCCCGATCGCCGACGAGAACCCACCGGCACCGCAATCGGTGATGGCCGTGAAGAGCCCGAGGTCACGGGCGTCGACCAAAACATCGGCGACCAGCTTTTCGGTGATCGGATCGCCGATCTGCACGCTGGCGCCGGCCACGTCGCCGGTCGTGGCGTCCATCGTCGCGGAGGAGAACGTAGCGCCCCGGATGCCATCGCGCCCGGTGGCCCCGCCCAGCACGACGATGCGATCGCCCGGTTCCTGGCCGCTGAGGACGAGGTCGGCCGGCCGGAGACCGATGCATCCGGCGAACACGAGTGGGTTCGAGGTGAAGCCTTGTTGGTGGGCGACCGCACCGGCAACGGTGGGAATTCCCATCTTGTTTCCGTAGTCGGCAATTCCCGCGACCACCCCGTCGCGAATGCGTTGCGGATGAAGCACGCCGACCGGCAGGGAATCGATCGGTGTGTCCATCGGACCGAAGCAGAGGATGTCGGTCACGGCGATCGGGTCGGCGGCGACGCCAAGAACGTCGCGGATGACTCCACCAACGCCGGTGTTCGCACCACCGAACGGTTCCACGGCGGAAGGGTGATTGTGCGTCTCGACCTTGACGGCGATGTCGTAGGACGGGTCGAACGCGATGATCCCGGCATTGTCGACAAAGGCCGATCGGACCCATGGAGCGGCGATCTCGTCGGTCGAGCGGCGCAATTGTCTGAGCAACGGCTCGACCTCCGTTCCATCGTCCCAGGTGATCCGAGCGCGAAAGGTCTTGTGCGAGCAGTGCTCGCTCCAGGTCTGCGCGATCGTCTCGATCTCGGCGTCCGTGGGATCCCGGCCGATCGAGACGAAGAAGTCGCGGACCGCCACGAGCTCGGCAGGATCGAGCGCTAGACCACGTTCCCGAGAAAGCGCGGCCAGTTCGTCGTCGGACAGGTCGCGGACCGGCACGACCTCGACCGCGTCGTTGCCCGACGGACCGATGAACCGGGCGAGGATCGCCGAGTCGAACGAGACCTCGTCGACGATGTCGTTGTGGAGCAGGGTTCCGGCAACGAGCTCGACCACGTGACGGTCGACATCGGCGTCGAAGCGGTAGCGGGTTCCCGACCTTGCCGTCATCCCGCGGACGCCGAGCACCGCGGCCGCATGCGAGAACGCGTCACCGACCGGATCCGTGACGCCTGGGCGAAGGGCGACCTCCACGTACGGCCGGCCATCGCGCCGTCCCGTACCGGCGCCTTCGCCGACATTCGCCCACGTGCCCTGCTGGGTCGCAGGATCGACGACGGCATCGCCGATCAGCTTCCGCCCCGCCTCGTCCAGCGGCCCGGCGACGAAGTAGAGCGCCGTGGCCCCGATCGAGCGAACGCTTTCGGCCACCGGTCCGAGCAGCGTGCGAGCCCGCTCGGCGAGGCGGAGGGCCTGTGCAACGGAGTCGAGGCTGTCGATCTCGAGCCTCCACTGCTCCCCGGTAGACGCCACCGCGACACCCTAGGTGTGTCCTTCGTTGACATTCCTTTCACCACGAGCAATTTCTCGACGGAGACCACCCCGGGTGGGCCGACCGCCGATATCGCACACGGGGTGACCGAACGGTGACGAGCGCCACGTTCGCTGACCGGTCGAGTGACGTTTGGCTCGCGTGACATCGGTCAGAAGCCCTTCCTCGTCATCTGACGTTCACAACCTCCCGTCACCATGAGTACATGCAGAACACACTTCCCACTGTCGACGCGCCGATCGGAACCCTCGAGGTCGCCCGCGCCCTCGAGACGGTCGTGACCGAACTCGAACTCCTGACCGACGAATCGCCGATAGCGATCCGAGCCGACCTCATCACCCTGCACGGGGCTCTCCTCGCCTACGAGGTGAGCGGCGTCGCCAGCGCGCTCCCCACGATCGGATTCGGCATGAGCCGACGCCGCATCCTCGAGCGCCGCGTCGTGCGGGCGGCAAAGAACCTGATCGGCGCAAGCGACGCCGAAACGGCGGTCCGCCGGTCCGCTTCGACGATCGAAGAGCTCATCCACCTCATCGATCCCGAGCTCCGCAGCCTCGCGGCATGATCCGCTTCTGCGGTGCGCTTCGCGCATCGCCGCGAAGTTCCTCACGACCCGAGCATTCGCGGGCGCGGGTAGTCCGAACAACCCGCCTCGCCATCGCGTCCTCTTCGGTGCGCTAGACCGCAGGTTGTGACCGTAGCGCCGAGACTTGTCGTCCTGGCCGACGACCGCACCGGCGCGAATGAGACCGCCGGAGGCTGTGCCGAACTCGGATGCGGGAGCGTTCCCGTCATCGCCTGGCAGAGCGTCGAGCGGGCGTCGCGGCTCCGCGATGCGGTGATCGTGCTCGATCTCGGGTCGCGCCATCTCGACCGATCGGAGGCCGCCGACCGAGTGGGCATCGCCGGCCGGGCCGTCGACGCGATCGATGGCGGTGCGCGTTTAGCGCACAAGATCGATTCGACGTTGCGGGGCAACTGGGCCACCGAGATCGTCGCGTCCCAGCGGAGAAACGGCGTGCCGATCATCGTCGTCCCGGCGTTCCCAGCGGCCGGAAGGACGTGCCGCGACGGGATCGTGATGGACCACGGGGTCCCCGTCTCGGAAGGTCCGATGCGACTGGACCCCCGGCAGCCGGTCCTGTCGAGCGACCCGGGCGTGCATCTGCGAGGAGTCGGCGCCGTCGGGGTCGCGTCGATTCGCTCGGCTGACGAGCTGCTCCGGTGGGTCGAGGCCGCTTCCGGCGGGATCGCCGTGTGCGACGCGACGACCGACGCCGACATCTCCGCGCTGGCCAACGCCTGGGCCCATCACCCGAACGCGGTGTTCGCCGGAACGGCGGCGAGCGTCGCCGCGGCCGCTCGATGCCTCGTCGGACACGGTCGTACCGACGCCCGAGCACGGCCTTCCCTACCGCTCGACGGACCGGTGCTGGTCGTGTGCGGCAGCCTCCACCCGGCGGCGAGACGCCAGCTCGCATTCCTCGACACGCGCACCGCGAGACTCCCGGGCCGGCCCGTGGACTGCCTCACGACAACGGTCCCGGAGGCGGCGGGCATCCCTGCCGACGACGCCCAGCGCCAGGCCGTGCTGCTGGCCGACGCCGCCCAGCGCGCCATCGCCCAGCGCCGCTACGCCACGATCATCGTGCTCGGGGGCGACACGGCCTCGGCCCTGCTCGGCGACGAACCGATGGTTGTGCACGGCCTTCTTGCCCCCGGGGCGGCTTGGGGGAACCGTCACCGTGCCGTGTTCGTCACCCGTCCCGGAGCTTTCGGCGACGATGCCGCGCTCGCCGACCTCGTCGTCGCCCATGATGGAACGGTGCGAGTCACCGAGCCGGGCCGATGACCCGAGAACACCTACCGATCGCGATCACCATGGGCGACAGCTCTGGCGTTGGCCCCGAGATCGTTTTGCGCTCCTTCGCGAGCGGCAGGCTCGACGACGTGGTGATCTACGGCGACGCCCGTGTGCTGCGGGCGGGGGCCGCACTCCTCGGTGTGCCCGACGCTGTCGCGGTCGTCGACGAGCCCGGCCATCGGACGCCGGGACGTCTCGCGGTCGTTGACCTCGCCCGACTCACCGATGCCCAATTCACGCCGGGAGTCCTGAGCGCCGCAAGTGGCGCCGCCGCCCGCGACTACGTGGAGCGGGCCACTCACGACGCCCTCGACGGACGGGTCGGCGCGATCGTGACCATGCCGATGAACAAGGAGGCGACGCAGCGCAGCGACCCTGGATTCGTCGGACACACCGAGTTCATCGCAACGTTGTGCGGGACCGAGAAGGTGACCATGATGCTGACGAACGGTCCTCTTGCCGTGACGCACGTGAGCACCCACTGCTCGCTTCGCACAGCGATCGAACGGGTGCGCGTACCGCGCGTGCTCGATGTCATCGGCCTGACCGACGCGACGCTCCGGCGTTTCCTCCATCGACCGCGAATTGCCGTGTGCGGCCTCAACCCCCACGCCGGCGAGCACGGACTCTTCGGCGACGAGGACATCGAGCACATCGCTCCGGCGATCGAGGCGGCGAAGGCGGCTGGTATCGATGCGTCCGGACCTCATCCCGCCGACACGGTGTTCTTCGCCGCAGTGCACCAACAACGCTACGACGCCATCGTTTGCATGTATCACGACCAAGGGCACGGTCCGATGAAGCTGCTCGCCTTCGACACCGGTGTGAACGTGACGATCGGGCTACCGATCATTCGCACCAGCGTCGACCACGGCACGGCCTTCGACATCGCCTGGAAGGGAACGGCGTTCACCGATTCGCTGACCCACGCGCTCGCCTACGCGAGAAAGCTTGTCGGCACGCCGTAGCCACGGCGGTCGCTGACGGGTGCCCGGGGCGGGGGTCGAACCCGCACGGTCTTTCGACCCGGGCGGTTTAAGCGCCCTGCGTCTGCCATTTCGCCACCCGGGCGGCGACGATCGTCAGCCTACGCTGCGTCGAGAAATCGGGGGCCGACCGGTCCAACCTCGACTGCAGCCCGTGCGTCGTCGATCATCGGTGGCCAATCGCGACGCGCCACACCGTTGGCCAGCAAAATGCCGGAGACGACGTCGACCAGTACATCGACGCGACCCCGACCTCGAACGGCGACGGCAATGGTTCGGACCTCGCCGCCGAATCGCCGGACCACCCGCTCGGCGCCCGGTACCCGCGGCGGGGACTGCACTCCCGGCATGCGGAGGTGCCGGCGACGTGCCCACCGGGAGAGATCGGCGACCAGATCCCCGAACTCGGCAAACGACACCCCGCGATGCGGACCGGATGACTGGGGTCGAGGGATCGGGTGCAACACGGACATGAACGAAGTGTGGCGGCACCCCTGTGACACTTTCGCCACCTCGCACGTGTGAGGCGCTGGCCAGGGCCGACGCCGGCGACTCGCTGAAACGAGCGCCCAACCGACTCGAGGGAACCCGCACGCCTGGCGAAGTCCCCGACCCCCGGCTCCATGGAACCTAGATTGGTCCCGTCATGACTACGGACGAAGGCACGCCGAAGCGCCGTCGCGGGTTGTTCCGCCGCGATCGTGGCGACGCTGCGGCAACCGCCGACGAGCGCAAGGGTGCCGACGCGTTCGACGATCCCTGGTCGGCCAGCGCGTGGGACGACTGGGACGACGACTTCACCAACGGTGGGGCTCGCTCGTCGGTTCCGCCTGCCGCAGCGCCACGACCGGAGGCGGTCGACGCGTGGCTGCAGTCCGAGGCTGACGATTTCGAGACCGCGGCGCGCCGGAACACCAAACGATGGGGTGGCGATGCCAACCGGCCGGCCGACACCGCCACCACAGGCTTGCGATCGCTCCGCGCCGAAACTGAGGCGACCCTGGAATCCGAGGCGACCGTGCTCGTTCCCGGAGGTCTCGGTCTCGAGACTCTGCGTGCCGGTGACAGCGACACCACCGAGCCACTGTCCTTCTCCGTGGCAGATGCCGCCGGGAAGCAGACAAACGCGCCAGACCCCGACCCCAACGATCACCCCTCGTCCGATTGGGCCACGGATCCCGATCTCCTGGCGATCGACGAATCGACCCTCCACGACAATGTCGTCACGGCCGAGGACGAGGCCGTCGACGATGCTGTCGACGGTCAACTCGGCGGTCACGTCGCGGCGATCCCCGCCTCCGACGACGAACCGTCGGACCTTGCCGTCGACGAGCCACTCAGTCCGATCTGGGAACCGGTCGAGGCGTTCGATCCACTCCTGACCAAGTCGCCGGACGTGCCCGGGCCCGACACCACTGTCCCGGGCATCGATGCGGGGACCAAGGATCAGATCGAGGAGCCGTCCGTCTCGCTCCCGGAGGGGCCGAGAGACGCGGCGCAAGGGGTGCTCGATCCACCCGAGTTCGATGCGCACATTGAGCCGACCGGCGAAGACGACAACCCGAGCGCTCTCACCCAGGGGACCCCCTCAGACGACGAACTGATGCTCAGCGACGCGCTCGAGCCCGAACAACTCGAACTCGAGGACCTCACCGTCCTCGACGAGGAGCCGCTGACGGCGACCGCGCCTCGCGCCGGGTGGGCTCCGAACCTCGACGAGCCGTCCGGCTTCGAGACGCCCCCTCCTGCCGACGAGGTTGAGGATTCCGGGAGTTCCGTTCGCGACGGATCGCACTCCGCATTCGCCCCCGCGGCCGACTTCGTCCGCGACCTGGAGGCCGCGAAGGCCGACCCCTTCGTTGCCGCTGAAGAGGTACGCGTCCGGCTGCCCGGCTTCGCCGATCCGGTTCCTCCCCAGCAACCACCGGCTCGATTCGTCACGGTTTCGGTGGTCTCCGACGACGATCACGACGATCAGGGCGAAACCTCGTCCGCCGTGCACCAGCCGACGGCGGAGTCGTTCGTCGGTACCGAGGCCGCTTCGGGCGATCGTTCACCCGCCCCGTCCCGACGCATGGCCGAGGGCGCGGGCAAGACCGCGCCCGCCGCCGTTCGGAATGCACCGGCCGATGCGTCGTCCGCCCGCCCTGTCGCGGCGCCGACGCCGAAGATCACCAGCCGGCGGTGGGCGGCGCTGGCGGCAGAGTTCGGCTCCGACGGCGACCTGGACGACTCGTTTCCGACCCGACCCCGCGACGATGCGCCAGCACCGACCACCGCTGCACCGTCGGCGACGGTCGACAACGACACGGCGCGCCCGTTCCTGGAAACGGCCGCTCCGGAAGCCACGGTTACGGACGACACCCTCGACACCGCGGGGATGGCAACCGACCCGGGCATTGCACCAGACACCGCCGAGGCCACCGGTCCGGACGTCGACGCGCCGGTGACGGACGCCGTTCCGGCGAGTGGCGACCTGATGACGGTGGAGCCAGAACTCGAGGTCGCCGCTCCGACGTCGTCCGCCTCGACATCGACTCCTGACGCCGTTCCGACCATCGACGTGGTCGCCAGCGCCGCGGCGGCCGACGAGACCGCCGTGCCCGAGGTCGACCCCTGGGCTCAACCACCCGTCAGAGCGGCCCGACCGGGCGGTTCGGCGCCCACCCCGGCGACCGGGAACCGACCCAACTCGTCGGCCTCGTCCGCGGACGACCCGTGGACCCGCCCTCCGCAACGCCTGGAGCGCGCGCGGACTTCGGTTGGAGCCGCGCCGGTGGGCCCGGCCGGGGTCGCCGCCGGGTCGCCGGGCTCACGCCGGCCGACCGCAACGCGTCCGTCGTCCGACCGGCCATACCCGTCGCGTCCACTCGAGCCGACCACTGTCATCGATGAAGGGGTCGCACCGGAGATCTCGGGATTCGCCGGGACCATCGGGACTGCGCTGGTCGGATTCGCCATTGTGCGGATCGTCCTGACCCTGCTCGGCGACCAGCCGGTGATCCCGACCCGTTACACCGGCCGCGAGGCGAGTCTTCTCCGCATCGGCGAGTCGTTCGGATCAGCCGGGTCCGCATGGCCGGTCGCGCTTGCGGTCGGAACAGTCCTGCTGACGTTGCCGAGCTTCCTCGCGATCCGGTCGCATCTTCGCCGTTGGGCTCCCGTCGTCGGACTGGCCGCAGCCACCGGAGTCGTCGCGATCGCTATCGGTGCTCTTCGATTCGTCGCCGGACGACGGCTCGGTTCGGCCTCGACGGTCAAGCTGATCAGCGACGTCGTGGTGGGGCCCGTCGGGTTCGGCCTCGTTACCGTGGTGGCCGTTGCGATGGCGCTGCGCTGGCATCGCCGCTGACTCGTCGGCGACCCTTCAGACGGCCTCGTCGAGATAGGCGCGTCGGAAGTCCGCCGCCCGTTGGTGCCATTCCTCGACGGTGATGGCAAAGCGTCGATGGTCCTCCCACACCCCGTTGATCTCGATCAATCGCTGGGCAATGCCTTCCTCACGGAGGCCGAGCTTCTCGACGACCCGGATCGACGCTCGGTTCCGTGGAACGATGGCGATCTCGACCCGATGAAGCCCCAACGTCTCGAACGCATGGCTCATCACCCCGACGACGGCCTCACCGGTGAGACCGAGCCCAGCGACCGACTCATCGATCCAGTAGCCGATCGTGGCGCTCTGCATTGCGCCACGAGCGATGTTGTTGAGGTTGCATTCGCCGACGAAACGACCGTCGTAGAGCATCGCGAACCCGACGGCAGTCCCGGCTGCCCGTTCACGGTCGCGGGCTTCGCAGCGGTTCTCGAAGATCCGCCGGCTGCTCACGGCATCTGCGCTCCCGACCGGGCGCGCCGGCTCCCATTTGGTGAGCCAGCTCTCGCAGCGTCGGCGCACCTCCTGCCACGCCGGCGCGTCGCTCGGACGAAGCGGGCGCAGCAGCATCCTGCGGGTAAGCACCTCGGGCCCCATGGCGAGCTGGGTCAACCGCTCATTCAGCGATTGACGCCATCTCCCCGAACTCACGCCAGCATCGTAGTGATGAGTCGGCGCGTCGCCACACCGCAGCTCCATGGCTTCGCCCCGTTCGTCGGGCCCGGCCCACCGGCGCGCCCCTCTCCGGGTTCGTCACCGGTTAGTCTGACGACGCCGTCAACGTCGATGGCGGGAGAGTCCGGACGAAAGTCGCGCTCGCAGCACGAGCGACGACCGAGACCGGCGCCGTAGGAGCAACCACCCCGGAACCTCTCAGGCACCCGCACCGTCATCGTCAGCAAGAAGGGAGACCTTCGAACCGGCAACGCTGGAGAGCCGACCGTCCCGCCAGGGCGGGCGCACCGAAGGTGAAAAGTCCGCTGCGGGTTTCGGCGGACGAATCTCTCAGGTCAACGGACAGCGGGGGAATCCATTCGCGCACACCTGTGCCCACGAGGAGTCCCATGTCCGAAGTACCGCAGCGCACACCGTCCGTTCCGTCCCAGGACCTGTCGGCGTTCGCCGACCGACACCTCGGGCCGACGTCGAGTGAGGCGGACAAGATGCTCGCGGCGCTCGGAGTGCCGACGATCGAGGATCTGCTCGACGAAATCGTTCCCGAGTCGATCCGCATCCGCCAACCGCTGAACTTGGATGCGCCGCTCTCGGAGACGGAGGCACTCGACCGACTTCGCCGGATCGCCTCGGGCAACACCGTGACCACGTCGATGCTCGGCCAGGGCTACGCGAACTGCGTGATTCCCCCGGTCGTCCTCCGCAACGTGTTGGAGAACCCGGCCTGGTACACCTCCTACACGCCGTACCAGCCCGAGATCAGCCAGGGACGCCTCGAAGCCATCCTGAACTTCCAGACGATGGTCGCCGATCTGACCGGCATGGATCTGGCGAACGCCTCGCTTCTCGACGAGGCAACGGCCGCGGCCGAAGCGATGGCATTCGCCCACCGCCAGTCGAAGTCGACGTCAGACCGCTTCCTGGTCGACTCGGGGTGCCATCCGCAGGTCATCGATGTCGTTCGGACTCGGGCCGAACCGCTCGGCGTCGAACTCGTCGTCGCTCCTGCCGACGCCCTCGGCGCTCACGTCGCTGCTGGTGCCTTCGGCTGCCTTCTCGCCTGGCCCGACACCAGTGGATCGCTCGGTGACCGGGTCGCCCGGAGCACACTGACCGACGCCGTGCACTCGGTGAAGGGCCTCGTGTGCGTCGCCACTGACCTGCTGGCGTGCACCGTCCTGACCCCGCCCGGGAGCTGGGGGGCGGACGTGGTCGTTGGATCCGCGCAGCGATTCGGTGTGCCGCTCGGTTTCGGCGGGCCGCACGCCGGATTCATGGCCGTGCGCGATGCCGACAAGCGGGGGCTTCCGGGACGCCTGGTCGGGGTATCCGTCGACGCAGCAGGGCGAACTGCGATGCGCCTCGCCCTCCAGACTCGCGAGCAGCACATCCGCCGCGACAAGGCGACGAGCAACATCTGCACGGCCCAGGTCCTCCTCGCCGTGATGTCCGGCATGTACGCGTGCTGGCACGGACCGGAGGGCCTTCGCCGGATCGCCCGGCATACCCACGACGGCGCATCGGTGGTTGCTGCCGGAGCCCGGAGCGTGGGATTGAACACGGAGAACTCGACCTGGTTCGACACCGTCACCGTCGGGGTGCCATCCCAGGCGGAGAACGTCGTAGCCGACGCTCTGGCCCGAGGCGTGAACGTCCGCTTCGTCGATGCCGACCACATCGCCGTCACGTGCGACGAGACCACAACCGACGATCACCTCGCGGCAGTTCTCTCGTCACTGGGTTGCGTCACCTCGCCGACCGAGTTACGGAGCGAAGGAATCTTCAGCGGTATGCCCGACGAGGACCGCAGGAGTGGTGAAATCCTCACCCATCCCGTGTTCCGTCGCTACCGCACCGAAACGGAGATGCTCCGCTATCTGCGCCGCCTTGCGGACCGCGACCTCGCCCTCGACCGGACGATGATCCCCCTCGGCTCGTGCACCATGAAGCTCAACGCGACGACGGAGATGATCCCCGTCACGTGGCCGGAGTTTGCCGAAATGCATCCGTTCGCACCGGCCGCCCAGACCGCCGGGTATCGCCGGCTGGTCGGCGAGCTCGAGCGCATGCTCGTGGAGATCACCGGCTACGACGCCGTCTCGCTGCAACCGAACGCCGGCTCGCAGGGCGAGTATGCAGGCCTCCTCGCCATTCGGGCGTACCACCGCTCCCGTGGTGAGGGTGCTCGGACAGTGTGTCTGATCCCGTCATCGGCCCACGGCACGAACGCCGCAAGCGCGGCGATGTGCGGTATGACCGTCGTGGTGGTCGCCTGCGACGACAGCGGGAACGTGGATCTGGAAGACCTCCAAGCGAAGATCGCACAGCACGGCGCGCAACTGAGCGTGCTGATGATCACGTACCCCAGCACCCACGGCGTGTTCGAGGCGGCAATCGTCGACATCTGCGCTCTTGTCCACGGTGCCGGCGGTCAGGTGTACCTCGACGGGGCCAATCTCAACGCGCTTGTCGGT
This sequence comes from Acidimicrobiia bacterium, assembly GCA_031423635.1. GTDB lineage: Bacteria > Actinomycetota > Acidimicrobiia > Acidimicrobiales > JANYDT01 > JANLQX01. The sequence continues at coordinate 34,931 of JANPFX010000086.1, read as the reverse complement.
CTGGCCAAGCCGGGGAAGTTCGGCGCAGACGTCAGCCATCTCAACCTCCACAAGACGTTCTGCATCCCCCACGGCGGCGGAGGACCCGGAGTCGGACCGGTATGCGTGAAGACACATCTGGCGCCGTTCCTTCCCGGCCATGGCGCGATCGAGGGCACGTCGTCCATCAATGGCCACACTTCCGAGGCATCCGTAGGTGCGCTTACTTCCGCCCCGTACGGATCGGCCGGCATTCTGCCGATTCCCTGGACGTACATCACGATGATGGGACCAGAGGGCCTCCGGATGGCCACAGCGATGGCGATCCTCTCCGCGAACTACATCGCCCAGCGGCTCCAGGGCTACTACCCGGTCCTCTACACCGGCCGGAACGGACGCGTCGCCCATGAGTGCATCCTCGATCTCCGCCCCCTCACCCAGTCGACCGGCATCACCGTCGACGACGTCGCCAAACGACTCATGGACTACGGATTCCACGCGCCGACGATGTCTTTCCCGGTTGCCGGAACGCTCATGGTCGAACCGACGGAAAGTGAATCGCTGGCCGAAGTCGATCGCTTCTGTGATGCCATGATCGCGATCCGGGGTGAGGTCGATCGGGTCGTCTCCGGGGAATGGCCGGCAGACGACAACCCGCTCGTCCACGCTCCGCACCCGGCTGAGGACGTGCTCAGCGATTCGTGGAGCCGCGCGTACCCTCGCGAGGTTGCTGCCTACCCACTCCCGACGCTGCGCAAGGACAAGTACTGGCCCCCGGTCTCGCGGATCGACGGTGCCTTCGGCGACCGCAACGTCGTCTGCTCGTGTCCGCCATTGTCCGACTACCGCTGAACCCCCTCCCGAGGTCGCCGCGCGCAGGCTTGGTCCTCGGGAGACCCTCCGGAACCGGGCGCAACTACGGCTCGAGGGCCTGATCCGCCGACATCGAGCGCGCCGCTCCGACGGCCAACGCGCCAGGGGCCGCCACGTCGAGCGTCCGGGCACGCCAGGCATCGCTCCGTCGCGGCAGGTCACGCGCTGCGAACGAGAGAAGGGCGAGCCATGCTGCGCCGACGAGCAGCGTGCCCCGCACCGACCAGTGGTCCATCGCCCATCCACCCCACATCGCGCCGAACGGGACGGTACCGCCGAACGCCATGAACCACAGCGCCATCACCGGGGCCCGTCGGCGGACGTCGAGGTGGGCCTGCAGCACCGACGACATAGCCGTCGTCGATCCGAAATACGTGAACCCCAGAGCGAAGGCGATCGGCATGGCAACCGCCGGTGAACCGGCGAACGACCAGGCGGTGAGCGCCACCGCGAATGCGACGAAGAACTGAGATACGAGCCGACGCTGATCGCGGCGAACGAGCACCGTGCCGATGCTCAGTGCACCCAGGGCCGCGCCGAAGCCCCACGTAGCAAAGAGAACAAGATACGTGCGCTTACTGGTCGTTCCGAAGGATCGCTCGACGACCGTTGCGAACTGTCCGATGAACGGCAGGGAGATGAGCGACAGTGAGAAGAGGAAGACGAGCAGTCTCCCGACCACCGGATTCGCCTTCGCCTCGCGGATGCCGTCGAGAAAGGCCGCCTTGCCGGTTGATCCGCGATGTTCGATCCGACGCCGCATCGGCAGCTTCCACAGGGCAACGATCATGGCGAAATACGAAAGCGCGTTGAGGAAGAAGAAGCCCGGCACGGCGAAGCCCGCAGCGGTGAGCGCCAGCACGATGATCGGGGCCACCGACCGCGATCCGTTCATGGTCGCCGAGTTGAGCGATATCGCTCCGCCGATGTTCTTCGGTTCGACGAGTTCAGGGAGGACAGAGGACGTCGTCGGCTGGGAGATCGCGTTCGCCGTGCCGATCACCAGGATCGCCAGGAACAACGCCAGGGGCGACTTCATCTTCCAAGCCACGAATGCGAGACCGAACGCGGCAATGGACTGCACCGTCTGCGCGCCGATCATCAACTTCTTGCGGTCGACCCGGTTGGCAAGGACGCCGCCCGGAATCGAGAGCACCAACAGCGGGCCGAGTTGGGCCACCGTGAGCAGCCCGACGAACGACGCCGACCCCTTCGGGTTCGCTGCGCTGCGGGTCAGGTCGAGGGCGAAGGGCGCCACGACGACGTTCTGCAACCAGGTGCCGACCATCGAGAGGGTTGATCCGATGTAGAGCCGCCGGAACGCCGGTGATGCCCACGCTGCCCCGATCGAGCCCTCGACCACCGGCTTTCCGGAGTGTTCAGGTCCTCGACCCGCGCGTTTTACTTCGGCGTCAGCAGCATTCAAGAACATTCATTCTCGCGCCCGACCCCGACCGAGACCCAGCTCAGATGACCGGTGTCACACCTACCGCGCGGACCATGGCGTCGACCAGCGGGTTCGCCAACAGGTCGGCGAGGGGCAGGCCGATCACGTTCTGCACGTTGCCGCTGATCCGAGAGACCAGCGCACCACCGACTCCCTGGATGGCGTACGCCCCGGCCTTGTCCATGGGCTCGCCGGTGGCAAGGTAGCGCTCGATGGTCGCGTCGTCCAGCGATCTGAACGTCACATCGGTGGTCGACAGGTTGACCCAGGGTTCGCCGACCGCGCCGGCCACCATGACCGCCATGCCGGTGTGCACCCGGTGCGTCCGACCGCTGAGCGCGGCAAGCATGCTGCCGGCGTGGACCGGGTCGGTCGGCTTGCCGAGAATGGAGCCGTCGAGCTCGACCGTGGTGTCGGCGGCGATCACGATCGTGCCGTGTTCGTGACGGGCAGCGACGTGCGCCGCCTTCGTCCGGGCGAGCCGGACCACATACAGGGTCGGATCCTCTGCGACGAACTCGGTCTCGTCGATGTCGGCGGCGTCCACGACGAAGGTGAGTCCGAGTGTCGACAGCAACTCGCGTCGGCGCGGTGAGCCCGACGCGAGCACCACACGGCCCGGTTCAACCACCAGAGCCACCGGCGATCTCGGCGTCGAGCGACGGGGGTGTCGGATCATCGCGGTCGTCGAGGTAGCCGTAGGGTAGATGCACCGGCTTCGGACCATTCGTATGTCCACGTTTGAATCGGCGACCACCCTCGACGAGCTCGAGGGTCGGATCGAGCTCCGCCAGCACATCGTCGAGCTCGGGAAGCGACGAGACCATCCCGAGACGACGCCGGACATCGGGACCGACGGTGTAGCCCGTCATGTACCAGCCGGCATGCTTGCGGAAGTCGCGGATGCCCTTGCCGTTACCGATGGCCCGGGCCGCCGCCGCCTCGACCGGTCCGAGGTCCTGGGCACGGCGTCGCGAGAGGGGAAGTCCGTCGAAATGTTCGACAAGCAACGCTGCGTGCTCGCGCATGGTGACCATGACCTCGCCCAGTCGCGGGGGCGGAGGAATGTCCTTGCCGTCGAAGGCTGCAGCGAGATCACCGAACAACCAGGGACGGCCAAGGCACCCACGCCCGACCACCACGCCATCGCAGCCGGTCTCGGCCATCATGCGCAGCGCATCCTCGGCTTCCCAGATGTCGCCGTTGCCGAGCACGGGAATGGTCGTCACCGCCTGCTTCAGCTCAGCGATCGCGGACCAGTCGGCGTCGCCGGAGTAGAGCTGCTCTGCCGTTCGGGCGTGGAGTGAGACGGCGGCGACCCCTTCCTCCTCACCGATCCGACCGGCGTCGAGGAACGTGAGCAAGTCGTCGCGGATGCCTTTTCGGAACTTGATGGTGATGGGCACCAGCCCACCGGACTCCGCGAATGCCGCCTGCACCGCGGCCCGAACGATAGAACGGAAAAGCGCGCGCTTCACCGGTACTGCCGAGCCCCCACCGTTGCGGGTGACCTTCGGCGCCGGACAGCCGAAGTTCATGTCGATGTGGTCCACGTCCCCGGCGGCCACAAGCCGTCGGACGGCCTCACCGAGTGAGTGCGGCTCCGTGCCGTAGAGCTGTAGCGAACGGGTGGTCTCATCGGCACCGAAGTGCACCATTCGCATCGTGCGCGGCGTTTGTTCGAGCACCGCCCGGGCCATGACCATTTCCGATACGTAGAGCGCGCCACCGTAACGCCGGCACAGCTGGCGGAACGGGGCGTTCGTCACGCCGGCCATCGGAGCGAGGACCACCGGATGGGACAGCGTCAGCGCGCCGATCTGGAGGGGTGTCGACGCGTTCACAGTCACGAGTCTCCCAAACCCTCAGCGCACCAGTGACAAGTCATTTGGCGCAGTCGCGGCCACCCGCCTCCCCCCGAGAAGCCGTCAGCCGAGCAGGGAACGGGCCGAGGCATCCAGGCCGTCCGCCTCCGAGACCAGACACCGGTCATGCTTCCAGTGGCGCATCACGGTCACGAGAATCAGCGCACCGGCGACAATGGTGTCGACCCGGTCCGGCGCCAGGCCCGGATTGTGTGCCCGATCACGACGGTTCTCGGTGGCCAGGGTGCGGAACACGTCCTCCGCGGCGGCTCGCGTGACCTCGAACCGGTGGAGTCGCTCGCGGTCGTAGGCGGGTAGGCCGATTTCGACAGCGGCCACCGTGACGATGGACCCGGCGACGCCGATGAGACGGTCCGCCGACTTGAGCTCCGGGATCTCCCGTTCGGCATCGTCGAGGTGTGAATGCATCACCGTCACGGCGTTGGAGAGTTCCTCCGCGTTGGGGGGATTCCCGCGCAGCCACTGCTCAGTGAATCGGACACAGCCGGCATCGATCGACCACACGCCGACGGGAGGTTCACCGGGGCGCCCGACCGCCAACTCCGTCGACCCGCCACCGATGTCGACGACCACGTCGTAGAGCGGCTCTCCCCACTCGTTGGTGCGCGGTGACAGCCAGGACGTCGCGCCCCGGAACGACAGCTCGGCTTCTTCCGCGCCGCTGAGGAGTTCCGGGCGCCTGCCGACGGCGGCATCGACCAACTCGAAGAACTCGCTGCGGTTCGTCGCGTCCCGAGACGCTGAGGTGGTCGTGACCCGCAGATGTCCGACGCTCACCTCATGGTGCTCGAGAGCGGTGGCGTAAGCACGGAGGCTGGCGAGCGTCCGCTCTATGGCGTCGGCGGCGAGCATGCCGGTGGCATCGACGCCGGCACCGAGCTTGGTGACGGTGACTTCCCGCATGACCTCGGCACCCGCATGGTCGAGGATGAGCAGGCGGGTCGAGTTCGATCCGATGTCGATGGCGGCGACGTTCATGGCGACTCCGATTCTTCCCCGATCCGACGGATCGGTTCATCGCGGTCCTTCGGCGCCAGTCGTTCCCACACCCATCGGCCGACCGGGTCAGGGCCACCCGCCAGGAAGAAGGCGTAGTGGGCGTGGAGACACTTCGTTCCCTGGCGCGTGCCGCCGACACCCCCGCTCGGACGCGGCCCGGCCCACGCGGGCGGGATGGCGGCGTCGCGATCGCGGGCGTAGGCCGCGTGGGCGACCACGATGTCCTCGGCGGAGACGTCGGCCTCCACCGCCCGGACCCCGCCGCCGGCTTCGAGCCTGCCGATGGCGTCGTTGGCCCGGGCCGAAGGAAGGAGCCAGTATCTCGTCGGCATCGGTGTGCCGTCGCGCTCGAACGGCGCATTGCGGGTCACCACCGGAACCCCGTCGCGACGGCGGACGACGACATCGAAGGCAGCCTTCGGGACCCGCCCGAGGAGTTGGGTCACGACGAGGAGGTCCTGCTCGCTGGTCGGCCGGAGGGTCGGGTCGTGAGGTCCTTTCGTCACGTTGTCAGTCTCGCCGATCACTCGAAGGTCGAGGTGATCGCGGCAGTTGCCGCAACCGCGCAGCCGAACGACAGCACGGCGACTGTCGCCATGCCGGAGTGCACGTACAGCCAGGTGCCGAGGGCTGCTCCGACCGCTCGGGACGCGGTCACGATTGCGCCGTTGATCGCCATGAAGCGTCCGCGGGCGGCGCCGCCGACTTCGGAGTTGATCGAGAGCTGGGAGACGAAGGCGAACTCGAACGAACCGAACAACAGCACCACACCGGAGGAGGCGAGCAGCGTCGAGCTTCGCGAGGAGACGACAAGGAGCGACGCGAGTGCCATGAGCACGGCACCCAACGCCACGGATCGACGCTTGCCGAGTCGGTCAGCGAACGCCGCAGTGGAGCCGCTTCCCAGCAATTCGACCACGCCCAAACCAATGGTAAGCGCGCTGACTGATGCCGTGGAGAACCCATGGCGGTCCTTCAACCACGCCCCGTACGAAGCGAACACCACCACCGCCCCGAGAGTGAGCAGCGTCGAGGTTGCGACGGCCGCGAGCACTCGGCGGTTCCAATCGATGCGTGGTGGCGGGGTCCCGGCACGGGAGGGCTTCTCCGTCGGGCGCGTTTCGTGCGCGACAAGGGATCGGGCCAGCATCGGGATCACGGCAATCGTCAGCGCCCCGATGCCGAGGAACGGCCACCACCACGAACCACGGTCGATCAGGTATCCGGCGATCGGCGCGCCCACGAGGAGCGAAAGCGCCCACGAGGCTTCGTAGACGCCGATGACGCGTCCGCGCTGGGCATAGGGAACCCGGACGCCGATCCACGTCTGCGCTGATGTCGTCATGATGGCCGTGCCACAGGCGATGAGTGCCGAACAGATGCCGAAGACCCACAGGGTCGATCCGGCTCCGAGCAGCAGAGCCCCGACCCCTGCCATCGCGACACCGACCAGGATCCAGCGCCGTGTGTGCCCTCGGTCGAGTTGATGGCCGATGCCGATGTTCGCCAAACCGGTCAGTTCGCCGAGTCCCTGGACGCGCCCCACGGAATCGAGGGACACGCCGAGACCCCGGGCGATGTCGGTGTTGAACGGATAGGCGAGCCGCAGCGCCATGTTCACGCAGAACTTGGCGGCCACGAGCCAGGTGAAGGGCCGACGGATCGAAGTTGGCGCTTCCGCCGATGCACTCACGAGGAGAAGGGTCGCGGCCTACTTCCGCCGGCGGAACAGCAGGAACAGCGCCAAGAGCACGAGCGCGACCGGGGCAACGCGCTTGAGAATGGGCGTGCCTGCCGTCTCCAACAGGTCAACAGGTTCGGCGGCCTTGTACTCGATCTTGCGGACCGTCGGCTTGACCGGATCCGTGGGCTCCGAGGATGAACCGCCGGAAGTCGACGGTGCGGCACCAGCGGTCGCACCGCTCGCGGTGGTCGCCGCGGCGCCGGCGGCCTCAGCGGAAGCCGTGGCCACGGCAGCGAGCGTCTCCTCCGGTTCGCTCAGGACGTCGTGATGAAGGCATTCGACGAACTGTGACAGCAGTTTCTCACTGACCTCCGAAAGTACGCTGGCGCGGGCAAACTGAGCGACCTTCCCGGAGATGGACAAGTCGTTGTGGATGTTCACCTTCGTCGACTCGGTGCCAACAGCAGTGAGGCGCATCGTGACCGTGACCGACGCATTGCCCTGACCCTTGGAGTCGCGCCCCTCACCCCGCAACTTGGCCACGTGGTTGACGTCGTCCTTCTCGAGGAACGTGGCCTTGCCCTTGTACGAGGCGGTGATCGGTCCGACCTTGATCTTCACGCCACCGCGGTACTCATCGCCCTCGACCTCTTCGAGCTGCGCGCCCGGAAGGCACGGCGCGATCGTCTCCACATCGGTGAGCACCGCCCACGCCCGGGCGATCGGTACGTGAACTTGAAATTCGTTGGTCAGCTCCATGACAGGAGATCCTCCACAGTGTCGATGTCGATCGGGTTGCCGGGACACGATAGTTCTGTTACCCACTCCGGCCGTTTGCGCAGGAGAGGCCGGGCCCCTTCGTCTCCTGTCCGCGGGATCAGCGTCCAGGTTTCGGCCGCCAGCCGGACGGGATTGCGCCGAACGCCGCCGTACGTCGCCACCGCTATCGGCGTGGCAACGGGGGTCCGGCCCATGATCGACCACGCTTCCGGCTCGATGAACGGCTGATCCCCCAGCCCACACACCGCAATGTCGACGCCCAGTTCGCGACAACGATCGAGGGCCAGGGCGAGTGACCCGGCTTGGCCATCGGTCCAACGGGGGTTGGACACGATCGTGAGAGAAGGGTCGTGGACGAGGGCCAGTGGAAGGGAGACAGCGCCGCTCACGACGATCGTCGCATCGAACGAAGCGGCCTTGGCATGCTCGACCGACCATTCGACAACGGTGCGTCCGCGCAATGGGGCGAGGAGCTTGTTCGACACGGCGAGCCCCGCTCGGACAGCGGACTCCTGCCATCGAGTAGCGCCGCCTGCGCACAGCACGACCGCGGCGATGCGCGGGACGATGTCGGGCATCAGCTCAACGACGATGGATCGGGCCGTCACCGTCGCGCAGCGAGGCGACCGCGCGTCCGGTACGCAACGCGATGATCTCCGCAACGATGGAGATCGCCGTCTCCTCGGGGGTGCGGGCGCCGATGTCAATGCCGATCGGCCCCATGACCCGGGCGAGCTCAGACTCGGAAAGACCGGCCTCCCGCAAACGGTCGGTGCGGGTTGCGTGCGTCTTGCGCGAACCCATCGCACCGATGTATCCCACCTCCGTCTTCACGGCCGAGGTTATGGCCGGAACATCGAACTTCGGGTCGTGAGTAAGCACGCATACGACATCGGAAGGTCCAAGGCTGGATCCCTGCGCGTCGAGGTAGCGGTCAGGCCAGTCGTTCACGACTTCATCGGCGAGCGGGAACCGCTGTGTAGTGGCGAACACCGGGCGGGCGTCGCAGACCGTGACCCGGTAGCCGAGAAGCTTCGCTGCCCGGACGAGCGCGGCGGTGAAGTCGACCGCGCCGAAGATGACCATGCGCGGCGGCGGAGCGAAGCTCTCGATGAAGACGCTCACGTCGTCCTGGCGGGCTTCGCCGTTGGGCCCGTAACGCCGCATCGAGGTGAGACCGGCGGCGAGCTCGCCTTCCGCATCTCGGGCAACGACCCGGTCGAGCTCGTCGTTTCCCAGCGTGCCACGAGCCGCTTCACCCGGACGGACGATGAGATGACCGATGACGGGGACCCCGTCCGTGCGCTCCACCAGCGTGGCGAGAGCGACGGGCTGTTCGGCCCGGATGGCGTCACGGAGTGCGTCGTACAGAGGCGCCCCGACGACGGGACTCACCACGCGAGTTCCTCCACGAACAAGTGCAGAGTTCCGCCGCACGTGAGGCCCACGGCAAAAGCCTCATCGTCGGAGTAACCGAATGTGACGACACCCGCGCTGCGCTCTCCGTTGAGCACGCTCAGCGCTTCATGGAGCACCGCCCCTTCGACGCACCCTCCCGAAACCGATCCGGCGACCTCTCCATCGCTGCTGACCGCCATGGTGGCGCCCGGATCGCGCGGGCCGGAGCCCTCGATCCCGACGACGCGAGCGATAGCGACCCGCTTGCCCTGACGCCTCCATCGCTCGATGTCGGAGAGGACTTCACGCATGCGACGAGACTACCGCCGCTCCCGAATCCCCCTACGCAGCCGGCGAACTGCGCAGCGACAGAGCTTCGGGGCGCTGAGGGCGGCGACGGGGAGGCAGCTCGGCGCGTCGGCTGAGGCGACGCTGACGCGCCGACTGCCGGGAAGCGGTCACGATCGCCGTGCGGACCGATTCGGCTACCGCCTGCTCGTCGGCGAGAAACTCGGCCTGGGTCACCTCGACGACCGTCCATCCGTTCTCGAACAAGAGGGCCCGTTCGTGGTCACGGAGCACTCGCCTCGAACCCGGGCAGCAGGAAACCGCTAGGTGTCGCTTGCGGGCCACGAGCGAGAACGCGATGCCGTCGACCCGCGCCTGGCGCTCCACCGAGCGACAGCCGAAGGAACGCAGGATCTGGACCACCGACGTCTCCAGGGGCGAGGCCGTCGGGGGGAGACCGGCAGGCCTGCGGCGCACCATCGAACGCAGCACCTTGCCGCCGTCGATACGGCCGAGAGGGCCGTCAACGAAGGAGCGCAGGCGCTCGAGGGTGGTGAGGCCATGACGCAGCGCAGACTCGAGCACGGCCTCGACGGCGTTCTCGCTGACTACGTGACCCAGTTGGGCGATGCACACCTCCGGCGTGACAACGGGAAGGCTGAAGAGGGTGACGGTCGGGAGGACGAACTGGGTGCGGTGCACATTCGCGCCCCTGCATGCCGATGAAGCCGGGACGACGATGTCCGGCACCCCCGGCGCGAGGAAGCCGTCGAGTCCGTAGAGAAACGCCGCGGCCCGGTGCGACATCGCCGCATGTTCACCGCCCCAGCAGAGCTCACCGGCGAACGTGAGCAGCCAGGGCTCGCGTACGGCCTTCGGTGTCGTCGCGTAGATGCCGGTCCGCAGCCTCGTCCAACGCCGGCCGCGGACAAGGCGCTGGATCTCATTCGAGCTGATGCCGGCGGCAAGAAGGTCGGTTCGGGACATCACGCCATGTCTTTGCATGTTTTTCAGTGTATTTCATGTACTCCAGTGATGCGAGCAGGTGGTGGATACCCCCCTCTGTCGGCGCAACGGCGCGTTCGACCAGGTCAGGGTCGCCAGCCCAAGGTTCGCGGTGGACGATGTCGAGAGAATGAGACCTTGGTCGCTCCTGGAGCGACGGAGACTTCACTCTCGGCGGGGTGGGGCTCGGGGCAGAGCGAGTCAGGCGCGCAGTGCTGCGGCCAGGGTCTCGAGCGAGGCGAGCGAGTGGCCCTCCAAGAACACATCGACGTGCGGTAGGGCCGCGGCCATGCCCCGGGCCAGGGGTGCGTAGCCGGGTGAGGCCTTCAGTGGGTTGACCCACACGACCTGGTGGGCGATGCGGTGCAGGCGGCCCATCTGCTCGCCCAGGAGTTCCGGGTCGCCGCGATCCCAGCCATCGGAGAGCACCACGATGATCGAACCGCGGGCCATCCCGCGAACCCCCCACTGGTCATTGAACGAGCGGAGCCCCTCCCCCAGGCGCGTGCCTCCCGACCAGTCGACGACCCGTGCCGCCGCCTTCGCGAGGGCAAGGTCGGGGTCGCGTGAGGTCAGCTCCTTGGTGAGCCTCGTGAGCCGCGTCCCCATGGCAAAGGCTTCCACCCGCCCGCGGCCGACCACCGCTGCCTGGCAGAAGCGCAACAGCGCGCGGGAGTAGGACTCCATCGAACCGCTCACATCGCAGAGGAACACGATTCGACGCGGACGTTCCGACTGCTCGCGGTAGCGGCGCTGCATCGGCACACCATCGGTTTTCAGCGCCTGACGTACCGTGCGCCGAAGATCCGGATAGCTCGTATGTACACCTAGTTTTGCCGATCTCAGCCGTCGGCTTCGACGGGTCGACTCGGCGAAACGGAGTGCCGCCATGAGTCGCCGGGCCTCGTCGAACTCGGCTGGCGTGTAATCGGCAAAGTCCTTCTGTCGCAGCGTCTCCATTGCGCTGAACCGCACGGCGATGGTCTCTCCCGCCGGATCCTCGGTCGGCGGTGCGTCGTCGCCGTCACCCGATCCCTCATCTGCGTCGAACGCGATCTGCACCTGTTGCTCGATCGGCATCTGGGCCGCTCCACCGACCCGACCGAGCCAGAAGGCGGCAAAGACACGATCGAACAGGCCGATGTCCTCCGGGCGACGAACGAGAACACCCCGGCCAGCCCAGTACACCGCGCTGCGCCGCTCCATGCCAACGGCGCCGAGCGCCTCGGCGAACGTGATGACCGAACCGACGGGGACAGCAAGCCCGGCACGCCTCAGCACCACCGCAAACGTGACGGCCATCCGGAACGGACCGGTCAGATCGGCGTCGGCGGGACGCGATCCCCGACCGCGAAGGAGATCGGGCTTCGCTGCCGGCCTCTCGCCCGACTGATCCAAAAGGGCGAGCACTTCGGCCATCCCCAACGGAACCTGGGCAGCTGATCCGTCAGACACGCTGGTCACCTACGCCCCGCCTCCTCCGAGACGCTCACGACCCGCGGAGGGTCGCCGTGCGCACCAGATCGGCGACACCGTGCTGGCGCACTTTGTCGGCGTCCTCGCGGTACTTCAGCACGGTGCCGAGCGTGGCCTCGACCGACCGCTCATCGAGCGCGGTCCTTCCGAGCGCCGAGAGCGCCTGTGTCCAGTCGATCGTCTCCGCAACGCCGGGCGGCTTGAAGAGTTCCATGCCGCGCATGCGCTCCACCGCCCCTGCAACTTGGCGGGCGAGGCCCTCTTCGACCTCCGGCGCCCGCAGGCGGACGATCTCGACCTCGCGCTCGAAGCCGGGATGCTCGACCCAGTGGTAGAGGCAGCGGCGCTTCAGCGCGTCGTGAACATCGCGAGTGCGGTTCGAGGTGAGGATCACCAACGGTGGCACTGTCGCCGTGAACGTGCCGAGCTCGGGAACCGTGATCGAGTAGTCACTGAGCACTTCGAGCAGGAACGCCTCGAACTCGTCGTCGGCCCGATCCACCTCGTCGATGAGCAGAACCGGCACGGGGCCGTCGCCGTGGGCGATTGCCCGCAACAGCGGACGTCGCACCAGAAACCGCTCGGAGTAGAGGTCGTCCTCGTCTGCCGCAGTGCCGGTGACCTCCGCTGCCCGGAGATGCAAGAGCTGGCGGGAGTAGTCCCACTCATAGACCGCCTGCGCGAGGTCGATGCCTTCGTAGCACTGAAGACGCAGCAGTTCTCCGCCCGTCCAGCGCGAGAGCACCTTCGCCACTTCCGTCTTGCCGACGCCAGCCTCGCCCTCGAGGAGAAGCGGGCGACGAAGCACCATGGCCAGGAAGATGACCGTGGCGAGGCCTTCGTCGGGGAGGTAGCCGTGGCTGCGCAGTCCCTCCATCACCTCGTCGACGGTTGCGGGTACGAGCGGGGCCGTCGCGGGGATACTGGACATCACGGGAAGAGTCTTGCGCAGGATCGGGTTCAGCCGAGCGGAAGCAGGCGGGCGGCGCTGCCGCTCAGCCAGGCGTGGTCGACGTCGACGAGGCGAAGAAGCGTCGAGTGGTCGACGGAGATACCGTGACGGTGGGCGGCGTCGAGGAGCGTGCCGTGCACCGCCCAGGTGACCTCCGGGCCTTCGGCGAGTCGATGCATCTGTGCCGCGAGTTCGTCGGCGGCGCCCCGATTGGCCAGATGTTCGATGGCGGACGTGCGGGCGCTCTCACGGGGATCGTCGAGCAACGAGACGAGGCGCCGCGTGACTTCATCCGGGCCGAAGGCGTCGCCGTGCCGGACGAAGGTCCGCAGGGCCTCGCCCAGGCGTGTGCCGACCCGGGTCCCGTCGACAACGGCATGCCACGCACGATCGCGGATCGTTCGCCGGCACGGAGATCCATCCGGGACGTCATACAGCGCGTGCATGGCTGCCTTCGCCACGGTGACCATCGGGTCGTCGAGTAATCCGAGCAACGCATCGGCTCCTCCGTCCCAGTGGGCGATGTGGGCCGCCGCACCTCCGCGGATCTCCGGATCGGCATGGTGGCACAGCACGTCGAGCACCCGAGGCCGGTCGACGAGCGCCACCGACTCGCCATCGAGATGCCGTATGCGCGCGAACTTTCCCTCCCACGCACCGTTCGGGTCGAGGAGAGAGCACTCGAGGTCACGGTCCCAGCAGATCAGCGGTTGATCCGGGACGGCCATGACCGAGGCGAGATTGGTCTCCGACGACTCCAGGCCCTCCGGGCCGTCGAAGCGTTGGGACCGTCCAAGCCCGGTCGGGTCGCCGAGCAGGTGGCACCAGCGGCGCAAGTGCACCGAGCCCGGCGCCGCGTCGACCGCTTCGGCAATGTCGGCAAGGACCCGTCCGAGCGCAGCCGTGGCCGAAGCCGCCAGGAACTCGTTCGGGGACTCGGCCACACAGCGGAGTCCAGAGACGACCTCAGAGGTCGGGTAGTACATGAGTGTCGACACGGCCTCGATGGCGACGTCGATGTCGATGTCGCGGGTGGCTTCGAGCAGCGCATCATGGGCGGCGAGAGGTTCGTCCCACAGCAGGGCGCTGGCGGCCGCACCGCGAACCGCAGCGTCGACGTGCGAGAGCGACCGGATCTTCAGTTCCTGCCAGTGCCCCTCTTCGAACCCGACGTCCATCGACCCCAGCACCCGGGCGAGCAGCGGATGCCGTGGATCGGCAAGCACCGGACGGACGAGATCGGCGAACTCACGATGCGGGAGGACGCTTGCGGCGGCGAAGCGCAGCACAGGGTCGTCGCCCGACCACCATTCCCGGATCGGCAGAACCGTGGCGCCGAGCATGGAGGTGATCACGTTCAGGGCACTGATGCGCACGATCGGCGAGAGCAACGGGTTCTCCCCCGCCCCCTGCAGCGGAAGGACCGCCCGGACGTCGTCCAGTGCGATGAGGGTGCGCTCGATCTCGTCGCGGTCGTCGGCGTCGGGTTCCTCGGAGAGCAATCGCTGCACGAGCGGACGGGTCGCCGTCCGGTCGAGCACGTCGCGGACGTGTTCGTGATTCATCGTTCCCTCCCCTCCTCCACTGTTGCGCCATTCACCGGCCTATTCGCAAACGGCGCTCACAACCCGAGTTGCTTGGCCGCCAAGTCCTTCAGGATCTCTTCGCTGCCACCCCCGATGGCCTGCACCCGGACTTCCCGGTACAGACGCTCCACGACCGCTCCTCGAAGGTACCCGGCCCCACCGAAGATCTGCACCGCCTCGCGGGCGCAGTACTCGAACGTGGTGGTGGCCTCCACCTTGCACTGCGCGATCTCGCCGGCCGGGCTTGCGCCGTTGTTGAGCTGCCAGGCGAGCGACTCCATCCAGGCCTGGCAGGAGTTCACCTTCCTGCTCATGTCGACGATCTTGTGGCGGATCACCTGGTTGCTGATGAGCGGCTTGCCGAACGTCTCCCGTGCCTGGGCATACGTAATGGATTCGTTGATGCAGAGCTGGGCGAATGCCAGCGACTGTGCGATCAGATCGAGGCGCTCATAGTTGAAGTTGCCCATGATCGCCGCCCAGCCGTCGTTCTCGGCACCGATCAGGTTGGCGACGGGGACGAGGCAATCGTCGAAGTAGAGGGTTGCCGTGTCGCTCGACCACCAGCCCATCTTCTTGAGCGGGGTCCGGGTGAGGCCCGGTGCGTCACCGGGGACCAGAAGCACCGAGATGCCACCTCGCCCGGGGCCGCCCGTGCGGACCGCCGTGGTGATCCAATCAGCGCGCATCCCACTCGTGATGAAGGTCTTCGAGCCGTTCACGATGTAGTGGTCGCCGTCTCTGCGTGCGGTGGTCTGCAACCCGGCGACGTCGGATCCGCCGCTCGGCTCTGTGACGGCCAGCGCAGCGATCTTCCGTCCCGCCAGCACATCGGGCAGGATCTTCTTCTGCTCCTCGGTGCCGTAGTGGGCGACCACGGGCATCGAGATGTACGACGAGATCAGGCCCGCCGACACACCGCCGGATCCGCCCATGGCAAGGGCCTGCTGGATGATCACCCGGAGGAACGCGTCGGTTCCGATGCCGCCGACTTCCTCCGGGAAACCGGCGCCGAGCATGCCCAGCTCGCCGAACTTCAGGTAGAGCTCGCGGGGAAACTCCTCGGCGTCGTCCCACTTATGGGCGAACGGGGCGACCTCCTTCGCGACGAACTGATCGAGGACCCGCCGGTACTCGAGGTGCTCGGGGCTGTAGAAGGGGTGCGAGGCCATCCGAGCAGTCTTGCGCGTTCACCGGCCGGTGCCTCCAACGTCAGGCCCTACGCTGACGGCCATGGGCGGCGACGGGACGGGCGACCCTTCGCGGGGTGAGCGGGCACCACACGTCACCGTCGTCGCTCCGGCCGGTGTCATCGTGGCCAGCGGTCTGGTCAAGCGGTGGGGGGCGAACACCGTTCTCGACCGCGCCAGCTTCCACATCGGCAGCGGCGTTACCGGTCTGCTCGGGGCCAATGGGGCGGGGAAGACCACGTTCTTCGGCATGGTCCTCGGCTTTCACGAAGGAGACGAAGGACAGCTGCAGGTGTTCGGCCTCGACCCGATCCGCAATGGCCCTGAGGTCCGCGCCCGCATCGGCTATTCGCCCGAGCATGACGCGCTCCCCGTCGACTCCCGGGCCCATGACTTCGTGCGCCATGTTGGCGAACTCCACGGCATTCCCAGCCGGGAGGCGATCGGACGGGCCAGCGATGCGCTGTTCGAGGTAGGACTCGGAGAGGAGCGATTCCGGCCCATCGGCACGATGTCGACAGGGCAGAAGCAGCGCGTCAAACTCGCCCAGGCGATCGTCCACGACCCGTCGCTCGTGCTTCTCGACGAACCGACGAACGGACTTGATCCCGTTCAGCGCGAACAGATGCTTGCGCTCATCCGCCGCTGCGGAACGGTGCTCGGCCTCAACGTCGTGGTCTCCTCGCACCTGCTCGAAGAGGTCGAACGCACCTGCGAGAACGTCGTGATACTGGCGAACGGCCGGGCCACCACCGACGCGGTCATGGCCGATCTCCAGGAGCAGGGAAACGAGATCTCCGTCGACTTGGCCAGCCCGGACGGCTCGGCCGCATGGCTCGCTGATGTCGCCCATGTACTGAGCGCCAGCGGGCTCGAGGTCGTCGAGGCTTCGGGGTCGGTCGTTCGAGTCGGCTATCGCGATGACACGACGTTCGATCGGTTGCGGGACGCCCTCGTGCGCGTCGACGCGCCCGTTCGCTCCCTATCCCGAACCCGACGCACACTCGCTGACGCCTTTCTCGAGGCGAGCGCCGACCTCACATCAGGTCGGCAGGGAACGGACCGATGACGACAGGTGCGTCGGGCGACACCCGCATTCACGATCGCGGCTACCGCCACTTCGACGGCGAGCGAACGGGTCCAGCAGGTGCGATCCGAACCACGGTGCGCTACACCTTCGGTCGGATACTCGGACTTCGCCGCGGGGCCCGAGCCAAGGCCCTACCGTTCATCGTCGTCGGCATCGCCTACCTCCCGGCAGTCGTGTTCATCGGCATCGGCGTGATCGTGCCGAAGCAGATCTCGGCAGCCAGCATTCCGCAGGTCTGGGAGTACTACGGGTTCGTCATTTCGGCCATCCTGCTGTTCATCGCGTTCGCCGCGCCCGAAGCACTCTGCCCGGATCGCCGCTTCCGCGTCATGGGGGTCTACCTGTCCTCCCCGCTCACACGGACCACGTACCTCGCCGCCAAGTTCATCGCGGTCGCAGGCGCGCTGTGCTTCGTCACGCTGTTCCCGCCGCTGCTCATGGTCGTCGGTCGATCGCTGCAGGGCCAGGGCCCGTCATCAGGCGAACTCGGCGTCACGATCGCGAGGATCATCGCATGCGGCCTCATGCTCGCCACCTTCTTCGCCCTTCTCGCGCTCGCCGCCTCGTCCCTCACCGATCGAAAGGGCTTCGCGTCATCAGCCATAGTGCTCGTCTTCGTCGTCGGTGGCGCCGTTTCCTCGGCGTTGTACCACTCGACCGACAACCACAACGCGATTCTGTTGAACGTCTTCACCGTGCCGTTCGAGTTCGTCCGGCGGGTGTTCGGCAATGTCGGCGATCACCCGTCCATCCCGACGGCGCTCCTCGGCCTCGTGCTCCTCGGATGGGCGGCCCTGTTCGGGGGCATCGTGCTCTGGCGCTATCGCAGCCTGGAGGTGACGCGTTGAGCGCCATCGAGCCCGACGCTGCGGCGGCCGCCCCGACCATCACGTTCGACAACGTGTCCAAGTGGTTCGGCGCCGTCGTGGCCGTGTCCGATGTCAGCTTCTCGGTATGGCCCGGCGTCACCGCCCTGCTCGGTCCCAACGGCGCCGGGAAATCGACAGTCATGAGGTTGCTCTGTGGACTTACGACACCGTCCAAGGGCTCGATCACCGTTCTCGGACACCCTCCCCGCGGCGAACCGGAGCTGTACCGGCACATCGGACTCGTTCCTCAGCAGGACAGCGTTTTCGAACCCATTACCGCCCGCGACTTCGTGCGGACCATGGCCTCGCTCAGCGGGCTGGAGGCCGCGGACACATCGGCGGCCGGCGTGCTGGCCGAGGTCGAACTCGACCCGAACGACACGCGCCCACTGCGGATGTACTCCAAGGGCATGCGTCAACGGGTGAAGATCGCCTCGGCAATCGTCCACAACCCGCAGCTGGTCGTGTTGGACGAACCGCTCAACGGACTCGACCCACGACAGCGTCTTCGTATGATCGAATTGTTCTCGGGGCTCGGAGCAAAAGGCCGGACCGTCGTGATCACCAGCCACATTCTCGAGGAAGTCGAACGATTCGGCTCGCGGGTGATCGTGATCGCCGAGGGCCGCCTCGCCGCCGAGGGCGACTTCCACACCATTCGTGCGCTGATGGACGACCGTCCACACCAGGTACGGATCCTCGCCACGCCGGCCAGGGCCCTGGCCGGGGCTCTTCTCACCACCGGCGCTGTGGTCGGCGCGAGGGTCGACGAGAGTGGACTTGTCGTCGACGTGACCGACGTGACGGCGTTCCGACGTGCCGTGCTCGCCGTCGCCCAATCGGTGAACGCGCGGGTCGAGGCTATCGAGCCCCTCGACGAAGACCTCGAATCGGTGTTCCGCTACCTCGTCAGCCGCAGATGGTGACAGCGATGTTCGGCGAGATTGCCACGCTGGTACGCATGCAGCGGCGGTTGCTGCTCACCCGTGGACGGGTGTGGTCGCTCGGCGTGCTCGGCGCTGTCGTCGTGCTTCTCGCGGTGATCACTGCCGGCGCCGACGATCCACCGACCGCAGCGTTCCAACTCATCCGGAGCGTCGGGCTCGCCGGGCTTGTGCCGATCGTCAGTCTGGTGTTCGGATCGGCCGCGCTCGGCGATCCGAACGAGGATGGCACGCTTGTCCACCTGTGGCTCCGGCCGATCTCGCGGTGGAGCCTGGTGCTCAGCTCGTGGATCACCGCGTCGCTCACCGGTTTCGTCTTCGCCACCCTCCCCCTCGTCCTCGCCAGCGCCCTCACGAGGGTCGGATCGGCGTTCGTCGTCGGCACCGCCTCGAGCTCTGCGCTCGGGGTGCTCGCCTACTCGGCGCTCTTCGTCGCACTCGGTCTGCGAACCACGCGCTCGCTGGCCTGGGGCCTCGGCTACATCCTGTTGTGGGAGGGCTCGATCGGACAGGCGGGCACCGGCCTGTCACGAATCGCCGTCCGGACGTATACGTCGTCGCTGCTCCGCGTGTTCTCGGGGGATGCCGACGTGAGGATCAAGTTCGCCACCTCGTCGCTCGGAGCCGTAATCGGAGCTTCAGTCGCCTGCGCCCTGGGCCTTGCGCTCGGTCGTCGCTTGCTCTCTCGCATCGACACCGCTTGACACTGCTTGGTCATTGAGGCGGTCCCGGAGCCAACCAGTCACCGCGCCGTCGAGCGCGTCCAATCCTTTATAGGTACGCATGTCGTTGTGGACCCGTTCGAGGGCGTCGAGCAAAGACGGATGGAGCGAGGCTTGGAGCTCATCGAGGCGGCACTGGAAGACCCGGATCGTGAAGAGCACGGCGCCCGTTCGGGTCAGTCGACGCAGCGTCTGGCGTTCGGTTCGGACCCACACCCGCTCGGACACGTTCGCCGCGCCCCGGGCCGGGTCATCGACCAGAACATGACATGCCCTTGGCTGATGGAGCTCGCCTGCGTCGAGCAGCGACCAGTTCGACCGAGTGACCACACGGCTGTCAAGGGCATCGAAGACCCGGTTCGTCGACCGGCCGATCTGCGACTCGTAGCCCGGGACCGGCCCATGGACCGTCCGCATCGATCGCCCGATCTTGTCCGCCAGAAGCCAGCGGGTCGGAAAACAGACCAAGGCGGCGCCGAGCACATACCCGCCATCGGTGTCCGCCGCTGGCGGCAACATGATCACGAGATCCTCTGCGACCAACCGGGCCACCTCCTCGAGGGCCGCGATTCCGTCACCGAGAGGCAAGCGTGGTTCGCCGATTGCGGCCGCGATCAACTCGGCCGCCTCGGTGCACGCCTCCTCGACGGCGGCGCCGCCGATCGAAGCCACGCATGCCTCGTGGGCGACAGCGAGAAGACGCTGCTTCTCGGCCAGTTGGGCCTCCAGGTCGCCGTCACGCACAAGCCATTCGTCAAGTCCGACCGGACGCAGGCCGATCGACCAGCGGTCCGCGCGCACCGAGCTGAACGGGTCGTACGGAAGCACGAAGCGAACCGTAGCGAACCGTGGACGCCGGTCCTGTCGGATCGGGCGCGATACGTAGAGAACTCGGCGCACCGATACCGTTGACGAAATGCCTCGCCTTCGTTTCGGCGCGTTCCTCGCGCCGCATCATCCGCTCGGAGAGTCGCCGACGCTCCTGCTGCGCCGTGACCTGGCGTTCGCCGAAATGCTCGACCAACTCGGCTTCGACGAGTTCTGGTGCGGGGAGCATCACTCGACCGGTTGGGAGATGATCGCCAGCCCCGAACTGTTCCTCGCAGCCGCGGCCGAGCGAACCCATCGCATTCGCCTGGGCACGGGCGTCATCTCGCTGCCCTACCACCACCCCTTCACGGTTGCCCAACGACTCGTCCAACTCGATCATCAGAGCCGGGGTCGCCTGATCTTCGGATCCGGCCCCGGTGCCCTTCCGTCCGACGCGGCGATGCTCGGAGTGGAGCCGCGCCGCCAGCGCGACATGCAGGATGAGTCGCTCGGTGCGATTGTGCGGCTGCTAAGCGGCGAGAGGGTCACGATGGCCACCGATTGGTTCGAGATGCACGACGCGGCGCTGCAGATCCTCCCGCTCCAGGAGTCGATCCCGATGGCGGCGGCGTCCTCGATTTCGCCGTCGGGCATGAAGCTCGCGGGGAAATACGGGATGGGAGTGCTCTCGATTGCGTCGAACTCCTCCGAAGGACTGCAGTCGTTACCCACCCAGTGGGGATTCGCCGAGGACTCGGCGGCCGAGCACGGCCAGACCGTTGACCGGGCGGATTGGCGGGTGCTCATGTCCTGGCACCTCGCGACCAGCCGGGAGAAGGCCCGCACGGAGGCGGTCGACGGATTGCAGAACTGGAACAACAACTACAACGTGAAGGTGCTCGGCCGACCGAACTCCGTCCACGTCGACGACAAGTGGAAGTTGCTCGACATGACGGCTGCGAACGGCGGGAGCGAAAGCGGCGCTGCGATCATCGGGACGCCTGACGAGATGGTCGAAGCGATCCTGAAGCTCCACGAGCTCACCGGGGGCTTCGGCACCGTCCTCGGGTTCGCCCACGACTGGGCCGACGCGGAAGCAACGCGCCGCTCCTGGGACCTGTTCGCCCGCTATGTCATCCCGGAAGTCACCGGCGCGCTCCGTTCGATGCGGGCTTCTGCCGACCACGTTCGGGCGAACCAGGCGACGCTGATGGCCGGTGCCGGGGCGGCGATCGTCGAGCAGATCAAGCGTGACCCGCAGGCGGTCGCCGCCATGGCCATCACCATCGGTCAACGCGCCAGCCAGCAGATCGGCTCGTCCGCGGCGGCGGCCGCAGCGGCCGACCATGCGCGCGTGTCCGACGCCGATCACCTCTGAGTCGGCGCTCCTCTGATACGCCTCAGCCGGCTCTGGGCGCGCCAACAGCAGCCTCGCTGAGGTCGATCACCTGATCGGCGAGGTCGAGAAGACGATGGTCGTGGGTGGCGACGATCACGGTACGGCCGCGTCCGACGACGTCACACAGACGTGATCGGACGACGTCGACCTGGGTGCCGTCGAGGGACACGGTCGGCTCGTCAGCCGGAACGAGCGGCGATCGTTCGCCAGCGCGCGGGCGATCGCCACGCGCTGCTGCTGGCAGCCGGAAAGCGCAGATGGCTTGAAGCCGATCAGGAACGACTCGCCCCCGATCGCGTCGAGCACACGCGTTGCCTCCCGATCGAACGCCGACGCGACGCCCGACATGGCGAGACTCACCGCAACGACAACGCGACAGCCAAGACGGCGGCGACCACGCGCCGCCGTCTCCTTTGCCGGTCCCGCAGCGCCGCCGTGAGCACGAACCGTCAGTTCATTGCAGTCAACGCGAGGAGACGGCTATGCCCCACATGCCTCGAGGGCGCGACGGGTCAGCACGCGCGCCAGGTGCTGGCGGTACTCGACGGAGGCGTTGAGATCCGACGGCGGCTCGGTGCCATCGGCGGCCGAAGCCGCGGCATCAGCAGCGGAGGCGCCGCTGTTGACGGCAGCCTCGACCGAGCCGGCTTTCACCGGCGACGAGCCCATGTTCACCAGGCCGACGCCGCAGGCACCGTTCAGCTTCCAGGCAGCAACGCCGACGATCGCCCAGTCCTGGGCGCGACGGTTGAACTTCTGATAGTTCGCCTTGGCTCCGGTGATCTTCGGCACGCGGATCTCCGTGAGCAGCTCATCGGCCGCCAGCGCGGTGGTGAGGAACCCCTGGAAGAAGTCCGCGGCGGCAATTGTGCGCTCACCCTTCGGCCCGCGTGCCACGAGGGTTGCGTTCAGCGCCAGCATCGCTCCCGGAAGATCCGAGGCGGGATCGGCGTGAGCGATCGACCCCCCGATCGTGCCACGATGGCGAACCTGCGGATCGCCGACCTCGCGGGCAACGAGCGGCAGCAGTGCGACATGCTCGGCGAGCACCGAGGACGTCTCCACGGCGCGGTGCCGAGTCATCGCGCCGATAGCGATGTGGTCGCCTGCATCGCGGATGAACGAGAGGTCCTTGACGCGACCGACGTCGACCAGCACCGATGGCGACGCCAGCCGCAGCTTGAGGAGCGGCACGAGCGAATGTCCTCCGGCGAGGATCTTGGCGTCCTCGCCGTGTTCGACGAGAGCGGCGACGGCGGCATCGGCCGAGTCGACTCGGACATAGTCAAAAGCGGCGGGGATCATCGGGCACTCCTGGGTAGCGGTTCGGTGTTGAGAGAGGTGGCAGAGCGGCGGTTCATGCGTGAGGCGCAGAGCGGAGAGGGTTCCCCGTCGGTGGACAGCGAAAGCGGAATCGCCATCTCGGTGATGCGGGTGACGTCGGCGGGACCGACTCAGGCGTTCGATGACTCGGCGACGGCCAGGACCGCCTTGACGATGTTGTGGTAGCCGGTGCAGCGGCACAGGTTGCCTTCGAGCCCGATCCGCACGTCGTGCTCGGTCGGATTCGGGTTCTCATCGAGGAGCGAGATGGCCGCCATGACCATCCCCGGGGTGCAGTACCCGCATTGCAGACCGTGGTTCTCCCGGAACGACTCCTGCATCGGATGCATGACGCCGTCCTTCGCCAAGCCCTCGATCGTTCCGATGACGCCGCCATCGGCCTGCACGGCGAGGATCGTGCACGACTTGACCGCCTCACCGTCGAGGTGGATCGTGCAGGCGCCGCACGAGGAGGTATCGCAGCCGACGTTGGTTCCGGTGAGCCCGCAGTTCTCCCGGATGTAGTGGACGAGCAGCGTGCGAGGCTCGACGTCGTGGCTCTGCAGTTGACCGTTGACGGTGATGGAAACGTTCACGTTGGGAACCCCTGGTGCTAGGTGACGAAGACGACGTTCGTTCTAGCACCGGTGGCGGGACCGGTGCCCACCGTCACATGAATTCCGGGTGGTCGTCGGGGTGCGTGCCGTGCGACCGATCGGGTCAGACGAGGTTGACGAAGCGCGCGAAGTCTCGCAGCGTCTGCCAGAACGACGAATCGTGATGCTCGACAGGCAGGTTCGGTACCCGATCGAGCGTCGCCCCCGACGAGGTCGTCAGGCTTCGGCCGCCGTCGCCGAGACCGGGGATCACCAACAGCTTCTGACCTGGCGGGACCATCGCGTATTGCTCCCGGGCGATCCGCTTGATCTCGTCGTCGGTCCGCAGCAGGCGGATTCGTTCGCGGAGGTCCCGGTTCTTCTCGGTGAGGAGAGTGAGCCTGGCCGAAGAACTGCTCATCTCGCTCCGCTGGGTCGCCGCCGCGCGCACCGGAAGGACACCGAGGATGACCAGGAGGACGACGAGTGCGGGAAGGACCAAAACGCCCAAGAGGGTACGGGCGACTCGGGGCGAGAGTGGAGAAGACATTGCGAACTCTCGATTCATACGCTGCGCATCGCGCCGCGGGGAGCCAATGCGTCACGCCCCCAGAATCGGGCTGCCTCGCCGAGCTGTTCCTCGATGCGGAGCAACTGGTTGTACTTGGCCACCCGGTCGGAGCGAGCGGGGGCGCCGGTCTTGATCTGCCCGCAGTTCGTCGCAACCGCAAGGTCGGCGATGGTCGAGTCCTCGGTCTCGCCGGACCGGTGCGACATCACTGCCGAATAGGCGTTGCGGGTCGCCAGCGACACCGCATCGAGCGTCTCCGTCAACGAACCGATCTGGTTGACCTTCACGAGAATCGAGTTCGCAACCTTCCGGTCGATGCCCATCTGGAGCCGTTCGGAATTCGTCACGAAAAGATCGTCGCCGACGAGTTGGATACGACCAGAAAGCGCACGAGTGAGCGCCGTCCAACCGTCCCAGTCATCCTCGGCCATGCCGTCTTCGATGGAGACGATCGGGTACTTTCCGGCGAGTTCGGCCCAGTAGTCGACCATCTCGTCGGACGTGAGCGAGCGCCCTTCGCCGGCGAGGTGGTACTTCCCGTCACGGAAGAGCTCGCTCATGGCCGGATCGAGGGCGATGGCGATCTGCTCCCCTGGGACGAAGCCGGCCTTCTCGATTGCCTCCAGCAAGATCTTGATGGCGTCTTCATTGCTGGCAAGGTTCGGCGCGAACCCGCCTTCGTCGCCCACGGCGGTCGACAGCCCGCGATCGTGGAGCAGCTTCTTGAGCGTGTGATAGGTCTCGACACCCCATCGCAGCGCTTCGGAGAAGCTCGCTGCGCCGACCGGCATCACCATGAATTCCTGCATGTCGATGGTGTTGTCGGCGTGGACACCGCCGTTGACGACGTTGAGCATCGGCACCGGCAGCACGTGGGCGTTCGGCCCGCCGATGGCACGATACAGCGGAAGGTCGATCTCGTCGGCGGCCGCCTTCGCGACAGCGAGCGATGTTCCGAGGATCGCGTTGGCGCCGAGTCGCGCCTTGTTGTGCGTACCGTCGAGCTCGATCATCGCGGCGTCGATGATCCGCTGGTCGAGTCCGTCGTGGCCGATCAGCAGGTCTGCGATCTCACCGTTGACCGCGGCGGTGGCTTTGAGCACGCCTTTGCCAAGGTACGCCTTCCCGCCGTCGCGGAGCTCGACGGCCTCGTGCTCACCGGTGGATGCACCCGACGGCACGATCGCGCGTCCTCGCGCACCGGATTCGAGGACGACCTCGACTTCGACGGTCGGGTTTCCCCGGCTGTCGAGAACTTGACGGCCGACAACGGTTTCGATCCTGCTCATGGCGATGACCCTCGGGGAAGTGAACGAAAAGGGCGGGTGTGGCTTCGGCCGGCAGGATGCGAACGACACCTCGGCCAAGGTGGGAACACCGTAGGTGGTCGAGCGTAATCGAGCGCGGATAGGACCAATCGACAGACCACGCGTCGGGAAATTGACCGAATTCTCGAAAAATTGATCGAACGTTCATTCGTTCAACTCCCCAAGTACTCGAACGTACATTCGAAGAATGCGTTCGTTGGCGAGCGATTCAGCGTTCGGGAAGGAATGTGGGCTTGTCGGCCCGCTCTCTAGCCTTGATCGCCTGCCAGTTCCGGTGGACGTCGTCTGGTGTTTCCACCCGCCATTCGTCCGGAGACACCCCGGCCGGTGTGAAGACGTGGGGATGGCGTCGTACGAGCTTCGCGGCGAGTCCGTCGAACACGTCGGCCAGCGTGAACCACCCTCGTTCTGCGGCGAGACAGGCGTGGAACACCACCTGGAACACGACGTCGCCGAGTTCATCGGCGAGATGATCGATCGCTGCGTCGGTGGCGTCGTCGAGTTCGCCGTTCCCACTGTGGAGCAATGCCTGCACTGCTTCGACGAGCTCTGCAGCCTCTTCCGTCGCATAGGGAGCGAGCGAGACGTGCGTCTGCTGACGATCCCACGGGCACTGCTCCCGGAGCGAGCGCATGACCTCCTCGAGGGACACGATCGAGGACGCCAGCGGCGTGCGAATCCGCGGGATCCACAGCGACGTGAGGTGATCGGCCGGGATCCGGTCGAGATCTGCCCAGTCGATGACCCGGATCGATTCGTCGGGAAGGCCGAGTCGCGCCAGAACCGTCACCGTCGCTGGCGCGTCGTTGTCGAACGCAAGCTTGATCGACGAGAGGATGTCGACGGAGTGGCACTGGGTCACGAGGAAGGGACCGTGATCACCCGCGACGTCGACCGCGAAACGATGACCATCGACGATTCGGGGGCGCTCCGTCAGCGGATCCACGCCGAGCCGCACCCAGGTCAGGTCGACGAACGACAATGCGGGCAGGACGTCGAGGTCGATTCGATCATCGAGTCGAAGCATCTCCACGGTGCGCTCGGCCACGGCCGGCGATCCGGGGACCGCATAGAGCACCTGACCGTGCTCGATCGCCGCAGCGACGAGTCGCTCGACAATGTCGCCGTAGACGTCGTCGAACGACGGCGCCTGCTCATACGCGTTGTCGAACGACGCCGCGCCCTCGACCGCCGAGGCCGACGGATGCCGGCTCGTGCGGAGGTAGCGATGGCGGTGCGACGCAATGGCCGAGACTGTCGCCGTGGTGAGCAGCTCAGGCCCAGCCGGTCCGAGCCCGACGACGGTGATCCGCGGACGCGACACCTCCGCGGCGCTTATCCCTGGGCCGGCGCCACGTTGGCGGATCCACCGCTCGCGGCTGTCGGTGTGACGAGCACAGCCGGGCGCCCCTGCTGGTCGGTTCCGGCCACACCGAAGAGGGGATCGACCGACAGGTCCTTCGCATAGACGGCCACCTCGGACTCGACGTCTTCACGGGCCTTGGCGAGCATGTCGTCGCCGATCGCGCTCTTCACCTGGGCGAACGGGGCGATCTTGCGGCTCTTGACCTCGATCAGGTGGTAGCCGAACTGGGTCTGGACCGGCTTGCTGAGTTCACCGATTTTCAAGGTACCGACTGCTTTGGCGAACTCGGGGACGAACTGCTTCGGGTCGCCACACCCGAGGTCGCCGCCCTGAGCGCCCGACCCGGTGTCGGTGGACTCTGTCTTCGCCAGACCGGCGAAATCGGCACCGGCGACGATTTTGGCCCGGACCGCGTCAACCCGGGCTTTGTCCGGGATCAGGATGTGGCGGGTGCAGGCCTCGAGGACGAAACGTCCGGGATTGGCCTTGTAGAACTCCTCGGGAGTGCCGAGCGTCTTGGCCTTCTTCTCGGCCAGCACAGCCGGAAGGCTGACGAGACGGAGTTCGCGGTCCTGGAGCTTCTTGGACAGCGCGGCAAAGGCCTTCTGACCAGATTCCGGAGGAGCGTTCTGGCCGGCGAAGGCTTGCTCGGCCCGCTTGCGCAGCTCCGCCGTGATCGTCACCGTCTTCGCGCCGGTTGCTGCGAAGGCCGTGTCGAGCGCGATCGCACCGACCCGCCGATTGAGCACGGCGACGGTGAAGTCCGGGCTGAACGCATCCCCCTTGCGAAGCTGCGCCTGAACTTGAGCCTTCTCTTCCGCAGTGGAGGTTCCGGCCAGAAGTGCTTTCTCGTAGCCCTTGAGATCGCTTTCGATGTCGTCACGGCTCACCCGGGTGTCGCCGACCCGGAGAGCGGACGGGTTCACGGTGGAACATCCGGCGGTGATCACCCCGACGAGACCACACGCGAGAGCGGCGACGAAGGGATGTGGGCGACGGAAGCGTTGCGACATAAGCCGACAAGCCTACCGGCGGACCGGGGTGGCTCCCGGTCGTCCAACCGTTGAAACCCCGCCCAGCCTACCGGCGGACCGGGGTGGCTCCGGGTCGCCGCGCCCTCAAGAACCTGCCTCGGCTCGCCGATGTGTATCGACAGGCCGCCCCATGACCACGCCCACTCCCGACCGAACCCGCGCCAAGTCGCTCTCGCCGACCGACCGCGTACGCGCCGAATGCCTGAGCCTGGCTCGTCCTGCGCTCCGCCGCAGCGCGTTCGCCGTTGCAGCGCTGGCGCTGGCCGCCGGCGCGGCGACGTACGGCGAAGTCTCCTCGCGGCTGCTCGGTCTGTGGCTGGCCATCGCCGCGTGCGGAACGGTCATCGTCATGTTCGTGGCGGGATGGAGGGACAGTCTCGACACCTCCGAAGCCGTCACGACGCATCATCGCGAGATCGTCTCGGCCGCGACGATCGCCGGGTTCGCATTCGGTTCGGGGGCGTGGCTGCTCTTCGACGCGCAGAGCACCCAGGCAACGACCAGCGTCAGTCTGGCGATCATCGCCATGGCTGCCGCCGTCGCCATCGGTCTGCAACTCGTACCGGGTGCCTCGATCGCCGCGCTTGCATCCGCGGTGTTGCCGGTGGCGGCGCGCTACCTCGAGATGCGGACCCGGATGTCGATCGGCGCGGCGGGCGTGATCTCCGTTTCCGCGGGTGCCCTCGTCCTGTTGATGCGGGAGGCCGCGGAGAACCAGGTAAAGCTCGTGCGGAACCGGCTGGAGAACGAGATGCTCGGACGCCGGTTGCAGCGTGCCGTCGAGGTCGGCCGAGCCGCCGACGAGGAGCTCGGGCGGCTGCAGAGCACGATCGAAGAGACCCAGCACCGCGATCAGATCACGGGCGCCTACAACCGACGCCAGCTCACGCAACGGCTCGCCGACTCGTGGACGCAGGCGAAGAACGGCTTCGACCCGTTCTCACTCGCCCTCATCGAGATCGACCGGTACGAAGCCATCGTCGAGAGCCACGGGCCGAAAGTCGGCGACGAGCTCCTCCGCCAGGTTGCGCGGATCATCAGTACGAACCTGAGAACCGACGATGTTCTCGCGCGCCTCTCCGGTTCGCAGTTCGCCGTCGTGCTCCAGAACACGATGATCGAAGGTTCGCTCATCGCACTCGAGCGCATCCGACGGGGTCTGTCGAGCACCCCGATCGACGCCGGGGAACCGCTCATCGTGAAGGCGTCGATCGGCGTCGTCACGTTCGACCCGCAGACACTCCCCCGCGAAATGCTCCTCCGCGTGGACGAGGCGCTCACGGCGGCCCGGCGCAATGGCGGCAACCGGATCACCGTGAACGAAACCGAGCTGCGCGACATCACCGCAATGGTCTGAGCTGCCCGCTCGGGTGGCGGTGTCCTCGGGATCAGCCTTTCGGGTACAGCTCGCCGAGGAAGGTCAGGAGGAACTCGAGCGCGTCGATCCCGGGACGAAGGGGAACGATGAGCTGGCCTTCGCGTTGTTTGTAGACCGCTGTCCGCGAGAGCCGCTGGAGTCGGATCTCCTGGCTCGTCTTCAACTCCACCGGCGAGAGGCGCGCCGCCATCGAACCCAGCATCAGGCTCGCTCCCATCCCGACGGCCTTCGTGACGGTGACCTCGCGCAAGCCGATGCGAACGCACTCAGCCCGCAGCCTCGCGACATCGAGAAGACCGGCGGCGCGTTCGGGCACCGGACCGTAGCGGTCGAGCCATTCCGCAGCGATGTCGTCGACGTCGGCCTGGCTCGTGACTTCGGCAAGACGTCGATACGCGTCAAGGCGTAGCGGCTCCTTGCCGATGTAGTCGTGGGGAATGTTGGCATCGACCGGGATCTCCATCTTGATCTCGGCCGGCTCCTTTTTCGTCTCCCCCTTGAGCTCGCCGACGGCCTCGATGACCATCTGGCTGTAGAGGTCGTAGCCGACCGCAGCGATGTGTCCGCTCTGGTTGCCGCCGAGGAGGTTGCCGGCTCCTCGGATCTCGAGGTCGCGCATGGCGATCTTGAACCCGGAGCCAAGCTCGGTGTGTTCGCCGATCGTCTTCAGGCGCTCGTAGGCCTCCTCGGACAGGGACACGTCCGGGGGATAAAATAAGTACGCATACGCTCGCTGCCCCGAACGCCCCACCCGGCCGCGGAGCTGATGGAGCTGCCCCAGGCCCATCCGGTCGGCCCGATCGACCACGAGCGTGTTCACCGTCGGCATGTCGATTCCGGTCTCGATGATCGTGGTGCAAACGAGCACGTCGTAGCGGCCTTCGGCGAAGTCGTACACGACCTGTTCGAGCGAGCCCTCGTCCATCTGGCCGTGGGCGATGGCCACCCGCACCTCCGGCACGAGGTCACGGATCTGATTGGCCTTGCGCTCGATGTCGACGACCCGGTTGTGGACGTAGAACACCTGACCTTCACGCAGCATCTCTCGACGAATGGCCTCGGCGATGGCCCGATCGTCGTACTCACCGACATAGGTGAGGATCGGCTGCCGATCGGCCGGGGGCGTGTTCAGAAGCGTCAGGTCCCGGATACCGGACAAGGCCATCTCGAGCGTGCGCGGAATGGGCGTGGCAGTCAGCGTGAGGACGTCGACGTTCTCCTTGAGGTGCTTGATGGCTTCTTTGTGGGTCACACCGAAGCGCTGTTCCTCGTCGACCACGAGAAGACCGAGGTTCGGAAAGCTGATGTCCGCCGACAGCAACCTATGTGTACCTATGATCACGTCGACGGTGCCGTTCTTCACCCCTTCGATGACCTTCTTCGCCTGGGCGTTGGTGAGGAAACGAGACAGCACCTCGACACGAATCGGATAGTTTGCGAACCGCTCCGAAAAGGTCTGAAAGTGCTGCTGGGCGAGAAGCGTGGTCGGGGCCAGGATCGCCGCCTGCTTCCCGTCCTGCACCGCCTTGAAGATGGCCCGAAGTGCCACCTCGGTCTTGCCGAACCCGACATCGCCACAGACCAGGCGGTCCATCGGCGACGACGACTCCATGTCAGCCTTGACGTCCTCGATGGCCTTGAGCTGGTCCACGGTCTCCATGAACGGGAACGCCTCTTCCATCTCCCGCTGCCACGGCGTGTCCTGGGCAAAGGCGTGGCCTGGGGCGGAAATGCGCTTTTGATAGAGCACGACGAGCTCCTGGGCGATCTCGGTCACGGCCGCGCGGACACGGGCCTTCGCTGCCGCAAAGTCCTTGCCACCGAGACGATGCAGCGTCGGCGGTTCGCCGGTGTAGGCCCGCACCGCGTCGATCTGATCGGATGGGACGTAGAGCTTGTCGTCGCCCTTGAACTCGATCAGGAGGTAGTCACGTTCGACGCCGCCGATGAGACGCTTCACCATCCCGGCGAAGCGTCCGACGCCGTGCATGTAGTGGACGACGAAGCTCCCCGGAGTGAGGTCGTCGAAGAAGGCCTGCAACTCCCGCCGCTTGCGGGGCTTGGCCTTGCGATGGGCGCGCCGACGGCCGGTCAGGTCCGCCTCGGCGAGCACCGCCACCTTCACCGAAGGGGCGATGAAGCCTCGCTCGATCGGCGCCACGACGACCTGCACTCCCACCGTCGACATCGTCTGCGCGCGTACATCAGGGACCTCGCCGGTGGGAACGCGCGTACAGCGGAACCCCTCGTCGGAAAGGACCGTGACAAGGCGATCGGCCGATCCGTCGCCGTCCGCCGCTACGAACACCCGGTAGCCGTCGGTCGACAACTTGCGAATCTGGGTCACCAGCGCCCCGGGGTCGCCGGCCGTGGTCGCCCACCCCATCGCCGGGATCACCGTGGTGTCGGGACCCTCGGCGCCGGGTGCCACCGTCCACACCGGTGCAGCGCAACGGGCCAGAAGACGGTCGAACGGCAGGTGGATCATCGGGAACGCACCGTCTTCGGCCAAGCGGGTGCTCGTGGCATCGGCGTTCCAGGTGCGCGACAGCGACTCGATCAGCGACGCCTCTTCGGCGTGGAGATCCTCAACCCGGTCCCGCATGCGTCGTGGCTCGAGCAGCACGACCATCGCCTTCGGCCCGACGAGGTCGAGCAGGAGGTGATCGTCGTCGCTCAGCCAGGGGAGCCATGACTCCATCCCTTCGAAGACCGTGCCCTGGCTGATCCGTTCCCACTGGGATGCCCCCCATGGCTCGCTCTGCAGGAGGGCCAGGGCACGGGCCCGCACCTCTTCGGTGGGCCGGAGCTCCCGACATCCGAAGAGCTGGACCATCTCGACGGGATCGGTCGCCCGCTGGTCATGGACGCTGAACTCGGTGAGCCGGTCGACCTCGTCGCCCCAGAGGTCGATGCGCACAGGCACATCACTCGTCGATCCGAACACGTCGACGATCGAGCCCCGGATCGCCAACTCGCCGCGGTGCTCGACCTGATACTCGCGTCGGTAGCCGAGGTCGACAAGACGGGCCACGAGCTCCTGCGGGTCGCACTGATCGCCGGGCCGGATCACGACCGGCGCGGTGTCCTCCACGTGCGGACCCAGGCGTTGCAGAAGTGCCTTGACGGGGGCGACGATGACCGCCGGAGCCTCAGTGGCCCCGCCCGTCAGGTGCCACATCGCCTGCAGCCGTCGACCCATCGTCTCGACGGCCGGGCTCACCCGCTCGAACGGCAGGGTCTCCCACGCAGGAAACACATCGACGGCCGACTCGCCGAGGTACATCCGAAGGTCGGCGGCGATCCGCTCGGCGTCGTGAGAGGTCGGTGTGGCGACGACGAGAGGACGCCGACCGCCGAGTTCCGCCAGGCCGGCCAGCAGATAGGCCCGGGCCGGATCGGCGACGCCGATCGTGGCGGTTCGTGAGCCGAACAGGTCGACGAGACCGGTGTCGGCGCGGAGCAGAGCGGGGAGAGGACGCAGCGACACGGGCGGTCAAGGCTAGTGGACCCGCCATTTTGCGCCCGACGGACGGTCGGGGGCTGTCCGGCTATCTCCGCACGAGACGAGTCACCGAGCACCTGCCCTTGACGCGCTTCACGCAGACTCGGACGTAGCGAACGGAAGGACGAACAGTGGTCGTGGTCGGCTGGATCGTTGACGACCGGGTCGTCGTTGGAGCCACCGTCGTCGCAGCCGTCGTTGGTGTTGGTGTTGTCGTGGTGGTCGTCGATGTGGTGGTGGGCGGAGGCGCCGCCGCGCCGAAGCGGATCGTCGAGACGTCCTTGACCAGGATGGGACCGAACTCGATGACCGTCTGTGGGTCGACCGCGACGCCATCGACCGTGTCGAGATCGCGGACGGTCAAGTTGGTCCCGTCGACCGAGTTGTTCGTGAGAAGGAGTGGGCGGCTCCCCGAGCCGAGCACGGTGAGTCGAACAACGCACTGGGTGGCGCTGGTGAACGGGGTCGGCACCGTCGCAGCCGTCCCCGTCGTGCCGAACGTGACAACTGCGGTCCACGTGCCGTCGAACGTGGCGGGAGACGCCGTGCAGAAGAGGTTGACGCGGAAGCCGGAGACGTTCGACGGAACGGTGTTCGTGAGGAAACCGAGCTCGACCCGAAGGTCTTTCGTCGTGAACGGAGTCGGGGGAGGGACGATCCCGGGAACGGTCTGCGCGCTTGCCGCAGGAGCGACGAGCAACGCCGCGCAGGCAATGGTCGCTGCTACACGACACCTCTGCCGGAGGCTCGACGGCGACAGGCGTTTCGGGGCAGGGCAATCATGACGGCTCCGTTTCTCTGGCGTCAGGGACTATCCCGCCCAGTCGGACGCGAAGGGCGAGGCTCGCCTACTGCGAGGCTCTCTGTTGCGTTTTCTGATTTTTTAACGGTTGCGGAAGGTCTCGTGGGAGGTTCTCTTCGCTCGATCGTTTCCCAGGAGAAGCACACCCGTGACCATCGCCACAGCCGTAAACATCGCCCAAATCTCAGAGTCGCAATTCGCTCTGATCTACAACCTGTTCTCGTTGGTGTTCGCCGCAATGGCGTTCACTTCCCTCTATCTGCTCGTCTCCCGTTCGACTGTTCGACCCGCCTACCGGAACGCAGTCACCGTCTCGGCGATGGTGTGCGGCATCGCCGCGTACCACTACTTCCGGATCTTCGAGAACTTCCGCGAGTCGTATCCGGCCGGATCGACGCCGTCGTCGCCGCACCTTCTTTCCGCAGTGAAGTTCAACGAGGGCTACCGGTACGTCGACTGGCTCCTCACGGTGCCGCTGCTGCTCCTCGAGACGGTCGCCGTTCTTGCGTTGGCGAAGGCGGTCCAGAAGAAGTTGCTGTACAAGCTGGTGCCGGCAGCGACAGCGATGATCGTCCTCGGCTACCCGGGCGAAGTCGCCAACAGCAACGGACCACGCATCGTGTGGGGACTGCTGTCGACCATCCCGTTCCTCTACGTCGTCTACGTCTTGTTCGTCGAACTGAGCGTGGCCATGAAGAGCCAACCGGCTGATGTTCGACACACCATGTCGATGCTCCGCTGGATGATTCTCGGGTTGTGGGGCGTGTACCCGATCGCCTACCTGTTCCCCGTGTTCGGCGGTTCGTTCTTCGGGGGGGCCGGAGGATTCGTTCTCCGTCAGTCCGGCTACTCGATCGCCGACATTCTCGCGAAGGCCGCGTTCGGTCTGGTCATTTTCAAAATCGCTCGCATGAAGAGCGCCCACGACGAAGCAGCACCTACCTCAATCGGAGCCACGCAATGAGTCGGATTCGAGCCGAAGAGGTCGTTCATGGATGCCAATAAACCGATGTTGACCAAGTCGGAGGTTGCGAAAGCCCTCCTGGCTCGGCCAATCGTTCGAGCGAAGTTGATCTTCGTCATCGCCAGCCTTGCGTCGTTGATCCTGTCGGTCCTTCTCTGGTTCAACGGCCACGAGCAGCAAGGGATCTTCGTTGGTCTCTGGGTCCCGTCGATCCTCTCCGCGGGTGCACTTCTCCTGGGCGGGCGCGCGGACACCGAATGAGTCAGACCCTGTTGTTCAGCATCGGAGTCTGTGTCTTCGCTCTCACCATCGTCGGAGCAATGGTGTACGGGCGCTTCGCGTTCACGAAATTCTACGATGCCCAGTTGGCGTCCGAGGCTTCGATTCGCGCCGCTGACGTGCTGACGACAGACCACGCCTCAACGCTCTAGACCAACCGCACACCGCGCTCAGGGGAGTGACGCCGGCGAACCGGCTGTCGGAATGCAGCATGCCCTCAGGCACTCCCTGAGCCGCCGTGGTCCACACCCACAGCCGCCACATGCAGCGGGAGATGTCGGAGTACGACTCGCGGCCGTGGAAGAGCCGGTAGTTGTCGATGACCACGGCTTGGCCCGAATCGAGCTTGAAGCGAGGGCAGAACAGGCTGAGGTCGTCAATGAGGGTGTGCCACGCGGCGATCATCGC
>JANPFX010000085.1:0-19043 GCA_031423635.1 Acidimicrobiia bacterium | reverse complement strand
TTGCTCCTCCTCGGTGGCGTCCTGCGGCAGTCGTGTCGGATCGGAGACCGACAGCGCGATCCTGGCCGGGCCGGGAACAAACTTCGGGAACGTCTTTCCCCACACGTAGTGGATTCGGGGAATGCCGGCGGGATCGTACGGCGGTACGACCAACGTGCCGGTCATGGCCCGGTACCAGCCCTTCCCCACCGGGTCGATGCCCACGACGAAGCAGGTGAGGTCACCCGCCTTGTCGATCCGGAACCGGATGAAGTGCTTGAACCTGGTCAGGTGGGCCGACGAGAACACCAGGTTGTCGACCGCCTTGATCTGCCCATTGACCCACGTGAGAAGGGAGAAGAGCATC
Source organism: Acidimicrobiia bacterium (assembly GCA_031423635.1). Classification (GTDB taxonomy): domain Bacteria; phylum Actinomycetota; class Acidimicrobiia; order Acidimicrobiales; family JANYDT01; genus JANLQX01. Next base: position 18,697 of record JANPFX010000085.1, on the reverse strand, counting down.
ATCGTGCTCAATGCCCCGCCGATTGCGGCTGCCACGGTGCGGCCCGTCCACCCAGGACTACGGTCGACGACGCGCAACGTCGCAGTGACGGCCACCAGCGACGCGCCGAGCATCGAACCGACGATGATGCCGTAGGCCCGCGCCGCGGCCACGAGGCGCCGTTCGCGTGTGTTGGCCGCAACTGCACCGATCCCGGCGACCGCCAACACGGCCAGCACGAGCAGCGCCCATGGAGACCCGACCGTCCACCGCAACGCATCGGCACCACGATGAGCGACGCTCCTCTTGTTCGAATCCGTGTCGACAGACCACTGGAGACGGCCGGCGGGGCGGCCCGCCAGCCACCCGAACAACGCGTGCAGCAAACCGACGAGGACCACGATCAGCCAGAACTGGCGATCACGCAGATTGCTCGTGCGCGGCGCCAGCGCTCGACTGTCGGCAGGAAGAGGCCACCGGTTCGTCAGTCTGAACTCGACGTTGCCGGACTCGAGCGGAATGCGTTCCGGTATGCCGTGCGTCGGGTGAAGGAATGCTCCGGCGCCGCCGGCCGTGATGTGGTCTTCGTCGATGCTCGGATCGGCACTCTCGAAGTGCGCAAAGAAATGCGAGTCACCGGACAGGCAGAGTGGCATCGTGGCCTTGCGCTCCACGATGAGCGGGTCGAGCGCGCTCCGTATCGCCAGGTAGTCCTGGGGATGCTTCTGGCGGAGCTGCCAGAGCGGCACCGGCGAGCAGAGGATCACGCGATCGCCGGGGAGTAGCTCCTTGGCGGCCTGTTCGAAGTAGTTCCTCTCCACATCGGGAAGCTTGTTCTTCAACCCGGTGTCGATCCCCCACAGCCACCACCCCTGAGGCAGCTTCACGTGCCAGTAGGTGCGGGACTGCGTGGTGTGCCAATGACCGGCGAAATCGGGTGGCGGGGACTCATCGCTCGTCCGCGCTCGGTCGTTGGCGAACATGTCGTTGAAGTACTTGATGCCTCCGAGCCAGTCGTGGTTCCCCGGAATCGCCACGACGGTCCGACGATCACCTTCCGGGCCCTCGAAACCCATCTCGAACGGGAGCGCCAGCTGAGATTCGTAGACCCCTGCGGCGGCGAACGGGTAGACCTCGTCGCCGCCGAACACCAGCAGCTCTCCTCGCGGGAGGAATGCCGGCGGCGGCGGAAGAACGTTCGTCGGGTCCTTGGGCAGCTCAATTTCCTTGCGCCCCATCAGCCAGGCCACGGGTGCCGTGCCATCGAACGCATCTCCCATGTCGCTCGCGTAGTCGAACCAGAAGTCCTCGTTCTCTTTCGCCTCGAAGACCGCGGCAGGTTGGACGTCCTCCGACTCATGGCCCGCCGTCAAGGTCCTCCAGTCGCGCCCGGCCGCGAGCATCGCCGGGCCGTTCCGCCACATCTCCTTGAGTCGGAGCCAGCGAACCATCTTCTCGCGGGGCTTCAGATTGTCGGCGTGAGGGGGTGCTTTCGCCAGCTTCTCCTGACGGAAGAGCATCGACGGCGGCGGGCTGGCCAGCGAATCGGCCAGACTTCCTGCGCCGGCAATACGGCCCAGCGTGTCCATGTAGGCGACGACCGAAGCGCGCATCGCACTGAGCTCCGAACGACAAGACTCGCCCAATGCCCAGCGTTGCTCCCACTCGACCGACGTGATTTCCGCGGGACGCTTATCCTCGTAGGACTTCAGCAACGGATGCCACTTCGAAAGAACTGGCCGGAAGACATCGTTGAGCACCCGCACCGCGATGACCGCGAGACTGAGGTTTCCGCCGCTCCCCTTCGACGCTTCCGCACCGTGCTTGCGAAGGACCTCGCGACTGATGTCGAACATCGCATGGAGGCTCGACAGCGCATCTCGTAGGCTCGCGTCCGATCCCACGTTCGTCGCCGTGTTGCGCGTGGAGAGCTCGATGAGAAGCTCGTACGCAGCGGCCCGCTCGGCGGGACTCGGGTAGAGGAAGCCTTTGACCTGCCCGACGGCAACCTGCACCGCTTTCTGCTGAAGGCTCAGCATGCGAACGCCCCACCGACCCCGGCGAACCTGCTCACGGTTTCGGAGTCCTCCCCGCGCGAACCTTACGGACGGCGTCTCGGACCGGGCGCGGAGCCGGGTCGTCGAACCCGAGCGAGGTCGGGATGTTGAACGGCGGCCGACCCCCATCGCGCGTGCTGTACACGAACCCCTTGAACACGGTGCGCACGACCCGGCGGACGACCAAGCGGAGCACCTTGACGCGGGCAAGTCCGAACGACACCCGCCGCTTGGGCGGGCGGAGCGCGCGGACGAGATGCCGCGTCCAGTTCGCCTTCGGCGCCTCGAGGAGATTCGCAGTCTCGTCACCGATCAGCATCCGCATCATGGCGAGGGGCACTGCGGTCGAACCGGGCCAATACGCATTCTTCAGGACCGGCATCTTGGCGAACGAGCGAACAGTCTCCATGAGTGCCTTCGTCAGTTCGACCCCAGCCTCGCTCGCCTTCTCGTTCCGGGCGCGGATGATCGGTTCGAGCCGGTCGAGGTCGGCCCGGCTCAGCGGGAGCACCGATTCATCGATGCCCATCAGCCAGCCCACCGCACTCCACAGGAGGCAGTAATCCTCGGCGGCCTCGGCGTTGTAGCGCAGGTGCAGCTTGTCGAGGACATTCAACAGCGAGGACGAATACGAAATCATGGCGCCGATCAGATGTTCCTGGTTCACCGGCATCCCCCACGCCGGGTCCCACCGGGGCCAGACCGAGGTGTCATCCGTCAAGGGAATGCGGGTGTCCTTGGTGATCAGCTGACGGACACCGGCATGAACGAGTCGGACATGGCGAGCCGTCTCGTACCCCTGTCCGCCAGCGGCAAGGGCACGTGGCTTGGTCACATCGATGACGAACTGCGCCGTTTCCAGGATCCGCCGCCGAGCGTTGGTCTCCAGACGGGCCGTGAGCGCAAGGACCTGGACGCCGTCGTGCGATGCGTACGCAAGAGGGAGGGAGGCAAGGAACAGACCGATACCCAAGGGCATGCCATGGGCGTTGTAGAAATGCGACCCGCGCTCGAGACGTTCCGGCGTTGCCCACTCCGGGAGCTCGGGTCTGCGCGCGAGCCACGCGGCGATGTTGGGATCAAGCAGCGAATCGGCGGCGCCGGAGTACGCGACGACGTCCCGAAAGAGGTCCGCCGGGTTTCGACCGAGGTACAGCGCGGCAAGGTCATCAGCGACCGGATCGCCCTGCTTGCGCAATTCGTCGAGAACCGCTTCGTCGATGTGGCGCATGAGCAAACTCCGTGAGCAGGAAACTCCGCGTCAACCTAGTTCAGGTACCATCTCGCACACCCAGCGGTCAGGCCGGACCGCTTGCGAAACGGAGGTTGTGTGGTCGTCGTGGTGGGATCACCGGACGATCGTCCGCTCCTCTCGGGCGTCCTGACTTTCCTGATGACCGACGTCGTCGATTCGACGTTGCTCTGGGAATCCGCGCCGGGCCTGATGGACGGTGCGCTCACGCGACACGACCAGATCATCGAAGCGGCCGTGACGCTCTACGACGGCCTCTTGTTGAAGCATCGAGGAGAGGGCGACAGCACGTTCTGCGTTTTCGCCTCGGCGTCGGCGGCGGCTGGGGCCGCGATCGAGGCCCAGCGACGGCTGGCCGCCGAGACCTGGGACGAAGCAACGCCGATGTCTGTCCGCATGGGAATCCACACCGGCGATTCGATCCTGCGAGGCCGCGATTACTACGGGCAGACGATCAACCGCACCGCGCGGGTACGCGCCGTCGCGGTCGGCGGTCAGGTCCTGCTCAGCAGCACCACGGCAGCACTCGTCGGCGCCTCGCTCCCAACGGATACCGAACTCCGCTTCCTCCGCCACGAGAAGCTCCGGGGCATCGAACGTCCCGAGGCAATTCACGAAGTCGTCGATCGACGCCGCCCGGAGCCGGTGGAGCGAGCCGGTTCGCAACCCCCCTCGTGGCCGCTCCCGCCGCTGCTTGATGACGCGATCGCCCGGGGCTTCTCCGGCCGGGCGGCGCTGATCGCCGAGCTCGAGCGGCTCCTGGGCGCGGCGGGCAGCGGGCAGCCGCAGATGGTCATGCTCGGCGGCGAACCCGGGGCGGGGAAATCCACCCTGGCGGCGAAGATCGCGAAAACGGCACACGATGCGGGATGGGTCGTTCTGGCGGGTGCGTGCGACCCCGGCGCATCCTCGCCCTACCAGCCCTTCCGGGAGACCTTCAGCGCCTACGTGGAGTCCGCGCCGAGCGGCGTGCTCGCCCAGCACATCACCGAGCATGGCGGGGAGATCGCGCGTCTCGCGCCCAAGCTCTCGGCGCGTGTCGGAGCGGTCACCCCGGTCGAGACGGTCGACCCGGAGACAACCCGTCAGCTGCTCATCGAAGCCGCCGCCGACCTGATCGAACGGGCCGCCGCCGATCGTCCGCTGATGGTCGTGCTCGAAGACCTGCACTGGGCGGACCGCAACGCACTGCTCCTGGTTCGTCGACTCGCCAGGCTCAGCCCCACGACGCCGGTGATGATCGTGGGCACCTATCGGCCCGGCAGCGCCGAACAGCGTGATCTCGGTGATGCGCTCCTCGATCTGGCATCTTCGCCGAGGTTCACCGCCCTCAGCGTCGACGGCCTCGACGAGAGCGATCTTCTGGCGCTGCTCGAACAACGGGCCGGCCATCCCATTGCGAACGGGAGCGCGTTCACGAAGTATCTGCTCGACCAGACCGGCGGGAACGCCTTCTTCGCCACCGAGCTGCTCCGCCATTTCGCCGACACCGGGGTCATCGGCAACGACGCCGGGACGTGGGCGGTGAAGGTCGACCTGGGTCGCGTGGCCGTTCCCGGAACGGTGCGTTCGGTGCTCCAACAGCGTGTGGGCCGACTGCCCGACGCCGTGAAGCGGGTGCTCGGGGTCGCCTCCGTGGCCGGACGGAAGTTCGACACCAAGCTGCTCGCGTCGGTCGTGGGTCGACCGGAGATCGACGTCCTCGACGCCGTCGAATCGGCCGCCGCGTCGGGTCTGGTCCGCGAGGTGACGGTCGGCCAGTTCGAGTTCGCCCACGCACTCGTCAGATTGACCGTGTACGACGAGCTGGGCGCCACCCGTCGCGGGCTCTACCACCAGCACCTGGCCGAAGCGCTCGAGAGCCAACTCGGCGAGCGGGCGCCGGCAGCGATCCTGGCCGAGCATTGGACGTCGACGGGACGCGATGAGTCCGCGAAGATCGCGTTCTGGTCCCAGCGGGCCGGGGCAGCGGCGATGGCCGGCCTTGCACCGGACGACGCCATGCGGTGGTTCCGACGTGCCCTCGATGCGTCGGGCGACGACGAGCGGTTACGGCTCCAGATCCTTGTTGCGCTCGGCGACGCCCAGCGCTGGGCCGGCAGTGATGCGTTCCGGCGCACGCTGCTCGACGCGGCCGCACTCGCGCAGCGCCTCGGGGACAACGATGCGCTCATCCGGGCTGCCCTCGCCAACAACCGCGGAGGAACCAGTGCCAGCGGCGTGGTCGACGACGAGCGGGTGGCGATTCTGGAAAGCGCACTCGACGTTGTGGGATCCCAAGACAGTTCCGAGCGGGCGTGCCTCATGGCCACGCTGTCGATCGAGCTTTCGCAGTCCGACGATGCCGCTCGGCGTATTGCGCTCGCCGATGATGCGGTCGCCTGCGCACGGCGCCTGGGTGACGAGGTCACGCTCCTCAAGGTCCTCACCCTCACCACCGAAGCCACCCGGCAGCCGACGACCCTGGACCGCCGGCTCATCGACACCGAGGAGCTCTTCGCGGTTGCCAAGCGACTCGGAGACCCGGTGCTGCTCGGCATCGCTGCAGTTCGCCAGATCCGGGTGAAGATCGAAGCAGCGATGTTCGATCAGATCGACGACGCGCTGCGGGTCCTCGATGAGGTCGCCAGTCTCAGCCCCTACGTTCGTTGGAACCGACTCATCCTGCGCGCGTGTCTCATGCACGTCCGCGGCGACATCCCACGCGCCCTCGCCCTCGCCGGCGAGGCGCGCGACGTTGCCGTCGCCGACGGGCAACCGGACGCGTTGGCGGTCTACGTCGCCGAGATCGCCGACATGTACTGGGACGCCGGCACCCTCGGCACGCTCCTGCCCATGATCGAACGGACCGTGCGCGAAAATCCGAACATCACCGGGTTCCGCGCCTTCCTCGGACTCGCGTACTGCGACGCTGCGCGATTCGACGACGCCCGCGCTGTCCTCGCGCATGAGGTGGCGACAGGATTCGCCGAGCACGCCATGAGCCCGGTCTGGCTCATGACGATGTCGCTGTTCGCTTCGCTGGCCATCGAGCTCGACGACGCTGGTGGGTCGCACTTGCTCTACGACGTGCTCGAGCCCTGGCGAGGACGTGCCAATGCGAGCGCCGTGTCGACGAACGGCCTTGTCACCGAGTCTTTGGCCGGACTGGCACTGGCCTGCGGCCGACTCGATCAGTCCCAACGTGACTGCGAGGAAGCTCTCGAACAGAGCCGACGGGTCGGCGCTCGCCTATCCGAAGTCAGGACGCTCCTCACGCAGGCTCGCCTTCGGCTTCGGCGAAACACCGGGACAGACTTCGGAACTGCGAAAACGGAGCTCGAGCGGCTGAGGAGCGTCGCGTCGACGCTGGGACTCGCGTCGATCCTTCGTCACGCCGACGAGCTCCTTGCCCTCACGGCGGCCCGACCGGCGGAGCATGCATGAGCGATCAGCACGGGCAGGCCAGCGCGGTTTCCATCGTCGTGCGCATTCGGCGGCTCGGCACCGCGTGGTTCCGGCTGCTCTTCTTCGGTTCGCGCCATCTCGCCTATGTCACCAACCCGATCAAGCAGCAGCAGTTCATCCACTTCTGCCATTGGATGGTTCTGACCCACGTGCCGGACCAGACCGGCTCGCGGCGTCGACTGTCCCGACCTGTTCTCTGGTTCGAGAGCAACTACGACGGCGACGTCTTCCGCTACATGGACACCTTCACCCGCATCATCCCGTGGCGCCAACGTGCGGCGTGGCTTCCCACCGACCGCTTTCCCGACATCAGCCCTCCGGGTCCTTTCCACCAGTGGACGCTCGACAACGTCTACGAAACGACGCACTACTGGTGCGCCTATCCGAATGCCACGACGAGAGACGTCGGGCGATCCCTCCGGGTGGAGGAGGCCTTTACCCAGCTGCCTTCGCCGGACACGGTGTCGCCAGAGCAGTTCCAACAAGCATGGCTCGGCTTCCTCACCGCCCGCCAGGGAGATCTCTAGTGATCAGCCATCTGAGCATCCTCTCCGCCGTGGTCGACGGACATGATGACGAACTCCGTTCATTCATCGCCTCGCGAAGTGTCGAGCACAGCCCGTTCGCCTCCGTACCGGGCACGCACAACGGTCGATTCACCGTGGTTCGCACCGATCCGCTGTCGCGGACCGATCCACCATCGCTCCGGTCGGGCGGTCTTCCCCATCCGATGCTGATGTGCTCGGCAGTCATCGACACACCACCAGCTGAATGGCTCGGAGACCTCTTGCGCGTCCTCGGACCCGATGCCGATCGGATCTGGTCCCACTGCGCCGGCTGGCCCGGCCCGGAGAGTGCCGTCCCCTGGCTTCTCCAGCAGCGGGTCAAGCCATGGCTCACCTTCGCCACGTGGAAGGCCGACGTGACCCGGATGAAGGGGGCGCTCGAACTACGTGAACAGATCGAACGCTTTGCCGTCAGTACCCAAGGCTTGGCGGCTGCCGATTTGTTGACCCGCTTCCGCAGCACCTTCCGCAAATGATACGCGCGCTTCGCAAACTCATCCAGCGGCCGGTGTCGGAAGGTGTGTTCCCCGGCGACATCCAGGGCAACATCCTGCAGGGTTACAACCTCGCTGTTTCGGCGCCGCTCTTCGTTCGCTTCGGTTCGCCGTCGGAGGCACGCACCCTTCTCGATGAGGTCCTCCCGTTGGTCACGAGCGCACGGCGTTGGAACGCCAAGCCGACATCGACGCTGAACATCGCCTTCACGCACATCGGACTCGCCGCACTCGCCGTTCCCGCAGACGTGCTCGACTCCTTCCCCAAGGCGTTTCGCGACGGCATGCGTGCCCGGGCGAGCCTGTTGGGGGATGTCGGCCGATCCGACCCACAACACTGGGACGTCGGTCTGGGCACCGGTGAGGCGCACGCGCTCTTCGAAATCCAGGCGGTCGACGACGCCGAACTGGACCGAGCGGTCACTAACCTCCGGCAGCGCTTGACCCACCTCGGCGCCACGATCGTAAGCGCACAGAGGGGCGCGCGTTTGCCCGACCGCAAGGAGCATTTCGGCTTCGTCGACGGTGTCGGCCAGCCGGCGATGCAAGGCACCGACGACGCCCGGCGGGGGCAGGGGCAGCTCGACGTCTTCCACCAGTGGCTGGGGCTCCCCATCGGCGAGATCTTCCACGGCCACGTCGATGCCGACGGCCACTCGTCCCCCGGACCATCGGAGCCGTTCACCCTGAACGGCACCTTCCTGGTGTGGCGCAAGCTCTACGAGGATGCCGCGGCGTTCCGTTCGTGGACGGCTGGGCAGGCGGCACAGCTGGATATGGACGAGGAGCTTCTCCGGGCCAAGCTCGTGGGCCGGTGGTCCGACGGCTCGCCGCTCGCGCTCACCCCGGATCGCCCCGATCCGGCCACCGCGAATGACCGCGATCGGGTGAACGCGTTCGACTACTCCGACGATCCCGATGGTCTGCGTTGCCCTCTCGGTGCGCACATCCGGCGGGCGAATCCCCGTCTCGGGCTCGGCTTCGACGACGAGTTGTCCGTGCGCCAGCGCATCATCCGGCGGGGAATGACCTACGGGGAGGCGTTGGCGGCCGGCGCGGCCGATGACGGCGCAGACCGGGGAATCTTCTTCGCCGCGTACATGGCCGACATCGAGCGTCAGTACGAGTTCATCCAGGCCCACTGGTGCAACGACGGCGACGGAGTGAATGTCGGACACGATCCCGACCCGTTCGTCGGCAGCGCACTGGAGGGCCGCAAGTTCACCATCCCGGGGTCACCGCCGAAGTTCGCCAGCCCGCTCGCCCAAACAGTCGTGACCAAGGGCGGCGAGTACCTCTGGGTGCCCTCGATGCAGTCACTGGCCCTTCTTGCGAGTGCAACGATCTCGCCTCTATCCACTCGACCAGGCCATACGAAGATCCCGAGGAAACGAATGAAGAGCGTCCGACCGACGATCCGACGAACGCTGTCGTCGTCCACCCGAACGTCACCGACCGAACGGGTCGCCGGAACGCTGCTCGGCGTTGTGCTGGCACCCGTTGCGTTCACGATCTCTGCGATCCGGAGTGCTGCAGCGGTGCATCCCTACGGGACGGTCTACGACGCTGAGCTCGAGGTCCATCCCGATGGTCCGGCGCTCCTCGACAACACGGTCCTCGGATCGCCCGGGTCGTACCCCGCCACGATTCGGCTGTCTCGAGGCTTTGCGCTTCCTCGTCGCACCGATGACGTGCACGGCCTCGCCGTGTCCATTCCCGACGCCGGTGGTCCGGGGCGGCGGCAGGACTTCCTCATGGCAACGGTGAAGACCAAGGCGTCCGGGAAAGAGGCGTCGCTGCGCACCGATCGCTACGAGACGCTCTTCTCGTCACTGCTTCGCCTCGCCACGCCGCAGGGCGCAGTGGTGATCCGCGCCGTCTCCGTCCAGCCGATGCCCCCCGACGCCGACGTGGAACGAGGCCAGGCAGCAGGTCTGGCCTACGACATCACCGCGACAAGCCCTGGCGGTGGACCGAGCACCGTGGCCCGACTCACGCTCGGCAACGCCCTCTCGGATGAAGCGGGTGCGGCGCCGTCGTTCAACGTCGAACATGACGGTGGCGGCATCACCACCCTCGGCACCCTCAACGTCGCCCGCAAGATCGTCTACCGCGCCAGCCATCGTGGCCGCGCTGCGCGCCACCGCAAGGGATAGCCGCCCGCAGCGACTCTGGAAAAGGGTGAAGGCCCCGTCGCCTCGACGACAAGTCGTCTGGGCTTCGGGGCCTTCGGTCGGCTGAGGGTCCGCGGAGATCGATCGTTCGGGGATTAACCTTCTCATCGATTCCATTCGTGCCCGTCCGGTCTTGCGACCTGGCGGGCACGTCGCTTTGCCGGCGTCCCGCACGGATTGCTCCAAGCGAATCGCGGCCCGTTCGTTGCGTCGGCCCGAAGGCTTCTGCTCCGTACGCACGGCTGCGGTCTTTCGACAGCGGTCGTGTTGCGAACCTGCACCTCACCGTTCCGCTCGTCTCGACGTCCGCCCCACTCGTCACGAAGCCGAAACCTCGTTGCGTTTGCGTTGCGTTCGCCGTCGTTGCTGATCGGCTGACAACACATTGCTGGAGCGGATTTCCCTGGTCAAGAGGGTCACGCGAGATCCCCAGGTTGTCCGACGAACTTCCTCGATATCCCCTTCCGCATCCCAGTTGTTCACCTGTTGGACACAGGCTTGTGCACAGGTTCGTTCGCGAATCGACGCGATTTCCGGCGCCACCGCGGCGCACGCGCCATCATGGCGAACATGGGCGAACTGAACTTTGGCCGACTCCTCCGGCGGACGACGTCGGTCTACGCCGAGGAGCCGGCGATCCACGATCTTGCAAACGGTCATCACGCAACCTACGCCGAGCACCTCGAGCGCATCGAGCGTCTCTGCGCGGTCATCACCGGGTTGGGGATCGGCCCCGACGACCGGATCGGGGTGCTCGCCGGAGGCAGTCACGTCTACATCGAACTGTGGCACGCAGCTCTGGCGGGAGCGGCGGTGCTAAATCCGCTCAACACCCGCCTCGCCCCCGACGAGCTCGTCTACATCCTCAACGACTCCGACACCGAGGTGCTCCTCGTCGACGCGACCTTCGCCACGATCGTTCACGATCTGCGACGACGTGTTCCCCTGCTCCGAAGAGTGGTGCTCATCGGAACGGTGGAGGCCCCGTGCGACGCTCGCCTCGACGAACTGATGGCTTCGGCGATCCCGGCCGGGCTCCCCCCGGAGCCAGCCGACGAGGCTCCGTGCGTTCTCATATACACAGGCGGCACGACCGGCTTGCCGAAAGGCGTCGTCCTCAGCCAGGCCGCCGTGTGCCTGGTGATCTACCGCATGCAGATGAGCGCGCGCTTCGGGTCGCGACAGCGTTACCTCGCCTTCATGCCGATGTTCCATGTCGGCGGCATTGCCTCGTGGGGCCTGTTCCTCCCCCATGGCGGACTCACGGTGGTGCTCCCGGCGTTCGAGGCGGGGGCGGTCAACGCAGCCATCCGCGACCACTCCATCACGGCGATCGGCGCGGTGCCGACGATGTTGGCGATGATGATGCAGCATCCGTCCTACGAGCCGTCGATGATGGCCTCGCTCGAACTGGCGATGTACGGCGCCGCACCGATGCCGCCCGAGTTGCTCCACCGATGGATGTCCGCCTTCCCGCATCTCGAGTTCTTCCAGGCGTACGGGATGACGGAATGTGCGGCGACGGTCACGGGGCTCCTCGCCGAGGACCATCGGCGGGGTGGCGACATCCTGCGGTCTGTAGGTCGTCCGATGCCGGGATGTCTCATCGACATTCGCGATCCGGAGAGCGGCGTCCCCCTGCGCCAGGGGGAGACCGGCGAGATCTACGTGAAGTGCGGGTCGGTCATGACCGGCTACTGGAACAAGCCGGCGGCCACTGCGGAAGCGATCATCGACGGCTGGTACCGCACCGGTGATGCCGGACGACTCGACCCGGAAGGGTTCCTGTTCATGGCCGACCGGGTGAAGGACATGATCGTCTCCGGCGCCGAGAACGTGTACTCGCTCGAAGTGGAGAACGCCATCAGTTCTCACCCGGCGGTGATCCAGGTGGCCGTCGTGGGCGCACCCGACCCCATCTGGGGCGAGGTCGTGCACGCGTTCGTCGTGTGTGCCCCCGGGTCGGTCGATGCTGCCGAACTCGACGCCCACGCCCGTAGGTCGATCGCCGGGTTCAAGGTGCCGAAACGTTGGACCTTCCAGATCGAGCCGCTGCCCCTCTCCGCCGCCGGCAAGGTCCTCAAACGAGCGCTTCGCGAGCGCGCCCGGGAAGGTTGACCGTCTGCGAGGGGGCCTCCGACTCGAAGGGGCACTCGTCGCAAACTCCTGACGAAGCTTGCACGCCGAGGAAGCGCTCGGTAGCTTCACCGGGGAAATGTCCTACTCGGCCTCAGGACGACGGCAATCTTGCCGATGAGTTCCCCAATGACCGCCGTCAGCATCCTGGGCCCCGTGGATCCCACGATCCCCGCCGAGGCGGGTGGAACATCGCCGACCACCCGAGCGGCTTCGGTGGCGTTTCAGGTCCTCCTTCCCGCGTCGTGGATCACGTTTGCGTGTTCGGTGTTCTTTCGGCCGCATCGCGGCCAGTTCAATCCGTGGCTCGACGCCGGGCTCTACAACGTGCCCTTCTGCATCGCCGCCGCGGCGTGTCTGCTCAGATCCCGTCGACCGGTGATTGCCTCGAATGGATGGCGAACGCTTGGAACGGGTTTGTTCGTTTTCACCGCCGGGAACGTCTACGGCAGCCTCGTTGTCGGCGACCAAGAGATCTTCCCCTCCCCGGCTGATTCGCTGTGGCTCGCTTTCTACGTACTCGCGTATGTCGCGATCGTGCAGATGGTCCGGCAGCGAATGACCCGCTTCCACGCCAGTTCGTGGCTCGACGGCGGTGTGGGCGGACTGGGCGCGGCTGCCCTCGTCGTGGCATTCGCGTTGGGGCCGACGTTGAGCATGACGAAAGGCCGTCTCGGGGTAGTAGCAACGACGCTCGCGTACCCGACAGCCGATGTCATCCTGATCGTGATCCTGGTGACCGCCGGCGTCGCCCTACGCCAGCTCGACCTGTCCTTCTGCCTGTTGATCGCCGGATTCGCCGTCTTCACCTTTACGGACGTGATCTACCTGTTCAAGCAGTCCGCCGGCACGTACGCCGAGGGAGGCGTCCTCGACATCTGCTGGCCATTGGCGGCAATCATCATCGGTTTCTCTGCATGCGTGAGGGGCCCGGTCCGGTTGCCCACCGTCGCGTCCGGCCCACGTCTGATCTTTCCGTTCGTATTCACCACGAGCTCGATCGGCCTTCTCACGTTCGGCCAACGCCACGCCGTTTCGACCATTGCTGTCGCGCTTGCGTTGTCGGCACTCGTCGTCGCATCCGTCCGCGTCGCTATCACCTTTCGGGAAGTGCAGAACCTGGCACGGAGCCGGGTCGAAGCCCGGACGGACGAGCTGACGGGCTTGGCCAACCGGCGAATGATGATGGAGTTCCTCGCAAGAGCCGTCGGCGACGGCGCAGACCCTGCGGCGTTGCTGATGATCGACCTCGACAACTTCAAGGAGATCAACGATTCGCTCGGTCACGCGGCAGGCGATCACCTTCTGCTGGCAGTCGGTCGCCGATTTCAGCGAATCGTCCCCGATGGCTCGCTTCTGGCGAGAATCGGTGGCGACGAGTTCGCCGTCTTGATCAAGACGGCGAATCCAGCGCAGGCCGCCGAACTGGGACGACGTCTCCGTGGTGTGCTGCATGATGCCTTCGACATCGAGGAGACCCGGGTCACCATCGACGCCAGCATCGGGATCGCCGCCACACCCGACCATGCCGACACCGCTCCCTTGCTCCTTTCGCGTGCCGACATCGCGATGTTCCGGGCAAAGCGCCTCCGCACGGGCGTCGAGCTGTTCTCTACGGACATCGACACGGCAAGTCCCGACCGCCTCGCGCTCCTCACCGAACTGCGCGCGGCGTTCGAAGTGGGCCAATTCGTCCTTCATTACCAACCGCAGCGGGAACTGCGCAGCGGAGACGTCGCCGGCGTCGAGGCACTCGTCCGCTGGAATCATCCGGAACGCGGGCTCGTTCCGCCGGATCTCTTCCTCCCGCTCATCGACCAGGCGAACCTCATGACCGAGCTGACGCGGTATGTGCTTCGCCAAGCCGTTGTCGACGCCGCAATTCTGCACGAGTCCGGGTCTTCCCTCCGCTTTTCGGTCAATGTCTCCGCCTCCGATCTCATCGGTGAAGACCTCCCCGAGCTCGTCGCCGAACTACTCCATCAGCACCGTCTCGATGCGAACGCTATCGCCATCGAGATCACGGAGAACTCGATCATGAACGACCGGGTTCGGAGCCTGGCGACCCTGCACCGTCTACGCGCTCTGGGCGTGCACATCTCCGTGGACGACTACGGCACCGGTCAAGCCTCGCTTTCCTACGTTCGCGATCTCCCGATCAGTGAGCTCAAGCTTGACCGCGCGTTCCTGCAAGGCGTCCCGTTCGACAAGCACAACGCCGCCATCATCCGATCCACCATCGAGCTCGCCCATGCGTTGGGCCTGCCGATCGTCGCCGAGGGAGTCGAGGACGCCGCGGCATTGGCGTTTCTTCGCGACCTCGGCTGCGATCTCGGCCAAGGGTTCCACATCGCTCGGCCGCTTCCCTTCGACGAGCTCTGTGAGTGGTTGGAAACCGTCTCGACTTCGCGGTTGGATACGCAGCGCCAAGGTTCTGCGACCTAATCTCTCGCTTCGTGGAACAGCGAGCACTTGGCACAACCGGTATCGACGTCGGCGCGATCGCCTTCGGGTGTTGGCGATTCGGCGGGGCCGATCTCGCCACCGCCACCCGTCGCATAGAGACTGCGCTCGACTGCGGCATGACGCTCATCGACACCGCCGACGTCTATGGCCTCGACAACGACTGCCCGTGGGGTGCGGCGGAATCCTTGCTCGGCGACGTACTGGCAGCAGCACCGTCGCTCCGGTCCCGCATGGTCCTGGCCACGAAGGGCAGCATCCAACTCGAACGGGGAATCGGCAAGGGTGTCCCCTACGACGCGTCGGCCGCGCACATCAGCTCCGCCTGTGACGCGTCGCTCACCCGGCTCCGCACCGACGTGATCGACCTCTATCAGATCCACCGTCCCGACCTCCTCTCCCACCCGGCCGAAACTGCCGGTGCGCTCGCCGCGCTCGTGCACGCGGGGAAGGTTCGCCACGTCGGTGTCTCGAACTACACCGCCGCCCAGGTATCTGCTCTGCGCTCGTACCTTCCCGACGACGTGCCGTTGCAGACCGTGCAGCCCGAGTTCTCCGTCACCCATCTCGACCCGATCGACGACGGCGTGCTGGACCAGGCCATGGAGCTCCGCCTCACTCCCCTCGCCTGGAGCCCGCTCGGCGGCGGCAGCCTGGTGTCCGATGACCAGGCCGATGGCACCACCACGGCCGTGCGAGCGCTCCTCGACGAGCTCGCCGGGAAGCACGATGCCACGCGAAGCCAGATCGCGCTCGCCTTCGTGCTCGCCCATCCCGCGAAGGTGATCCCGATCATCGGCACTGGGAAACCTGAGCGCATCACCGAGTCCGCTCACGCCGCCGACATCACGCTGGCCAAGGACGACTGCTACCGGCTCATCGCCGCCGCCGGGCGGCACCTGCCATGAGGACTACCGCGACCCCCTCCGCACCCCACCGAACCCGAGGTCCCAATGCCCAGTGAAGTCGCCTGGTTCTCTGCTCTGCTCGATCGTCGCGGAGACCGTCATGCCCAGTGAAGTCGCCTGGTTCTCTGCTCTGCTCGATCGTCGCGGAGGCCGCCATGCCCAGTGAAGTCGCCTGGTTCTCTGCTCTCTGTGACGACGACTACGAGTTCCTCGGTGTCCCGGATGAGTCGCTGCGCAGCTCGTGGGAGCACTGCTCCGACATCGTGCTCGGCGCCGAAGCCGCCGGTTTCGACAACGTGCTGCTCCCCTCGGGCTACGAACTCGGCATCGACGCCACGGCATTCGCAGCCGGAATCGCCCCCACGCTCACGACCATGCGCTTGCTTCTCGCCGTCCGCTGCGGCGAGCTCTGGCCGCCGCAGCTTGCCCGTCAGGTCGCCACGCTCGACCGCATGCTCGGTGGCCGTCTGGCCGTGAACATCATCTCCTCCGACCTTCCCGGCTCCCCTCTTGCCAGCGCTCCTCGCTACCGCCGGACGACGGAGATCATCGAGATCCTCCGCACCGTTCTCTCCGGTCACGCCCTCGACTTCCACGGCGAGTTCTTCGATCTGACGATCCCCGCACCACGGATACAGCCTGTCCACGGAGTCTGTCCGCCCCTGTACTTCGGTGGACTTTCCGACGAGGCAAGGGAGTGCGCGGCCAAGGGCGCCGACGTCTACTTGATGTGGCCCGACACCGAACCGACTGTCGCCGGCATCATCAGCGACATGTCGGCCCGAGCCACGGCCCACGGGCGCACGCTCCGCTTCGGCTATCGCGTGCACGTCATCGTCCGGGAGACCGAATCCGAGGCGCGTGCCGCCGCCGATCGGCTCCTTTCCCGTCTCGACGCGGCCACGGGAGAGGCGATCCGGGCAAAATCGCTCGATACCCAGTCGACCGGCGTTCGACGACAGGCCGAGCTGCGCGACGCCGCTCTCGCCAACGACGGCTACGTCGAGGCGAACCTCTGGACCGGTATCGCCCGGGCCCGGTCCGGCTGCGGTGCGGCGATCGTCGGTGACCCCGATCAGGTGTTGGCCAAGCTGCGCCGGTACGAATCAATGGGCATCGAGGCGTTCATCCTCTCGGGTTACCCCCACATCGCCGAACGTGACCTGTTCGCCAAGCACGTGCTGCCCCGGCTCGACCACGCCCAGCTCACGTTCGCCTGAGAATAAGGGATCCAGGCGGCCTTGGACGCTTACGCCGTCGACATCACGGTCAACCCCTCTCTCCAGGCAGACAGCCTTGCGCTGAGAACAACCGCGATTGCGATCACCCCTTGAACCTGCCAGCCAATTTCGGGCCATGCGGGATGGCGGTTGCGTTGATCTGGGATGAACCCGGAACGGTGTCTCCGACGGGGTTACGTCCGAAGGCAAGAGCCGACGTAACTTGGCGTCCATGCGTCAACTCAAACTTGGACTGGGCACCGGCTACTGGAGCTCGGGCCCGCCCGCTGGCATCGAAGAGCAGATCCGCACGGCAGAGGAGCTCGGCTTCGAATCGATGTGGACGGCCGAGGCGTACGGCTCCGACGCCCTCACGCCCCTCGCGTGGTGGGGTGCAGCGACGAAGACCCTGAAGCTCGGCACCAGCATCATCCAGATGTCGGCCCGCACCCCCACCGCCGCAGCAATGGCGGCGCTCACCCTCGACCATCTCAGCGGCGGAAGGGTGATCCTCGGCATCGGCGCCAGTGGCCCGCAGGTCGTCGAGGGCTGGTATGGACAGCCCTACCCGCGCCCGCTGGAGCGTACTCGCGAATACGTCGACGTGCTTCGTCAGGTGTGGGCTCGCGAGGCGCCCGTGGCCATCGACGGCAAGCACTACCAGCTCCCCTACCAAGGCGGCGCCGGTCTCGGCAAAGCGCTCAAACCGACGGTCCATCCTCTCCGCTCCGACATCCCGATCTACCTGGGCGCGGAAGGCCCGAAGAACATCGCGCTCGCCGCCGAGATCTGCGATGGGTGGCTGCCGCTGTTCTACGCGCCGTCCCACGACGAGTGGTACCGAAAGGCTCTCGCCGAGGGGTTCGCCCGACCCGGCGCCCGCCAGACGGCCGACACCTTCGAAGCGGCGGCCGTCGTGACCACCATCATCGACGACGACGTCGAGCGGGCCGCCGATCAGATCCGCCCGTTCCTTGCGCTCTACATGGGTGGCATGGGAGCGCGGGGTCAGAACTTCCACTTCGACGTGTTCGCCCGCATGGGCTACGAAGATGTCGCCGTCAAGGTGCAGGATCTCTACCTCTCCGGTGATAAGCGCGCTGCTATTGCGTCGGTGCCCACGTCGCTGTGCGAGCAGGTGGCGCTGATCGGTCCCTCCGACAAGATCCGCGACGACCTCGCCGCGTGGGAGGAATCGTGCATCACCACCCTTCTTCTCTCAGGCCCACCGAAGCTGCTCCGGGCGATGGCCGACATCGTCCGCCGCTGATCGCGCCCACGCCATGCCTCCCGAGGTCTTCCGGATCGAGGTCGCCGACGACGTGCTCGTCGATCTACGCGATCGACTCGCCCGCACCCGCTGGCCCGATGCGGCGCCCCACAACATCGCCGACTACGGAATAGAGCTTCAGGCGGTACAGCGCCTGTGCACGTACTGGCGCGACGAATTCGACTGGCGGGCGGCCGAGGCGCGCCTCAATGCGTTCGGACACGTGCGCTCCACGATCGACGGAACCAGCGTCCACGCGCTCCACGCCCGGTCCCCTCATGAGTCGGCCACTCCGCTGTGTCTTATCCACGGCTGGCCCGGTTCGTTCGCCGAGTTCGAACATATCGTAGGTCCGCTTACGAATCCGACAGCGCATGGCGGCAGCGCAGACGACGCCTTCCACGTGGTGTGCCCGTCGATCCCCGGCTACGGATTCTCCGGACCAACAAGCGACCCGGGCTGGGACACCAAGCGCGCCGGCGACGCGATCCATACGCTCATGGGCGAACTCGGGTACGCACGCTACGGGCTGCAGGGAGGCGACTGGGGTGCGATCATCGCGTCGCAGATCGCCGCGCATCATGGTGACGTCGTCATCGGCCTGCACCTCAACATGGTCGTCGCCGGACCGCCGAAGGGGGTCGACGCCGGACCGCCGAAGGGGGTCGACGCCATGGCCGGCCTGAACGATCAGGAACGCACTGCTGTGGCCGACATGGCGAACTTCCGGA
>JANPFX010000084.1:0-59890 GCA_031423635.1 Acidimicrobiia bacterium | reverse complement strand
TCTACACAGTGCCTGCACAGGCAAATTATGTTGATTTTTACTAAGCATTATCAACTCAGGGCGTCTGGATTAGGTTTGGCCCGGCATTGCCCGCAAACGCTGACAGCTGCCCCAACGCTCAAACCTTCGCGAAGGCCGAACCGGGTTCGCAGCCGTGGACCGACCTCGTGGCCCTGGTGCTCGATGACGACGCGGCGATCCTGGCCCGGCACGGTCGGTTCTACCTGCCGGAGCGAGACGTGAACGTGCTGCGACGCAACGCGCTCATCGCGCTCGGCAACACGGTGCGCGTCGATGGTGCTGGAGGGCTGTCCCAGCGGGTGCGCGAAGCGCTCGCGGCAGGTGCGACGTCGTCGGACGACGCCGTGCGACACGCCGCCGCCTACGCTCACCGGCAGATCCTCGGCCCAGCTGCGCACCAGTGATCGTGCTGGACGCCAGCCCCTCGGCTTCCGCTGAACGTTCCGCAGTCCGCCAGTAGGGTCGCGTCCCGCCATGGCGCATCTCCTCGTCACGAACGACTTCCCGCCGAAGATCGGCGGGATCCAGTCGTACCTCTGGGAGCTGTGGCGTCGTCTCCCCACCGGCGACGCGAGTGTGTTCACCACTCCCTATGCGGGCACCGCCGAGTTCGATGCCGCCGCTCCGATGCCGATCGTGCGAAGCCGCCAAAAGGTGCTCCTCCCGACGCCGGCGCTGGTCCGACGAGTTCTCTCGTTGGCGGAGTCGACGCGCTCGTCGTTCGTCGTGCTGGATCCTGCGGTGCCGCTGGGATGGATCGGCCCGTCGCTGGCGAAGGCGGGCCTGCCGTATGCCGTTGTGCTCCACGGTGCCGAAGTCACGGTCCCCGGCCGTCTGCCGATCAGCCGCCAGGTGTTGGCGCGCGTGCTCGACGGGGCCATTCACGTGATCGCCGCGGGCGGCTACCCCCTGGCCGAAGCCGAACGCTGCGTCGGGAGGACGCTCTCTGCCACCGTGATCCCCCCGGGCGTCGATGTCGACAGCTTCCGTCCTCCTCTCGATGACGCCGAACGCGACGAAGGCCGTCGGAGTCTCGGCCTTCCCCTGGTGGACGAGGGCGACGTGATCGTGTGCGCGAGCCGGCTCGTTCCCCGGAAGGGTTTCGACACCGTGTTGCGGGCGGCGGCGGCAGTGGCGCAACGCCGGAGTGCCGGTGGGAGCTCGAAGGAGAACGTACGACCACTTACGGTCGTCGTGGCCGGCGGCGGTCGTGATCGAGAGAGGCTCGAACGGGTCGCGAGGCACATCGGCAACGACACCATGCTCCATCTCGACGTGCGCTTTCTCGGCCGGGTGTCCGACGCCGACCTCCGCACGCTGCATCGCTGCGGTGACCTGTTCGCCATGCTCTGTCGTAACCGGTGGGGTGGCCTGGAGCAGGAGGGCTTCGGCATCGTCTTCGTGGAAGCGGCGGCATCCGGGACGCCTCAGATCGCCGGACGCAGCGGAGGGTCACACGAGGCGGTGGTGCACGGTGTCACTGGGTTGGTGGTCTCTCCCCGCTCGATCGACGAGGCGGCGACAGGCATTGCCGGTCTCCTGGCCGACCCGAACAAGCGCCGTTCGTTCTCCCTCGCCGGTCGAGCCCGGTGCATCGCGGAGTTCTCCTACGACGTTCTCGCCGATCGTCTCGGGACCACCCTGCGCGGCCTCGAGACGGGGCGACCGCCGTTCGCCCGGCGCTAGCGATTGCGTCGGGCAGCATTGCGAACCAGGCGGACCGGAGCGCCCGACGTGGCAGGCGACGTCGATGGTGCAGACGGGAAAGCTACGCTCGGCGCCGTACGTCGCCCGCCCACCGGCGGGCGCCATGATGCCGAGTGCGGAGAACACACCATGTCCGAGCAGACCACGGAACACCTCAACATCGGCGCCTCGATCGACCGCTGTATCGAGACCATCCTCGATTTCGAGCGCTATCCGGAGTGGGCGCCCGACATCAAGGCCGCCATCGTGATCGAGCGGGACGAGCAGGGCCGAGGAACCCGTGTGGCCTTCCGCGCCGCCGCCATGGGACGAAGCGCGGGGTACCTGCTCGGCTACACCTACAGCGAGAGCTCCGACGTGATCTCGTGGACGCTCGTCGAGGGCGACATCATGCGCGCTCTGGAAGGGAGCTACACGTTCGTCGAGCTGGCCGACGGTTCGACCGACGTGATCTACCACCTGACCGTCGACCTCGTGGTGCCGATCCCGGGCTTCGTCAAGCGCCGAGCCGAGGGGAAGATCATCACCACTGCGCTGCGCGAGCTCAAGCATCGCGTCGAAGCCACCGTCACGACCTGAGCGGCGCGTTGGCGGACCCTACGGGCGGAGCGCGATCGACTCGCTGGTGGTGCCGAGGAGGCCGGAAAGCAGGAACGCGTTGGCGGCAGAGGCGACGGCGTCGGGATCTTGACGGCGCGTCTGCACGAACCGTCTGGAGAGTTCGTTCGTCACGCCGATGATCGCATGGGTGAGCAGTTCCGGATCGCCGTCTGGGATGCGGCCCGCGAGCATTGCCGCCTTGACGTGCTTGCTGATGTCGGCGGCGGCCAGATCAGCGCCTTGGCGCAGCACGGGAGCGAACGCGACCTCGGTCGCCGCGAACTGGAACAGGTTGAACATGTGGCGGTTCTCGTCGAGCCAGCGCATCGTGGCGAGCATGCCGAGCGAGATCTTGTCGAGCGGTTCGTCGTTGGCGCCGATGGTCTGCTGCTGACGTCGACGCAGCGACAACTGCGCATCGCGGAGGATCTCGCAGAAGAGTTCTTCCTTCGAATCGAAGTACCAGTAGAAGACGCCCTTGCCGACGGCGAGTTCGTCCACGATTTCCGAAACGGCAGTCTGGTGGTATCCCTGCTCGGCGAATCGCTGAGCGGCGGCCCGCATGAGCGTCGCACGACGTTCGCGGCCTCGTTGGGTCAGTCGCCGCTCCATTTCCCACACGGTAGGGATGAGCAGCGGTGTTCTCCAAACCGGTCCACGTGACCGGAGATCACTTCATGGAATCGATGCCGTCTTCGGGGCTCGGAAAACGGGGTGCGAACGAGTGTGTCGGATCGATGAACGGCCTGTGACTTCTGCAATGAGAATCATCGAGATGACGAGGGGCGGCGTACAATCCCGTCTATGGCATATCGGATCATGAAAGCGATTCTCGGGCCCGTCCTGCGTTTGCTCTTCAAGGTGCGCGTGGAAGGCATCGAACACGTGCCGACAGGCGGTCCGGTGATTCTCGCCAGCAACCATCTGTCGTTCTCCGATTCCATCTTCCTGCCACTCGTCCTGAAGCGCCGCGTCACCTTCGTGGCCAAAGCCGAGTACTTCGAACAGCGCAAGACCGCGTGGTTCTTCAAGATGATGGGCCAGATCCCCGTCAAGAGGGGCGGCGGTGCGGCGTCACAGCGCGCCCTCGATGCGGCCAAGGAAGTGCTTCTCGCCGACGGCGTGTTCGGGATCTATCCCGAAGGCACCCGTTCGCCCGACGGCCGCCTCTACAAGGGCCGCACCGGGGTTGCCCGCCTGGCATTGGACTGCCGCGCTCCGGTCATCGCCGTCGCCATGATCGGCACACGGGAGGCGCAGCCGATCGGTCAGGTGAAGCCGAACTTCGGATCGCCGATCACCATCAAGTTCTCCCGCCCGCTCGATTTCACCCGTTTCGAAACCCGACGCGAAGATCCGCTCGCGCTTCGTCAGATCACCGACGAGATCATGTTCGAGCTCCGCGAGCTCTCCGGCCAGGAGTACGTCAACGCCTACGCGCCGAAGAAGGCGTCGGACGAGTCCGTCGGCGAGCCCGCTCCGGCTGTCGTGCGCCTGTCCGTCCCGACGCCGTCAAACCCGCACGCCTCGTCGGTTCTCGTCGGCGCGATTTCGGCAAGCGCGTAAGTTGGCGCGTAGCACGCCCGGCAATCGGGATCGCGCCGCGCGACGGCGTGTTCAAGTGATCGGCCAACCTTGATCTTCGTGGTCCGCATCTGGCTCCCCGACCGCCCCGGAGCCCTCGGTCAGGTGGCGAGTCGCATCGGCGCCGTCGGCGGTGACCTCGTGGGCATCGACATCCTCGAACGGGGTGCCGGCAAAGCGATCGACGAGCTCCTCGTCGACCTTCCCGACGCAACCGTTCTGGATCTGCTCACCCGCGAGCTCCGGGAGGTCGACGGCGTCGACGTCGAAGACATTCGGCCGGTCGGGCCCGAGGTCCGCGATCCGCGCCAGGACGCGCTCGACACCGCGATCGCCCTCGTCGAGGCGCCAACGGTGGACACGCTGCTCCACGCGCTCGCCGGACGCGCCAGCAGGGGGTTCGAGGCCGAATGGGCGGCAGTGATCTCGTTCGACAGTCCAGAGGCTCTCGCCGTTGTCGGGCGGGCGCCCGAGGTTCCCTGGATCTCGGCGTTCGTCTCGGGCAGCCGGGCGTCGCTGCGGGTCGCTGCTGGTGAATCCGGCCCGGCGGACATCGCTTGGTCGACCCTCGATGGTGCCGATCTCACCCTTGTGCTCGGTCGCGACGGACGCCCGTTCAGGGCCCGCGAACGCCATCAGCTCACGGCACTGGTCAGGATCGCCGACGCCCGTTGGCGCGAGCTGGTCCAACGCCGCTGAAATCCGCCTTGGAAGGTGGATCGAACCGGTCCTACGCTTGCGACCCCATCCTTCTCCCCTCGGAGGTTCCTCACGTGGCAACGCGCGCATTGGTGACCGGCACTGACTACCTTCTCGGCTACGTCGAGGACCGCACCGCCGTGCTCAGCTTCAACCGCCCCGAGCGCCGCAATGCGCTCCATGAGGAGATCTACGACGGGTTCGCCCGAGCGCTCCCGGTCGTCGCGTCGGATCCCACGATCGGATGCCTTGTGGTCACCGGAGAGGGCGGAGCGTTCTGTGCCGGGGGCGATGTCAAGGGCTTCGCCGCGGCCCACCGGGAGCAGGCGGCGGGGACCGCGGCCCGACCGTCCCCCGAGCGCAGGATCGACGAGTTGCGCGTCCTCCAGCAGAAGGTGTCGCTCGCCCTCCATCGGCTGCCGAAGATCACGATCGCCGCGCTTCCCGGCGCCGCCGCCGGCGCCGGTCTGTCGATCGCGTTGGCATGCGACCTCCGGGTGGCGACGGAGAGCGCAGTCCTTGCGACCGCGTTCGCCAAGATCGGAGCGTCAGGCGACTTTGGCGGGAGCTACTTCCTGACCCAGCTCGTCGGACCGGCGAAGGCGAAGGAGCTGTACCTGTTGAGCGACCGGATCAGCGCCCAGGACGCGCTTGCGCTCGGCATCGTCAACCGGGTGTTCCCCGACGCCCACTTCGACGAGGGCTGGCGCGCCTTTGCGGCACGTGTCGCCGGCGGGGCCCCGCTCGCCAACCGGGCGATCAAGGAGAACATCAACCGGGCACTGGTGAGCGATCTCGCCGCGTGCCTCGACGCCGAGGCCGCCAACATGGTGGCGACGATGTCCACCGAGGATCACCGAGAGGCGTCGGCGGCCTTCGTCGAGGAGCGCGCAGCGGTGTTCGTCGGGCGGTGATCGACCGCCTCTCGGAGGTCGTTACGAGGTGGTCCAGTTCCGGCTCCGCTCGACTGCTCGCGTCCAGGTGTGATGTGCCGCGTCGGCCGTCACGCGCCCGACGGCCGGTGAGAAACGTGCCGATTCCGCCCAACTGCCGGCCACCTCGTCGACGCTCCCCCACACCCCTTCGGCAAGTCCGGCGGCGAACGCGGCACCGAGCGCGGTGCATTCCGCGTTGGCCGGTCGGCAGACATCGACACCCAGCTGATCGGCTTGGAGCTGGAGGAGGAAGTCCATGACGGAAGCGCCGCCGTCGACGCGTAGCTCCGTGAGCGACTTCCCCGAGACGCGTGCCATCGCATCGACGACGTCGCGGACCTGGAAGGTGATCGCTTCCACGACGGCACGTGCGATGTGGGCGCGCCCGATGCCGCGGGTCAGCCCGACAATCGTTCCGCGCGCATAGGGATCCCAGTACGGGCTCCCGAGTCCGGCGAACGCCGGAACGAAGTACACACCGTCGGTCGACTCGACCGACGCGGCGAGCGGACCGATGTCCGCGGCCGTGTCGATGATCTGCAAGCCGTCGCGAAGCCACTGGATCGCCGCGCCGGTGACGAAGATCGACCCCTCGAGGGCATACGTCAGGGGTCCGTTGTCGCCGAGGTCCCAGGCCACCGTGGTGAGCAGCTCCGCCGACGGTGGCGGGAGATCCGGTCCGACGTTGAGGAGCAGGAAGCTTCCCGTGCCATAGGTGTTCTTGGCCATGCCCGGCTTCACGCAGGCCTGCCCGAACAACGCGGCCTGCTGGTCACCGAGGATGCCGCTGATCGGGATGCCGGCCAGCACACCACCGAGCGCGTCGGCGTGAACGGTGCCGAGGCGGCCCGAGCTCGGTCGGATGTCGGCGAGCGACGCCATGGGCACGCTGAATGTGTCGCACAGCTCGGGGGACCAGGCTTTGGTGCGAAGGTCGTAGAGCATGGTTCGTGATGCGTTGGACGGGTCGGTCACGTGGGCGCCACCGGCGGCGCCACCGGTCAGGTTCCAGACGAGCCAATCATCGATCGTTCCTACGGCGAGGTCGGGATGCACCGGAACCCCGCCCTCACTGAGGAGCCACTCGATCTTCGTCGCCGAGAAGTACGGATCGAGCACGAGGCCTGTGGCTGCCCGAACGGTCGGAAGGAACCCGTCGGCCGCGAGGTCGTCGCAGCGGTTCGCGGTGCGGCGGTCCTGCCACACGATTGCCCGGGCGTGAGGCACCCCGGTGGAGCGGTCCCAGGCGACGACGGTCTCGCGTTGGTTGGTGATGCCGATCGCGGCGATCGTCGTGGCCGACGGGAGGTGGTGTTCGACGAGATCGCGCGCAACGGTGACCACCGCGGCCCAGATCTCAGCGGCGTCATGTTCGACCCAGCCGGGCTGCGGGAAGTACTGGGTGAATTCACGATAGGACGAGCCGACCGGCCGTCCTTCCTCGTTCATGGCAATTGCCCGGACCCCCGTCGTCCCTGCATCGATCGCAACAACTACGGTGCCCACGTACGCCTCCGGCTTCCTCCGGCCTCCCGGATTCGCACACGGTAGCCGTGTCCGATAGCGGTGTCACCCGGAGTGGGCGCGCCGTACCCGTTGGCCGCTCGTCGTTTGCCGGCGAGGGACGGTATCGCCGGTTGCCGGCACTACCCTTGGGCCGCTTGTCGTTTGCTGCCGACGGTCGCCCTGCCCGGTCGTCGGCCCTACCCGTGGGGGCTCCTTGCGAATCGCTCTGTTGACTGCCGGCGGACTTGCGCCCTGTCTCTCGTCCGCCGTGGGCGGCCTGATCGATGCCTATGCAACGGCCGCTCCCGAAGCCGAGATCCTGGCCTACCGTGACGGATACGCCGGGCTTCTCACCGGCGATTCGTTCGTTGTGTCGGCAGCTGGCCGAGAACAGGCCCACTTCCTCCACGGACTCGGTGGAAGCCCGATCGGCAACAGCCGGGTGAAGCTCACGAACGTCGGCGATTGCGTGAAGCGCGGCCTGGTCGCGGAGGGACAGAACCCGCTTTCGGTGGCCGCCGAGCGACTCTCCGCCGATGGCGTGGACGTGCTCCACACGATCGGTGGCGACGACACCAACACGACCGCGGCCGATCTCGCCGCGTATCTGCACGAGCACAACTACGACCTCACGGTCGTCGGCCTGCCGAAGACGATCGACAATGACGTCGCCCCCATCGTGCAGACACTCGGTGCCCTCACCGCAGCGGAGAACGGCGCCCGGTTCTTCGAGCACTTCGTGTTCGAGGGAACGGCCAATCCGCGCTCGCTGCTGGTGCACGAAGTGATGGGGCGCAACTGCGGTTGGCTCACGGCGGCAACCGCCAGGGTCTATCGGGAGCGGCTCTTGGCCCGGGCCGACTCACTCGCGCCGGCATTCGGCATGGACAGGTCCTACCTCGACATCGACGCGGTCTATGTGCCCGAGTCGTCTGTCGACATCGCGTCCGAGGCGGCGCGACTGCGGGCGGTTCTTGATCGAAAGGGCACGGCGAACGTGTTCGTGAGCGAAGGAGCCGGTGTCGCCGACATCGTGAACGAGATCGTGGCTGCCGGAGGAGAGGTCGACCGCGACGCCTTCGGGCACGTGCGTCTCGACAAGGTGAACGTCGGCGGTTGGTTCTCGAAGAAGTTCGCCGACCTCGTCGGAGCGGAGAAGGCGCAGGTGCAGAAGTCCGGATACTTCGCGCGTTCGGGCCCGGCAAACGCGCAGGACCTGGCCCTGATCGCCTCGATGGTCGACGTCGCCGTCCGCTCGGCGCTCGACAGGGTCAGCGGGGTCGTCGGCCACGACGAGGAACGCGGTGGCGAACTCCGGGCAATCGAGTTCCCCCGCATCAAGGGCGGCAAGCACTTCGACCCCGCCTCCCCCTGGTTCCAAGCCCTCCTGACCGACATCGGCCAAGTCGCCCGCTAACGAGTTGGGAGAGAGGTTGCCCCCATATATGGGGGCAGAACACCTCCGAACGCCGTTGGGAGGTGTTCTGCTGCACGTCGCCCGTGGGCGCCGCCAGAGGTTGACTTTCGAGACCTGAAGCAGGCATTGCGTGGAAGCGCCCGTAGCCTGGGGCGATGACCAAGCGCCGTTCCGTCTCCCGCACCCGGGTCGTCTCCGCCACGCCGCGGGCGATCTTCGACCTGCTCACCGATCCGTCGAAGCACCCGTTGATCGACGGTTCGGGAACAGTGAAGGGATCACGGACCGACGCTCCGACCCGACTTTCGCCCGGTGCGACGTTCGGGATGAACATGAAGCTGGGTGTTCCGTACCCCATCGAGAACACCGTCGTCGAGTTCGAGGAGGATCACTTGATCGCGTGGCGCCATCTCGGCGGGCATCGGTGGCGCTACGAACTCGAACCGGTCGACGGCGGCACAAAGGTGACCGAGACGTTCGACTGGTCGACCGCGAAGTCGCCGGCTGCACTGGAACTGCTCCGCATACCGCAGCGCAACACGCGATCAATCGAGCAGACGCTCGACCGCCTCGCCGCGCATTTCGCCTGACGCCGATGTCGCACTTCCGGCGGATCTCTGCGGCCGCGTCGGAGCGCGACCAGCGCCGTGCCGCGTCCGCCCTCGGTTCGCTCGGCCTGCGGGCGGGGGACCGGGTCGCCATCGTCGCTCGCAATGCTCCTGAGCTGATCGCCGTCGCGCTCGGCGCGCTCCGCTCCGGGGTTGTCCCGGTGATGATCAACGCAGATCTGCTCCCGGTCGAGCGCGAGGTGATCCTCGCCGACTGTGAAGCTTCCCTCGTCGTGGACGATCGCGGTGTGGCTGATCTCGTTTCCGGAACCACCGAAGTCGAGCTGGCCGCGGCGCCGCTGGCCCGTCCGATGCATTACACGTCGGGCACCACCGGTCGCCCCAAAGGCGTGTGGTCCGGGCTTCTCGACGCCGCCGCCGCCGCTTCGCTTCTCGGCGAGGAACGCGAGCTGTGGGGGTTCGACGCGGACGACGTGAACCTTGTGTGTTCGCCGCTGTACCACTCGGCTCCGCTCCGGTTCGCGGCGGGCACTCTGATGGCCGGGGGCGACGTCGTCGTGCTCGACAAGTTCCGCCCAGACGTGGCCCGTGAGGCGATCGCGGTGCACGGGATCTCCTCGGCGTTCATGGCTCCCGCGCACCTCCAGCGATTGTTCGACGACGGTCTGGGCGTCCCCGAGGTCTCATCGTTTCGTCTGCTCGCCCACGCCGGGGCGCCCTGCCCCGAGGCCGTCAAGCGGCAGGCCGTCGACACCTTTCCTGATCGTTCGGTGTGGGAGTTCTACGGATCGACGGAGGGCCAGTTCACCGCATGCTCGACCGACGACTGGCAGCGTCGACCGGGTTCGGTGGGGCGCGCCCGTCCCGGTCGGTCGCTGTCGATCGATCCTGACTCCGGCACGATCTGGTGCGACGTCCCTTCCTATGCGCGCTTCACGTATTGGCAAGACCCCGAGAAGACCGCTGCCGCCTGGCGGGGGAATGCGTTCAGCGTGTTCGATCTCGGCAGAATCGACGACGGCTACCTGTACCTCGACGGTCGTCGGGACGACCTCCTGATCACCGGCGGGGTCAACGTCTATCCACTCGAGGTCGAGATCGCGTTGGGGCGTTGCCCGGGCGTCGTCGAAGTGGTGGTCTTCGGCGTCGACGACGACCATTGGGGCCAACGGGTCTGCGCGGCCGTTGTCGGAAACGTAAGTGAACAGACAATCTCCGATTTTGCTGCCGGAGTGCTCGCGCCCTACAAGCGACCGAAGACCGTGGTGTTCGTGGACGAGATCCCGAAGACGGCCACCGGAAAGGTCCGTCGCTCACGCCTTGCGACCGAGGTCGGGCTCGCCTGACCGGTCGCCTTCTTCACCGGCGGAGAGAAGAGCCGAATCAGTCGATGAGCTCGGCCAGCCGGGAGCGGAGGAGCGGGTGCAGGACCGATCCCGCCGCCACCACGAGGTGGCGGGTCGGCTCATCTTCACGCAATCCGGTCGAACTGCCGCCAGCCTCTCGCACGATGACGGATCCCCCGCTCAGATCCCAGGCGTTGCAGCCACGTTCGTAATAGGCATCGAGGCGTCCGCAGGCGACGAAGCACAGATCCAACGCCGCAGAACCTCCCCGCCGGATGTCACGGATGCCCGGAAGCAGAGTGTGCACGATCCCACCCTGCCAGGCCCGGAGATCGGCGTCGTATCCGAAGCCGGTGCCGATGAGGGCGTGCGAAAGCGTGTCGCAGGAGGACGCCGTGACCCGTTGGCCGTTGCGGTAGGCGCCCTGCCCGATCGCCGCGCTGTACGTCTCGCGGAGCATCGGGGCATCGATGACGCCGACGGACCCGACCCCGTCGATCTCGATCCCGATCGACACGCTCCACTGGGGATGACCGTAGAGATAGTTGGTGGTGCCGTCGAGCGGGTCGATGATCCAGCGCACGCCGGAGGTGCCCGGCGTGTCGGTTCCCTCTTCGCCGAGGATCCCGTCATCGGGCCGTGCGGCCAGGATGCCGTCGACGAGCATCCGCTCCGCGGCTTTGTCCATCTCGCTCACCATGTCCGTGCCGGTCGACTTGGTTTCGATCGACGTCCGTTCGCGCTGGAGCCCGTCGAGAAGGAACGCGCCGGTGGTGGTGGCGAGATGTCGGGCCAGGTCGAGGAACTCGGTGGTCACGGTGTCCACGGTACGCGGCGGGGGACGGGCACTGTGCCTCTCCGTTCAACTGCCGCCGAGGACGGTGGAGGTGTCTTCCGGCCGGTTCAGTCCCCGCCACTCACCCATGGCCCGGAGCACCAGCGTGGCGAGCACACCGACGCCGAAGGAGGTGCCCACTGCGCCGGCGACAGTCCACAGACCGAGGGAGGTGCCGGCGGTCTTGCCCGTCATCACCTTGCGCACTCCATAGGTGAGCAGGCCGCCCATGAGACCGCCGAGCAGGATTGCCGCGAACGCAAGCGCACGCGCCGTGACCGACGGGAGCGCGCTGAGCTGAGCGGGCCGGGCCGTCATCGGAACCGTGCCGAGGACGTCTCGTGCGGTGGGCCGAGGGTGGGTGACCGCGAGCGTCGCCTCCTCCTCGACCGGCGTCGGGATCACGAGGGCCAACTCCGCCCAGATCGCCCCGGTCTTCTCGACGAGAGCAGTGACGCCGACGGCGAACACGTGCGACGGAGTGCCGGCGGCGGCCCAGACTTCGTCGAATCGGCCGAGGCGGCGGTCGGCAAACACCCGCATCGGGGTCGCGTGGCCGAACGGGGGGATTCCGCCAACCGCGAAACCGGTTGCGTCGCGGACCGCTCTGGCGTCGATGCGCCACGCGCCATCGGCGCCGGCGGCGTTCGCCAGGCGTGTCTCGTCGAGTTGGTCGTCGCCGCACACGAGGGCCACCACGGCCTCGCCGTTGGAGCGGTCGTCGGGGTCGCCGACGGCGAACACCAGTGACTTCACGATCTGGCCGACGTCGACGCCGATGGCGGCAGCGGCATCGAGCGCGGTCCGGGCTCCATCCGCCGCGTACTCCACCACCTCGATGTCCAGGCCCAGGGCCCGCCCGGCTTCGGTGACAGCGGCGGCGTTGCGATGCATCGCTCCAGGGTACGGCGACGCACAGGTTGTGTGGACGGCCCCGTTTGGGCGATCGGTCCGCGCGGCGTGGCGGTTCCGCTGGTTCGCCGTTTCGGCGAGGATGGGGAGGTGAGCGCATCTCCGTCGTCCCCTCCTGAACCCGACGCAAACGGGTTGCGTCGCTGGCGCGTCGCGGCCGGCCTGATGGAGCACGAGGGTCGCCTCCTGCTCGTCGAGAACCTGCGGCGGAACGGGAAGACCGACTGGTCGACGCCGGGTGGCGTCGTCGAGCTCGATGAGGATCTGGTGGACGGTCTCACCCGCGAGGTCGTCGAAGAGACTGGCTTGACGGTCACCGAGTGGTCCGGCCCGACCTACACCGTCGAGACCGTCGCGCTTGACCTGAAGTGGCATCTCAGTGTCGACGTCTTCACCGCGGTGTCGTGGACCGGTGATGTGACGACGGGGGAGGATCCTGACGGCATCGTCGTCGACGCCCGATTCGCCCATCCCCACGAGTGCGCATCGTTGCTCGACGGTGCCGGGCGATGGGTGTCGGAACCGGTGCTCGAATGGCTCGCCGAACGCTGGGAGGGGACGCGCGAGTTCCGGTTCCAGTTGTATGGTGTCGACCGGTCATCACTGCGGGTCGAACGACTTTGACGGTCGCGGTGCCGAACGAGGTCGTACGTAAACGTACGATTCTCCACGTTGACATGGACGCGTTCTATGTCGCGGTCGAAGTCCGGCGTGACCCGTCGCTCACCGGCAAGCCGGTCATCGTCGGTGGCGACGGCGCACGTGGAGTCGTTGCGTCCTGTTCCTACGAGGCGCGCGCCTTCGGCATCCACTCGGCCATGCCCTCCACACAGGCGAAACGCCGCTGTCCGCACGCCATCTTCCTGCACGGTGATCACGGCCTCTACGGCCGGGTCTCCGCCGAGCTGCACGAGGTGTTCCACCACTTCACGCCGATGGTCGAGGGCATCGCCCTCGACGAAGCGTTCCTCGACGTGACTGCAGCGCTTCGGCTTCACGGCGACGGTGCGATGATCGCCGCGAAGCTTCGCGCCGAGATCGCCGAGTCGATGTCGCTGCCATGCTCCGTTGGCGTGGCCACGAGCAAACTGGTGGCCAAGCTTGCGTCGAAGGCAGCCAAACCGCCGATCGGTGGGGCGGTCGAGAAGGCGATCCCCGGCGGCTGTCGACCCAGCCCCGGCGTCGTCGAGATCCACCCCGGCGGAGAGCTGTCGTTCATGCACCCGCAGTCGGTCCGGGCGCTGTGGGGAGTCGGTCCCAAGACCTTAGAGCGCCTCGCCCGTTTCGGAGTGCAAACGATCGGCGACCTGGCGTCGCTGCCCGAGGACACCTTGGTACGCGCGCTTGGTGACGCGAACGGGCGACATCTCCACTTTCTGGCCAATGCCGTCGATGATCGGCCGGTGGAGCCCCAGCGGGGCGTGAAGTCGATCGGCCACGAGGAAACGTTCTCGGTCGATCACCGCGACGTCGAGGTGTTGCACGTCGAGCTCGTCCGCATGGCCGATGCCGTCGGCTCGCGTCTCCGCGCCGCCGCGATGGTGGGTCGCACCGTCCAGCTGAAGGTGAAGTTCTCCGACTTCTCGTCGGTGACGCGTTCGAAGACTGTTCCGCAACCGGTGGCTGCGAGTACGGCGATCGCCCGGGTTGCCGACGCGCTCCTGCGGCGGCCCGACGTCGCCGACGAGATAGCGGCACGCGGTGCTCGACTCCTCGGCGTGTCGGTGAGCAACCTGACGGATGCGTCGGCGATGCCGGACTCGACGACGAATGCCGGATATTCCGTCGGTACCGACGTCACCCAGGTCGCCCAGCTCGACCTGTTCGCTGCTCCTGAGCCGTTGACCGGTGATCGCACGCTCGACGAACTTGGCATGGAGACCGCCGACGAGCGGGAGTTGGCCCAGACTGTCGACGCGATCCGCGCCAAGTTCGGTGAGGGAGCTGTCGGCTCGGCCGCCCTCGTCAGCTCCGCGGGCCTGCGGGTCAAACGGCCCGGCGACACCCAATGGGGGCCGTCGGGTGACGGCTGAAGGTCCGCTTCATGGCCGACGTCGTCCGGGGTTCCCTCTCGCCTGTACCACTCCGCCGGGTTTCTGCGCGAACATGGGGCTGTGCCGCTGTCTGAGGACGAACAGCGTGTGCTCGACGAGATCGAGCGGCAGCTTCAGGTCGGCGAGCCGCGTCCTGAAGGAGTTCGCACGCGCCGCGTCGACGAACGGCCGACATCGTCACCGATCCCGTTGCTGATCCTCGCCATCGTCGGGGGATTCGCATCTGTCGTGATCGGTGTGCTGCTCGCTGGGGCCTTCGGGGTGATCGTCTCGCTCGTCGGGTTCGTCGCTGTGGTCATCGCCGGCGCCGCCCTCCTCCGCTCGTCCCGGGAGGCGATCGCCGTCCAGGTTGCCGAGATCGCGCAGCGGTACCAGGCTCCTCCGCGCTGAGCGAGCGTCAACCGGTCAGCGACGCGAGGACGGCGTCCTGCCGCCGGACCGGAACCTCGCCACCTCGGCAAGGAACGCCGCAGTGTCGGCTGGGGTCCACTGCTCCTCGGGAGCGAACCGGTGCGCCTCCACCCGCGCGGCGAGCTCGCGCAGAATCATGGAGGCGTCGCTGCTGATCGCTCCGGACGCCCGTTCGGCGAAGGCGCGGTCGGATTCGTGGTGCTCTCGGACGATGCCGGTTCTGGCGACATCTCGGACCACCGCCGACCACGCGTGTTCAACCGGGTCCCGGCGCCGCCGTCGCTGTCGGACCACAAGAGCGACCGAGCCGACCACGAGCAGCAGGCCAAGGACCGGGGCCAGGTTCGGCGGCAGTCGCCGGCCGGTCGACTTCACCGGC
Organism: Acidimicrobiia bacterium; assembly: GCA_031423635.1. Lineage (GTDB taxonomy): Bacteria > Actinomycetota > Acidimicrobiia > Acidimicrobiales > JANYDT01 > JANLQX01. The sequence continues at coordinate 44,915 of JANPFX010000084.1, read as the reverse complement.
GGCGGCGGTTCTGCGGTCGCCGGGGGTGTCGTCGGTGTCGGAGTCGCCGACGGGATCGTCGTGGCGGGGATGGTCACCGGGGGAGCCGGAGCGCGCCCCTCCGAGGCGTCCTGGTCGGGCACGCCGGTGTAGTTCTCTGCTCCTGGGATACCCCGGCCGGGGGTCGGCTCGAAGGCGAGCCAACCGATGCCGTTCACGTATGCCTCCGGCCATGCATGGCTGTTCTTCCCCGTGATCACGAACTGACCGCCTGAGGTGAGCCGTCCCGGGCTGAACCCGACGACGACCCGGGCCGGGATCCCGAGACTTCTGGCCATCGCCGCGAAGGCCCCGGAGAACTGCTCGCAGTACCCCGCCCGGTCCCGGAGGACGAAGTCCTCGAGATCCCGATTGCGCGAGGGCGGCGGCACCGCAGTGGAGTAGACGAACTCCGTCCGGAAGAAGCCTTGCAGCGAGCGGAGCTGGGCCAAGCGGGTCGGTGCGTCATCGGCGCCCGGACCACCGGTGATCTGCCGCGCAAGGGTGGCCACGTCGGCGGGGAAGTCCGCCGGGAGGGCGAGGTCCCGATCCGACGTGCCACTATCGCGCAGACGGATGCCGCCCGACGCGTCGAAAGTCGCAGTGACGGATTCGAGTCCGTAGCTGTCGCCCGCTCTTGTCGACCTCGACGAGAGGACGGCGTCTCCTCGGGCGTCGTAACCGAGACCGATCGTTGGGTCGAGCGTCGTCCCGTCGAGCCTCTGAGCCTGGTAGCTGGTGGGCAGCCACGATGATCGGAGCTCGTCGATGGTCACCCGCGACACCGTCTCCGGATCGCCACCGGACTCGCCCGGCGGGAGCGACGTCCGGCGGTCGATCGACCGGTACGAGCCGGTGGACGACCAGGTGGTGCCGTTGAACTTCGTGAGCGTGCTGAGCCGCCAATAGGTGCGCACGGGTGTGCCTGTCGCCGTGCTCACCGAGGTGGCGGTGAACATGACGGCGTTCGGAAGGTCAAGCAGCTGGCGCTTGAGCGACACCATCGGACTGGTGACGCTGGAAGGCAATCGACGGTCGTTTGCCGACCGCCAATCGACCATCCCGTCGCGATCGGTGAGCCCGCTCCGAGGAACGACCACGGCGGTGACGAATGCGGCCAGTGCGGTGATGGCGGTGATGCGGAGGAGTTGGGGCGCGAGTGACGGCGCCCGGCCGTCGGTCCAGCGGGCCTTGCGGTGCGATGCCGCGGTGACAGCACCCACATGGAAGATCGCCGCTGCGCAGTACACCGTTGCTGCGGTGGCGCGGCCCTCGGGCGGGGCGACGACGGAGCCCACGAGAACCAGCACCGCGGAAGGCACGATCGCCTCGATCGGTGATCGGAGGGTGAAAGCGAGAAGATCAGTAAGTACACTGATTAACCAGACGCCGAGGATGGCTGAGAGGGCGAAGCCGGGGCGGCCGAGCACCGGAGCCTTGGTCGCGGAGAGCTGGCTCCAATCAAACCGGATCGCGTCGACGAGCGCCCTGACCGGGAGGGCGGCAGGGGAGGCCGATGTGACGAGGTCGGGGAAGCAGAGCCGTGACGCGTAGACGCCGACGACCGCGCCGCTAGCGACCGGTGCGACGAAGAACGGCATGCGCGCGAATCGCGCGAGCACGGCGAACGTCCACGCGAGGCCGCCCACGAGGATCATGGGGCGCGAGTAGAAATCCTCGACGAACAGCCGCGGCAGCGTGCTTGCCGCGGCCAGGACGACGAGGAGCGTGGAGGCGCTGACGAGGAGATCTCCGGCGAGCCAGCGCGCCGATCGTCGCTCGGTACCGCGAGATCGTCGGACCCGGACCGCAGCTGATGGCGTGGCGCCCTCGTGGCTCGTCATGGCCGATCAACCGCGGTCGCCGCTACCGCCGCGGCGTGCGGGGGCCGAGCGGGGGCATCGGTTTGCGACGTTCCCGCAAGGATTCGGGAGATTGTCGAGGACACCGCGCGGCGAGTCGGTTCGCCCGGCTCCCATCGGCTGAGGTCGAAGGGGGCCGCGCCGGCCGCGAACACCACCGTCCCCTCCGGCGGCTCGACCGGGCCCGGTCCGGTGACGATCACCTCGCCGAGACGGGTGGTTTCGTCGTCGATGCCGGGGCGTCCCGCGGTCCATTCGGCGATCGGCGAGAGCTCGCGGTCGATATGGGCGAGGAGCCCCATCGCGTCCTGGGCCGACGCGGCGTGCACGTCGCCGTCGTTCGTTCGCACCGTGACCTCGACGGGGTCCGTCAGCGCATTGACCACGGTGGCGCCGATCGACAGCGCCAATTCGAGCGTGCCGGCGTGTCGGCCGTGACGTGCGTCGATGACCACGCGAATCGGCAAGGGGCGGGTCACGAACAGCCGCTCCGGCTCGCGGATGATCAGCTCGTTCCTGCGGGCACTCGACGCCCAGTGCACGCGTCGGAGGTCATCGCCGGGCGCGTAGGCCCGCAGGTCACGGAGCTCGAACGGATCGGTTCGAGACGTTCGCCGTGCCTGAGCGCGGGGTCGGAGCCGTTCGAGGGACGCTCGCGCCTGCTCGTCGAGGGGGACGACGGCCGGACCGACGAGGACCTCACCGCCACGATCGACACGGTGGGTCCATCGGAACAGCCCGAGCGGATCGGACCGACGCCAGGTCATCGGAAGGAATCGGAGCGTGCCGCGTTCGCGCAACACGACCCGGTAGTTGGCCACGGAGGATTCTCCGGGACGGAGCGGTCGCACGGCCATGCGGACCGAGCGGGCGCCTTTGCGAACGGTAAGTGCGTCGACGGCCACCTCGATCACTTCGGCCATGGCCGTGCGGCGGCGGGCGTTCATGGAGATGTCGACGGCGAGGTCCTCGCCGACCGCCGGCAGACGCTCCTTTTGCTCGACCACTCGGCGAACGTCGAGTGCCGGGGGGAACAATGCCGCCACGGCGACGCCGACGGCGGTGACGCCGGTTGCCGTGAGCAGGAGAATGCCGGCCGAGGTGGCTTCGGCGAGTGCGAGCGTGAGACCGACGGCTGTTGTCGTGGCGCCGCTCACCAGGGCCCCGAGTCCCCGTCTTGTGATCCGGATCGATGCCACGCGGCGTCCCCGGTCGGTCGCATCGGGACTGTCCGTCCACGTCGGCGCCATGACCGGCCTCACCGACCCGACGACCGGCCGTTCATGCCGGACGCGGCACGCCGACGCGGCGCACGATGGCGTCGAGGGTCTCGACCAGGTCGGTGCGACCGGGGTTGGCTCCGATGATGCGATGGGCAACGGCTTCGGGAAAGATGCCGAGCACGTCGTCCGGGACGACGAAGGTCCGCCCCGCCATGGCCGCCCGGGCTCGGGCCAGCCGCTGCAGGGCCAGCGTGGCGCGTGGCGACGCCCCGAGGGCGATCGCCGGATGCTGGCGCGTGGCGTTGACCAGTTCGAGCAGCCAGAGGCGCAGCCGGTTGGCCATGTGGACCCGCTCGGTCCGCTCGATCAGTGCCCGGAGTTCGTCGGTGGTCGTTTGGGCGCGGAGTTGGCCGATGAGCGTCTCTCCGCCGTCGTGTTCGAGCATCTGCAGCTCTGAAGCGCTGTCGGGGTACCCGAGGCTGATTCTCGCCAGGAATCGGTCCAACTGGCTCTCCGGCAGGCGGTACGTGCCCTCGTGCTCCATCGGGTTCTGGGTGGCCAGCACGAGGAACGGCCGCGGCAGCACATGGGTCTGTCCGTCGGCGGTCACGCGCCGCTCCTCCATCGCTTCGAGCAGCGCCGCCTGCGTCTTCGCCGTGGCCCGATTGATCTCGTCGGCGAGCAGGACGTTGGCGAAGATCGGTCCCGACCGGAATCGGAGCTCGCCGGTGCGGGGGTCCCAGATGCCGGTGCCGGTCACGTCCGACGGCAGCAGATCAGCGGTGAACTGCACCCGGCCGGTGCTCAGCCCGGTCACCGCCGCGAGTGCGCGGGCGAGCATGGTCTTGCCGACGCCCGGTACGTCCTCGATGAGGACGTGGCCTTCGGCGAGCATGCACGCGACGACCACTTCGACCGCCACCCGTTTGCCGTGGACGACCGTTTCGATGGCGTCGACGATCTTCGTGAGGATCGCCTCGGCCGACGCCGCGGTCTCCTTCAGCTCGCCGGTCGCCAGGCGCTCGTGTTCGCGGTCGACCCAATCCCTCGGGGACGAGGGAACGGCCGAGTTGTTTGCGGAAACCACGACGACACGCTACTGCCATGGTGCCCGTGAACGGCTCCATCATCCTCATGAGTGTTCGGTGAAAGCGATCGGACCCCGATCGGCTGGAAACCCTGGTGGCCTGGGGGAACGGCGTTCAGATACCCGGTAACCCGGTTGGTTGGCGGACCGGATCTTGGTGGCTTTCCGGGTGCTCCGGTAGGCTCGACTCCATGGAAATGGTCTATCCCCCCGCCGCCGAGGAGTTCCGCACGAAGGTCCGCGCCTTCCTGAAGGAGAACCTTCCCGAAGGCTTCTCCGGCATCGGAACGATGGAAGGCCTCGAGCTCGACGAGTTCGTCACGCAGTGGCGCAAGATCCTCTTCGAGAACGGCTACCTCGCCTCGTCGTGGCCGAAGGAGTTCGGCGGCGCCGGGCTCACGGCGATGGAGGGCGTGATCCTCGCCGAGGAGTTCACCAAGGCGGGGGTGCCGTCCGGCGGACCGAACGATGCATTCAGCATCCAGATGGTCGGCAACACCATCCTGCGCTGGGGCACCGACGAGCAGAAGGCCCACTACATCCCGCGCATCCTCTCCGGTGACGACAGGTGGTGCCAGGGCTACTCGGAGCCGAATGCCGGTTCCGACCTCGGCAACCTCGGCTGCAAGGCCGTGCTCGACGGTGACCAGTGGGTCATCAACGGCCAGAAGATCTGGACCTCGGCGGGGCATCTGGCCGACCACATCTTCGTGCTGACCCGCACCGACCCCGACGCCCCGAAGCACAAGGGCATCTCGTTCATGCTCGTCGACATGCGCCAGCCCGGCGTCGAAGTCCGTCCGATCAAGATGATCTCGGGCGAGAGCGAGTTCAACGAGGTGTTCTTCACCGACGCCACGTGCCCCAAGGAGAACATTCTCGGCGGCGTCAACAACGGCTGGGCGGTCGCCATGACGCTCCTTGGCTTCGAGCGCGGCGAGGCGGCGGCGACGGCGCCGATCCGGTTCCGCAACGAGTTCGAGCGGCTCGTCGAGTTGGCCAAACAGTTCGGCAAGGCCGACGACCCGGTCATCCGTCAGCGGCTCGCCTGGTGCTACACCCACGTCCGCATCATGGAGTTCCAGGGCAAGCGCGTGCTCACTCAATTCCTCCAGGGCAAGCACCCCGGCCCGGAGGCATCGATCGGGAAGCTGTTCTGGTCGGAGTACCACCGCAAGGTCACCGAGCTCGGCGTCGACATCATGGGCATGCACGCGACCGTGCCGACCGGACGCAAACCGCAGTCGGCGTTCTCCACCGACGAGGCCGGTGCCCCCAACTCCACGAACTCGTGGTCCACGGTGTTCCTCAACGCACGCGCCGGCACCATCTACGCCGGCACCTCGCAGGTGCAGCGCAACATCGTCGGCGAGCAGGTGTTGGGCCTCCCGAAGGAACCCCGCACCGACGCCGGCGCCTGGAACGCCAAGCACTAGGCGACCGACAACCGCACTGCGGCGATGGCTACGACACCGGCCATCGATCGCACGCGCGGCCGTCATGGCTGACGTGTGGGCCCTGGCGAGGCGACGGGCCCTCGTTGTGGCGTGCGCAGCCGGGGCGATCGCCACGTATCTCGTGACGTGGCACGTCTGGTCGCCGCGCACGGCGGTGCCAACGCTGCCGCTCATCTCGGCTCTTGGAGGCGTTCCGTTCGGCGCCGCCCTCATCGTAAGCGCGCTTATCTCTGTCGTCCGGCCGCGTGTTGGGGCCGTGATCCATACGCTGTTGCTGGGGGCCGCGGTGCTCGGCGATCAGATTCGGCTGCAGCCCGAGTTCATCTCTCTCGGTATCCTCCTGCTCGCTGCGGGTTGGGCGACCGATCGAACCGACGCTGACCCGGGCTCCAGGTCACGAGCGCTGGATGTCGCCCGCTGGCACCTCGGCACACTGTGGATCTGGGCCGGTATCCACAAGCTCTTGAGCCGCGGTTGGGAGACCGGAGGGGCGACCTTTCTCGCCTCCCTCCTCGGGCACCCGTCGCTCGGACGCGCCATCGCCATCGGCGCTCCGCTGACCGAGATCGGCTTGGGTCTCGCGGCGCTGAATCCGCGCACTTGGCCGGTGGTCCGGTGGGTCGCCCTCGTGTTCCATCTGGCCATCTTCGCGACCCTTCTGAAGGGCGACTGGAACTCCGCGGTGTGGCCATGGAACGTTGCCCTCGGTGTCGCAGCATGGTTGCTTTTCGCTCCTCGCCCCCGAGTCACGACCGGCGTTCCAACCCCGATCGGCCAGAGAAGGCCGCATGCAGCCACCCTCCTCGGTGTGCTCTTCGCGGTCTACCCCGTCGGCTTCTACCTCGGCCTGACCGACGCGTACCTGGCGCACAACCTGTACTCGAGCAACACCGCCGTCGGCTACGTCTGTGTCAGCAGCGGACAGTCGTGCTCGCTCAGCCCGTTCTCCAGCACGTGGTCGGCGCTCAACGTGCCCCTTCCCCCGGAACCGCGGCTCTATCGGGCGTGGTTCGCCAAAGTCTGCGCACCGGGTGAGCAGTTGCGCATCGACGCGATCTCGACGCGCCTCACCGACCCGGGGTCAACCGTCACCACGTGTGCGCGGACGTGACTTCCCGCCGCCAGGTCGGTGCGTTTGTACCTGCGCTGACGACGGTTCGTCGCGGTTGGTATCTCGGTCGCCCCCGGGGCGACCAGCTGCACAATCATCCGGAACTATTCGGACCCCTGCATGGTGCTTGCCCCCGTAACCTCGGTGTCCGTGGGCGCCTCCGACGACTTGGCCGTGGCGCTGGGATGCTCGGATCTCGCCGGTCGTTTGGCCCTCAGGTTCTTCTCGGCCGGGGTGGAGGCGACGATCAAAGACGATGGCAGCCCGGTCACCGAAGCCGACCTCGCTGTCGAGGATCTGCTGCGGACCGAACTCGGTCGGCTCGCTCCGCATGACGCAATCCTCGGTGAGGAGTCCGGGCACGCGGGGGCCTCGGAGCGTCTCTGGATTCTCGATCCGATCGACGGGACGTCGTTCTTCAGTCGAGGCAGTGCCCACTGGCGAGTGCACGTCACTCTGACCATCCAACGACGTCTCGAGGTCGCGGTCGTTACAGCACCGGCGCTCGGGCGGCAATGGTGGGCTTCGCGTGGACGCGGCGCCTTCGAGTCGTCGTGGCCTCGTGCGGGAATCGCGCAGCCGTTGGCGGTCACGCGCACTGCCGCGATGGCTGACGCGCTGTTGGCTGGCGACGCCGGCGCCGGCCGGACGCTGTTGCAAGGGTTCGCGAGGGTCGCGATGCCGAGTACCTCCGGTTGGTGCGAAGGATTGATGCAACTTGTCCGCGGGGAGATCGATGGTTTCGTGTCCGAAGGACACAAGGTCTGGGACCACGCTCCCTGGATTCTCCTCGTCGAGGAGTCTGGAGGGCGGTTCACGAAACGCGCACCACACGAGGTGCACGGCGGGGGTCTCTACTCGAACGCGTTGCTGCATGAAGAGCTTCTCGAAGCGATCGGCTACCCGGCGGCGACTCGTCGAAGGTTGTAGCCGAGTCGATCCGGTGCGACGGAGTGCAAACCGTCAGACCTGCGGGCCTCTGAAAGCGCCCAGTACGGTGGGGCGATGCGCGATCGTCGAAAGCTCCGAATGGGCAGTCTTGATCACGTCCACATCCGAGTTCCGAATCGAGCGGAGGCCGCGGAGTGGTATCGCACGCACCTCGGTTTCGAACCCGTGAGCGAGTACGACTTCTGATCGACGGCCGTCGACGGCGGCCCGCTGCAGATCTCGGCCGACGGTGGTCGAACGACGCTCGCGCTGTTCGAGAAAAGCGAGTATCACCCGATGGTTCGACAGGAAACCGGCGTCGCGTTCAGCGTCGATGCCGAGACGTTCTCATCATTCGCACGCTCGCTGCCGGGACCTATCGATAGCCCCGCAGGACGACCGCTTGGGCCGGACGACCTCATCGACTTCGACCTGTGTTGGGCGTTCGACCGCGTCGACCCGTGGGGCAACAAGTACGACTCAACTGCTACGACTACAACCGGATTCTGACGGAGCTCGTACAGCCAGACGGGATCACTCCCGTGCGCTACTGGCCTCGCGAGCAGTACGCAAAGTTCTCCGCTCGTTAGCTTCGTGCTTTCCGCTGGACGTCGGCTTGGATGCCCTGTCGACCGCCGCAGGGGCGAGGGTTGCGGCCATCCACGCGGGTTACGTCGGATTCCGTGGAGCGTCTGCATTCACCGGGCTGGGTCTGGTCGTCGGCGGGGCCGCAACAGACGTGGAATCGTCCCCACTCCCACATCTGCCGGCCCTACCGGAAGGGCGATGATGCTGCCACCGTAACCACAGACTGGTCCTCTTGGTCACTTCATCGAATCCAGAACAAATGTTCGGAAAACACGAACAAACGTATTGACACCGAGTGAAATCACTGGTACGATGCGCAGCATGAGTTCCTCCCCACATGCAACGGAGCTGCCGGCCTGGCTCACTTCGTTGCGTCGAACGGTTGTGCCGGCGGTGCGCGCCGACGAAACTATTTCCGCGGGCGATGCGGAGGTTGGCCTCACCGAGGTGGTCCGGTTGCGGGGGGAGTTGGCCGTATTGCAGGCGCGGCTGGTGGCCACGGTGGCGATGTCGGCGGGCCGCGACACGGGTGCCGCGTTGACTCGAGGTATGGGCCTTTCTCGCCGCGAGGCGCGCGACGCGGTGAAGGTCGCCGGTTGGTGGCCGGCCTGGAGGGGGTGGCCGAGGCACTCTCGGCGGGGCGCGTCCGTGAAGCGCACCTGTCGGCGCTGGCCTCAGCCGCGGTGGAAGATCGGGCCGAGTTGCTGACCCTCGCGCAAAGCCAGTCGGTCGAGGAGTTCTCGCGAACGGTCACGGCGCATCGCATCGCGAAGGAGCCGGGTTGGCGGGCCCGTCAGCGGGCCAGTCGGTCGGTGCGGTTCTTCCTGGGCGACGACGGGTGCGTCGGCATGCGGGCACTACTGCCTCCGGTCGAGGGAGCGCGGTTGAAGGCGCGGTTGGTCGAACTCATGGACGCGAAGTACCGGGCCGAACATCCGGAGCGGGCGAAGACGCTCGGTGCCCACGATGCGGATCCCGCCGAGCAGCGCATGGCCGATGCGCTGATGGCGCTCGTCGACCGGGAGGGGACGGGCACAACTGCCGGAGGTCGGGCAGCGGTGATCGTGGTCGTTGATCCCGAGGCGTGCACCGCCGAGGTGATCGGACAGGGTCCGATCACCTTCGAGGAAGCCGCCGACCTAGCTGCGGACGCGGCGCGGTCCGATGTCTACGCGGCCGTTCGCGACACGAACGGGGCGATCCTCAAGTTCGGTCGAAGCCGTCGTCTGGCGAGTCCGCTGCAGCGTCTCGCCATGGCCGTTCGTGATCGACACTGCACCGCCCCGGGATGCGAGGTAACCGCACCGCAGTGCGAAGCGCATCATGAGCCGCCCTTCGAAGACGGCACGGGCCGGACCGATCTGGAGTTCATGACGATGCGATGTCCGCCGCATCACCGCCATCGACATGAAACAGGCCACGCGACCTCTCGGTTCTTCGCCGGTTCCGGACCGCCCTGTTCGGGTCACGGTGAAACGGCGCTCGATCTCGACCGAGAGGCCGCGTAGGCCGGCTGACAGGTCGGCATTCTCGAGTCGAAGTCGAACGTGCGATCGCGGTCGAGCGGGTTGGTGTGCGCCGCGCTTCGGAAGACGTGGGAGCAGGGTCGCTCCTCGGCTGTCCGACGCCGGTACATCGGACGCATTCGTCCAAGCAGTTCCTAGACAACCGAAACACACCCGGGCCGATGCGGGATCACACCAGGGCTCGCACGCCGTCGTGGTCGCATCCGCTACAACTGGGCCATGCGAATCTCCTGTTCGTTTGCGCCGGTGCCCGAAACGCCTCGTCACATCGAGGTGGCCGAGCGGCTCGGCTTCCACACGGCGTGGGTGTACGACACGCCTGCCCTCCAACTCGACGTGTGGATGACGCTGGCGCTTGCGGCGGTGCGCACGGAACGCATCGTCCTCGGACCGGGCGTGCTCATCCCGTCGCTTCGTCACCCCATGGTCACGGCGTCGGCGATCGCCCATCTGGTGAGCCTGGTCGGCGAGGACCGCGTCGTCATCGGGCTCGGGACGGGGTTCACCGGTCGGCGGGCGATGGGGCAGAAGCCGTTGCGCTGGGCCGAGATCCCCGACCATGTGGGGGTGGTGCAGGGTCTGCTCCGTGGTGACACCGTCCAAGTGGAGGGCCGCATGACGAAGATGCTCCACGGTGACGGTCAGGCGCCGGCCCGGCCGATCAACGTGCGCTGGGTGCTCGGCGTCAACGGGCCGAAGGGACTGGCCACGGCTCGCGAGCTGGGCCTCGGCGTGTTCACCACGAACCCCCGAACGAATCCGTTGGCCGCCGGGATCGCCTCGGCGACGATGCTCGCCTTCGGAACGGTGATCCGTCCCGGCGAGAGCGTCGACTCGCCCCGCGTGCTGGAGACGGCCGGGCCGGGCGCAGCGGTGGCCTACCACGCGCTGCTCGAGCAGGAAGCGGGCCGTCTCGACGCCCTTCCAAACGGAGCCGGATTCGTCGAACTGGTCAACGCCACGCCCGAGGCGACCCGCCATCTCGTTCTCCACGAGGGCCATCTCACGGTGCTGAACGACATCGATCGCCAGGTTGTCACTGCCGATGCGGTGTCGTCGTTCACACCGTTGACGGGACCTGCTGCGGAGCTACGCGAGCGGGTCACCGCACTCGCGGCGGCCGGAATGAGCGAGGTGGCGTTTCAGCCGATGGGCGACATCGAGGACGAACTGCACGCGATGGCCGACGCGCTCGGGCCGTGGATGGGGAGCTGATGGTGGCGAACAGGTGGGGAGCCGACGCGCTCGGGCCGTGGATGGGGAGCTGAAGCGGCTGCTCGATCGGGTTGTCCGTGCAAAGTCCCCGAACCTTCTAGAGTCTTGATCCGTGATCGCTTCGCTCGTGCGCAGTCGACGGCACACCCGGGTGCCGAGTACCGCCGACGTCGGGCGCCGGTAGGAAGAGCAATGTCTCGGCCCCGACTGCTCACTGTTGATGTCGCCTGGGCGATCATCCGTGAGCCGTCGCTCTGGCCGGAAGCGCTCCGTACGCTGAGGCGGATGCGTCCGAGCCGGGTTCCGGCCGGTATGTCCCGGCGTCCGCTGTTCCCGAGTCGTGAGTATCTCGAGTTCCGGTTGCACACCAACGCCGGTTCCGACGCCCCTCCATCCGGTCCCGACGTCGTTCGGTTCCTGAAATGGACCGGCTCGCAACGCAGGCTGCTCGGGTAGGTTCGGACCCATGGCTGGTGCGCTCGTTCTCAACGCGTCGTACGAGCCGTTGTGTGTCGTGCCCGTCAAGCGGGCCATCGTTCTTGTGCTCAAGCAGAAGGCGGAGATCGTGCACGCGGCCGATCGGGTCGTTCGGTCCGAGCGCTCGATCTTCGCCGCCCCGTCGGTCATCCGCCTCGTCCACTTCGTGCGCGTGCCCTTCCGCAACCGGGTGCCGCTCAACCGACGTGCCGTGTTCACCCGTGACGGTCATCGTTGCCAGTACTGCGGGGCGTCGGCCGAGAACCTCGACCATGTCGTGCCCCGTTCCAAGGGCGGACCGCACACCTGGGACAACGTCGTCGCGTCCTGCACACCGTGCAACGCCCGCAAGGGCGACAAGCTTCTCGAGCACACCAACATGGTGCTCCGCCGCAGGCCGGTAGCGCCCTCGTCATCCACCTGGCTGGTCGCGGCGTTCGGCAACCCGATGGCCGACTGGATGCCCTATCTGATGCTCGACGCGGAGCCGCTCAGCGCGTAGCGGTGCGCCTCGCCTTCGGCGCGCCCGCTCTCAACCGGGCGCCGGGACGCTCGCCGCAAAGGCTTGCGCGATGGCGAATCGGGTGGTGATCCACACGTCGTCGCGCTCATTCATACGTGTACGTACGTGATCGAAGAATCGTTCGAGTGCGACGATGCGCCCGGGGCGTCCGATGATGCGGAGATGGAGACCGGTGCTCATCATGCGGCGGTGGCCGCCCTCTCGACCCTCCCGGAGGAGTTGGTCGAAGGTGTCGATGTTGTACGACAGCCAGTCGTCGGGCCGATAGCCCGGGGCGTTCCAGAACTTCATGTCGTTGGTGTCGACGGCGTACGGCACGATCACGATCGGTCCTGCCTCGGTCGTTTCCCAGAACGGTTCATCGCCCGAGTAGTCGTCCATGTGGTACCGGAATCCGAGCTCCACGAGGAGGCGGCGGGTGTTCGGCGTGAGCAGGTAGCGGCTCAGGTGGCCGTGCGGACGGGATCCGGTGGTGGCCGTGATCGAGTCGATCGCAGCCTGGAGGAACGCACGCTCTTCGTTTTCGTTCATCCGGAACACGTGGACCCAGCGATGTCCGTGGCTGGCCGCCTCGTCACCGCGGCCGGCGAGGTACGCGGCGATGTGGGGCGCCCGTTCGAGGGCGACCGCGGCGCTCGTCCACGTGGCGGCATATCCGAAGCGATCGAGGAGCGCGGCGATACGGCCGAACCCCTCCTTCAGCCCATACTGGTAGTTCGACTCGTTTCCGTAGTTCCGCACCGGCTTGGTGAGGGTCACGCCGAGCTCATCGACCGGTTCGGGGGAGCGGTCGCCGTCGGCGATGTTCATCTCGGCGCCCTCCTCCACGTTCACCACGATGGACAGGGCGAGCGAGGCGCCGTTCGGCCAACGGCCAGCGGGAAGCGTATGCACGATTTCCGTTCTAGTCCGTCGGGGCGGGCGACTCCGGCCGGTAGCCTCACCCGTCATGAGTCAGGTGTGCGAGGGAATCGGATACGAGCGGATCGGCTCATCAGCGCGCATACGAATTGACCGTCCGTCCAAGCGCAATGCCTTCACGAACGTGATGTGGGACGGCCTGGCCGATGCGGTCGTGTTGGCCGAGGCCGACGTCGACGTGCTGTGCATTGTCGTCGAATCGACCAGTGACACGTTCTCGGGTGGGGCGGATCTCGAGGAGGTCCGTGCCGCCGCCGGAGACGCAGATGCCGGCGAATCGAACCGGGATCACGTCCGCCGGGCCTTTCTCGCCCTGCGCGATGCGACGAAGCCGACCATCGCCGCTGTCAAGGGATTCTGTGTCGGCGGGGGCCTCATGGTTGCCACCGCATGTGACCTGCGTGTGGCCGACACCTCGGCCCGCTTCGGCTGCACCCCGGCCAAGATCGGGATGATCTACCTGTTCGAACCGACGGCCTCGCTGGTTGCGCTGGTCGGGGCATCGGAGGCCAAGAGGATCCTCTTCACGGCGCGTCAGTTCGACGCCGTCGAATCGCAACGAATGGGTCTGGTCAATGAGCTGGTGGCCCCGGAGGAACTCGCCGCGACCGTCGACGCGCTCGTCCGCGACGTCTGTGCGACCTCGCAGTTCTCCGTCCGCACGATGAAGCGAACCGTTGCGCTTGGCGCAGCGGGTCTCCGTGATGAGAACGCCGAGACACTGGCGCTGTTCCGTTCGGCGCTGGAGAACGAGGACCATCGGGAAGGCACGGCGGCGATCCTCGACAAGCGCCCTGCTCTCTTCACCTGGCGGGGCTGAGTCCCCGACTGCGTCAGGTGCCCGAGCGGAGCGCTTCGACGGGCTGCTTGCCGGCGGCCTTGATTGCGGGATACAGGCCGGCGAGGACGCCGGTCAGCAGTCCGAGGAATGGAGTGAGCAGCGGAATGCGGGCGTCGAGCACAGGCGTCGTGTCGATCGACGCTCCGTAGATCACGGTGGCGAGCGTGCCCACGGTCGCTCCGAGGATGCCTCCGGCCAGACCCGTCAATGCCGCTTCGGCCAGGAACTGGATGGCGATGTGTCGTCGGGCCGCGCCGAGTGATCGGCGGAGCCCGATCTCGCCCGTGCGTTCGAGCACCGAGACCAGGGTGACGTTGGCGATGCCGATCGCGCCGATGAGCAGCGAGATGGCGCCCAGGACGAGGAACAGACGGTTCAGATCGCCGGTCACCGCGGCCTTCGTCTCCTTCGGCTCCGGTGGAGACGACACCTCGAGCCGACCGGGATCGTTCGGGTCGAGCACCGGGGCGATCTGCGATGCGACAAGCGACGCCGCCCCGATCGCGGTGTCCACCTGGAGCCGTTCGGGACCCTTGAGCCGGTACAGCGACCGCGCCGTGCCCTCGGGGATGATGATCGCGTCGAGGAGCTCCGCCCGCCGCGCCACGTCGTCGACGATCCCGATCACCTGGAACACCCGGTTGCCGACGTAGATGCCGGGCAGGTTGGTGATTCGGTTGATGCCGAGCCGATCGGCTGCACCCGGCCCGAGAACTGCCACCCGGTCGGATCGCTCGCTGTGGCCTTCATCGAACACGCGCCCGGTGCGGAGGCGGGTGCGGACCGCCGCGAAGAGGCCGGGTGAGACGGCCCGCACCGGAAGGTCGAACTCCGTCACGTTGGCTGGATCGTTGACCGGCACGGTGCGGGCGAGCGCGCCTCGCACGTCGACCGTCGAGATCGTTCCGGCCGATCGGACGCCATTGAGTCGGCTCACCCGCGCCTCGGCGCCCCAGGGGATCACCGATGTCGTGGCGCGGCCGCCGGACTCGCGCGTCTTGGCAGTGATCTCCGTCGCCGCGAGGGCGTCGAATCGGCCGACGATCTGGTTCGACTGCGTGCGCGAGATGCCCAGGGTGCCGACGAGCGCAGCGATTCCGAGCACGGTTCCCAGCACCGTGAGAACGGCGCGTGCAGGCCGGGCGAAGAGCCCGGCAATCGACTCGTCGGCGAGATCGCGCCACGAAACCCGGGGGCGCGACGCGGCGCTCACGCGAGCCGTCCGTCGCGGATCCGAACCGCTCGACCGGCGCGCGAGGCGACTTCGGCGTCGTGGGTGATCATCACGATCGTCAGATCATCTGCGCGCAGACTTTCGAAGAGCTTGAGGATCGATTCCGTCGTGTGAGTGTCGAGGTTGCCCGTGGGTTCGTCGGCGAGCAGCAACGACGGTCGGGTCACCAGCGCCCGGGCAATGGCGACGCGTTGGCGTTCCCCGCCGGAGAGGCGGGAGGGCAGGAAGTCGAGCCGGTGCCCGAGGCCGACGCGGTCCAGAGCAGCCGCGGCCCGTTCGCGACGGCCGGATCTCGGAAAGCGCCGTTTCGTGGTGCCGTAGACCTCGGCCAGCATCACGTTCTCGAGCACGCTGCGATGCGACAGCAGATGGAAACTCTGGAAGACGAAGCCGATCCGCTCCCCGCGGACGGCCGTGCGCTCCGCGTCGGAGAGCCCGGACACGTCGATGCCGTCGAGCAGGTACGTCCCCGACGTCGCGACGTCGAGGAGGCCGAGCACGTTGAGCAGCGTCGATTTTCCCGAGCCGGACGGGCCGACCACAGCGAGCCAGTCGCCCCGTTGGACGGTGAGGTCGACGTCGATCAGCGCGTGCACCGGGGGAGTGGTGTCGAACGTCCGTCCGACACCGCGGAGGTCGACGACCGGCATCGCCGTCGTCGCCGACGCAGCGACCCCGTCCGGTACGAGGACGTCGTTCACGAAGGTGCCGTGCCGTCCGCTGCGGAGTCGTCGGGCGCCGATGTGTCGGACGGCGTTGTGTCGGCCGCATCGGTCGTGACCGTCAGGTCGGACGCGCCCTCGGTGCCGACAACGACCAGGTCGCCTTCGCTGACGCGTCCGCCCCCGACGGGGGTGATCTCGACGTAGCCCTCGGCGGCGAGGCCTGGCGTGACCGTGACGAACCGTGTCGGGTTCGCCGGGTCGTCCTCGATCTCGATCCTGCTCGAACCGTCTCCGGCGACCGATACTGCGGCCACGGGAACGGCGAGCACCGAGGTGCCCGTCGACTGGATCGGCAGTGTGACCTTGACGTTCACCCCGTTCAGGGTGGACGGATCGAACGGTGCCGATCCTTCGACGGTCGATCCCTCGTCGATGGTGAGCTCGATCCGGACCTTGTCGGCATCGGCGCCGTCGGTCCCCGGGCGGTTCGCGATCTTGGTGATCGTCACCGGCAGGATGAGCGAGAGGTCCTCTGCCTCGATCTCTCCGGTCGCCCCGGTCCGCAGTCGCGGCGCGTCGACGGCATCGACCGAGGCGTCCACCGCGAGCCGTGCGTTGGTCACGCTGATGACCGCGCCGGTCACGGCTTCGCCCCTGCCGACCTTCACCTCGTCGACCCGACGGGGAAGATCGGGCAGGAACACGATCTCGTTGGCCGGGACACTGATACCCACCTTCGACTCGAGGTCGGCGAGATCGCCGTCCGCCCGTCGCTTGGTTTCGATGGCCGAGTCGAGGGCGGCCCGAAGTGAGGCGAGCTCCGAGGCACTCGCCAGTTCCGACCGGTTGGCGAGCGCAACGTCGAGGGCGGTTTCGGCAGCCCGGGTTCCCGTGGATCCCTGACGTCTGGTCGAGTCGACGCCCTTGCGGGCATCATCGAGATCGCGCTCGGCCTGGGCGACCGCGTTCTGGGCCTGGTTGAGCTTGGCGTTCGCGTCGACGACCGCCTGCGCCCGATCCGGCCCGGCGTCGACGGCCTTCGCCCGACCCGCTTCCGCCCGCGTGACAGCCCGCACGGAACGGTCCCGGGCGCGGCGGGCCTGTTCGACCGCGTCCGTGCGACCGGCCAGCGCCGACACCGCGGATTCGACCGTGGTGTTCGCCTGGCGCACGCGGCTTTCCGCGTTCCGGGTCGCCTCTTTCTGTGCCGAGTTGTCGGGAACCTCGCACGGCGACGGCGTGGGGCACACAACGACGGAGCCGCGACGTTCGTTCTCCTTCGCGACATCGAGGCTCCTCTGGGCATCGACCACATTCGCCCGTGCGTCGTCGACTGCCCTCTGCGCCTCGACGACGCCACGCTCTGCCTGCGCGATGGACGCGTCGGCGTCGACGACGGCCGCCTTCGCGTCGTCGACGGCAAGGTCCGCGTCGCGGACCGCGCTCGAATCGTCACGCTCCCTCTCTGCTCGACGCACACCTGCTGCGGCCTGATCGCGGGTCGCCGACGCCTGGTCGAGCGCGGCCTGGCGCGCCGCCACGAGGCCATCGGCTTTGCGGCTCGAGTCCTCGGCGTCGGATGGCGCGGTCGCTGCTTTCTCCTTCGCGGAGCGCACCGACTCGTCGGCTTGGAGCACGCGGCTACGCGCCGGTTTCGCCGCATTGTCATACGCGCGCTGAGCATTGCGCACGCCGTCGGCGGCTCTCGTGGTGCTGTCGCGCAGCGTCTGGAGCTGGTTTCGCTGGGTCTCGGTGGGACCGAAGGGTTCGTAGCCGACGCTGCGATACCAGGCCTCCACACCCCTCTCGGTGGCATCGTCGTAGCGGCCATCGGCGGGTCCGGGATCGAAGCCGAGTTTGGACAGCCCGTCCTCCAACTGCCGCACATCGTCGCCCTGGTCGCCCGGACGGAGATCCCGATACGCGGGTGTCGACCCGACGAGCGCGAGAACCGGTCGCCCGGCGACCTCCAGCACCCGCTTGCCCGGCTCGATCGCCTGGCCCTTGGTCGCGGCGAGGGTGACGAGGTTGCCGAGATTGGCCTTCAGCGCGGACGGAGGCAGCACGACCGGCTTGGGGTCGCCGAAGCGGATATCGCCGCGGGTGATGAGCGTGGCCGAGATCACCCTTCGTTCCACCGGAACGGCCAGGCGCGACGCGGTCGGGGGAGCTGCTTCGGCGGCGGCGTCGGCAGGTGACTTGACCTGACGGCCGAGGATGAAGCCTCCGGCCCCGACGACGACAACACCCGCCGTGCACACGGCAAGGAGGCGGGTGCGTTTCATGGTCGTCCCGAAGGGCGGCTGAACGTCATGCGCTCACTTCTTCTTGCCACCGAGGTCGTTGCGGACCGCCTCGAGCACGGCGCGGTTCTTGTCGATGAACTTCTTCTCCTCGACCTTGCGGATCGCGTCGCGGTCGGCCAGATGCTTCTTCGCACACGAACGGTCCGACTTGTTGATCGCGAGCTCCTTCTTCTGGAGCGCCCGGAGTTTGACCGGATCGATCTTCGACGCGTCGAAACCGAAGGCGGCGGTCAACCCCGCTCCATCGGCCCCGGCGGGAGGACCGGAGATGGTGGCGAGTTCCGTCGAGAGCGCTGCCGTGACATCGGAATCGGCACGGAACGTGTACCCGGAATCCTTCATGCACGCCGACCACTTCTTCATGCCGGCGAGAACCTTCGGATCGTTGTCGACCCGCTTCTGGATCTCCTGGAATTGCGGCCCGAGAGCCTGGAGTTTGGCGAACGACGAGAAGAGCTTCTTGGTGCTCTCGCCCACGCAACCCCCGCCTCCCAGGAGGGACGGCTCGGCGGTTTCGGAACCGAGCAGCGCCTTGTTGTAGGCCTTCTTCTCGCCGGCGCTCATCTTCGCTACCGCGAGTTCATTGGCGTTCTTCTTCGGCGGCTTGCCCGCAGTGCTCGGATCGATCAGTGTCGAGATGCCGTAGCCGTACTTGTCGGCGAACTTCTCCGGGTCGCCCGCGGCGTCGGCGATCGCCGAGAGGTTCCCGACGCCCACGACCTTGTAGGTGAACCCCTTCTTCGTCATGCAAGCCGCGACCGACTCCTCCTGTTGACGGGCGAGGCGCTGGATGCCGCTGCCGTCGATGTTGAAGAACTCATTGAGGGAGTCGTCGTCGGCGGCAGAAGCGTTCGTGCCGGGTACGAACACGGACGCCAGGACGACTGCGACAAGCAGCGGCGCGCACGGACGGAACCGCCGTCCACCGGGGGTGCGGATCGCGGGATCGAAGCTCTGTGGTGCCATGACCCAACGCTACGGGTCCGGAGGTCGCCTGCGGATCATCCGTCCGGTGGATTCGTCATCCTTCTACGGTCGGACTCCCGCCACGCCCCCGGCCGGCCAAGACCGGTTCGCACGGAATTCCCGCGCGGACCCCGGGACGAGTCGCACGGTCGTGGCACCCGGATACGGTGGGGTGGTGAGCAGATTCGAGAACGTTGCCCGACTGGACGGAAAAGTTGCCCTCATCACCGGCGCCGGCGGAGGAATGGGTCGGCTCGCCGCCCTGCTCTTCGCCCAGCAGGGCGCGAAAGTGGTGGTCGCCGACATCGATCGGTCCGCCGCCGATGCGGTGGTGGCAGAGATCGCGTCCGACGGGTTCACCAGCACGGCAGTGTCAGGCGATGTCGCCCGCGACGCGGACGTCGCGTCGATGATCGCCGCTGCCGTGGGGTCGTTCGGCGGGCTCCACGTGCTCTACAACAACGCGGGAATCATGATGGGTGACGACGACGACCCGGTGGCCACATCGGAATCGACGTGGGACCGCACCTTCGAGGTGAACGCGAAGGGGGTCTTCCTTTGCTGCAAGCACGGCATCCCGGCGATGTTGGCGAGCGGCGGCGGCTCCATCATCAACGTCGCCAGCTTCGTCGCCCACATGGGTGCGGCCACCCCGCAGATCGCGTACACGGCGACCAAGGGCGCGGTGCTCTCGATGACCCGCGAGATCGCGGCGATCTACGCGCGTCAGGGCATCCGGGCGAACGCGTTGTGTCCGGGGCCGGTGGGCACGCCGCTGCTCGAGCAGTTGTGGAGCGACCCGGCGCGCAAGGCCCGTCGCGTCGTGCACATCCCGATGGGCCGGTGGGCGGAGGCCGAGGAACTCGCCCGAGCGGCACTGTTCCTGGCGTCGGACGACTCGAGCTTCATGACCGGGCAGTCGCTCATCGTCGACGGTGGCATCGTCAGTACGTACACGACTCCCGAGTGAGCTCGTCGCTCCTGAGTCCCGGCACCTCCAAGGCGGATCACTGATGACCACACTGGCCATTTCCATCAACTTCCTCAAGGACTGGGTGCAGGGCATCGAGGGACCGTGGCTCTACGTCGCGGTGTTCGCGCTCGCGTTCGCGGAAACCGGAACCCTGCTCTTCTTCGTGCCCGGTGAAGTCACGCTGATCATCGCAGGAATCACGGCCGGCCTGTCCGACGGCGGCGTGAACGTCTGGGTGATGCTCGTGGTCGGCTGCGTTGCGGCGATCCTCGGCGACGCGGTCGGCTTCGGCATCGGACGGCGCTACGGCGAGCGGGTGAAGGTCTCGCGGCTCGGCCGCAAGCTGGGCGCGGAGAACTGGCAGAGGGCGGAGACGCTCATCCAGCGACGACGCGGTCTGATCGTCCTGGTCGGACGATGGCTCGGTTTCCTTCGGGCGATCATGCCTGCGACGGCAGGCATGGCGGGGCTGAACTACAAGAAGGATTTCTTGCCCTACGACCTTGTCGGCGCGATCTCGTGGGCCTCGCTGTGTGTGCTCGGCGGCTACAAGCTGGGCGACCGGGCCGAGGACATCGTCAAGTACATCGGCTGGGTGGCGATCGCCGTTGTCGTCGGCGGCGCGGCCGTCTACTTCGGCAAGAAGAAGCTCGTCGCCCGCCCCGGCCGTTGACCGTGACCTGCGCCGGATTTGCCCTGGGCGCGGTCGTGCCGCAATGAAGGGTCGTCGGCTCGCGGCAATAGCGATTGCCGCGGCGGTTGCCGGGGGCGCCGTCACCGTCAATCCGACTCCTTCGTCGGCCACCAACGCGAGCACGACCACGCCTGCGGCGAAGCCGCTCGACTGGACACCGTGCCGTGACGTCCGTGAGGTCCGATGCGCCACGCTCCGTGTGCCGCTCGACCGGACCCGACCGGCCGGTCCGCAGGTGTCGATCGGGATCTCGATGCTTCCGGCACGGAGCAAGAGCCGTCGCATCGGGGTCCTGCTCGTGAACCCGGGAGGACCCGGGTCATCGGGGCAGAAGTTCGTCCGGCAGCTGCGTCGCGGCCTGAACGGCAAGCTGCTTGACCGCTTCGATGTCATCGGATGGGATCCGAGAGGCGTCGGTGGTTCGGGCGAGATCCGCTGCTACAGCGACCAGAGGTCCTACGACCGGTACTACGCGGTCGATCCTGATCCCGATTCCCCGGCTGAGGTCACGGCGTTGATCGACACCGCCCGGGAGTTCGCGGTGGCGTGCGGTGCGAAGAACTCCCGTGAGGTCCTCCGCTTCGCCGGAACCGCTGATGTCATCGACGACATGGATGCCATCCGCGTCGCGCTGGGCGAGGAGAAGATCAGCTTCTTCGGCTTCTCCTACGGAACGCTGCTCGGACTGCGCTACGCCGACAAGTACCCCAAACGTGTGCGGGCATTCGCGCTCGACGGCGTCCTCGATCCGACCGCCGACACCGTCGAACGGTCCGTTGAGCAGGCTGCCGGATTCGACCGCGCTCTCGAGAACTTCCTGGCCCTCTGCGGCGAGGTGCGGTGCGGTTGGGTACGTGACGGCGAGACGGCCGGGGCGGCGTTCGACCGGCTGGCGAAGGAAGTCGACGACAAGCCGATGTCGTTCCGGCGCGGCTCCCGACCGGCGCGGCTGCTGGGGCCCGGTGAGTTCATCGTGGGGGTTCTCGCCTCGCTCTACAACCGGGATTCAGGCTGGCCGCTGCTGCGTCGGGCCCTCGGCGAGGTCGAGAAGGGTGATGCTTCGACGATGCTTGCGCTCTTCGACTCCTACGCCGATCGCGAGCCCACGGGATACGGGAACATCGCCGATGCCAACGCCGCGGTCAACTGCGTCGACGTGCCGTCCCCTCGGGGTGGTGCCGGCTTCACCGCACTCGCCGACCGCCTCCGGACCACGTCGCCGCGCTTCGGGCGTCTGGCCGGGTATTCGAGCATCGTGTGCGGGTTCTGGCCGGTGCCGGCCACGGGGTCCGTGGCGCCGGTGGCGGCGAAGGGGTCGGCCCCGATCCTGCTCGTCGGCACCACCCGGGATCCGGCGACGCCCTACGTGTGGGCGCAGTCGGTGGCCCGGCAACTCGACAGGTCCGTTCTGCTCACCTACGACTCCGACGGTCACACCGGCTACCTGGGCGGCAATCCTTGCGTGCAGGGCAACGTCGACCGGTACCTGCTCGATCTCGTGCTTCCCCCGACGGGAACCACGTGCGAGCGCACTCGCTGACCCGCTCCGCCACTGTTGGGCGTCCCGGCACGGGTTTTTTGGTGCTGCGCTGCTCCGCTGCGCTGCGCTGCTCGCAACACGAGTCGGGGCTGCTCCGCCACTGTTGGGCATCCCGGCACGTAGAATGAACTTCGCCCATGACATCTTCCCCGCCCACATTCGCCGATCTGGGCGTGCCCGAAGAGCTTCTCGTCGCCCTGAAAGAGCGGGGCATCGAGTCGCCGTTCCCTGTCCAGGCACTCACCATTCCCGACGGTCTCGCCGGGCGTGATGTCTGTGGCCAGGCGAAGACGGGCTCGGGGAAAACACTCGCCTTCGGCATCCCCCTCGTCACGCTCTGCCGGCAGGCCAAGCCGAACCGGCCGACCGCGCTGGTGCTGGTGCCGACCCGAGAGCTCGCCCTGCAGGTCGATGGGGAGCTGCGCTGGATGGCCGAGGCCCGGGGACTGCGGGCCGTAGCGGTCTACGGCGGCGCCTCGATGGACGCCCAGCGCGCCGCGCTGGAGGCGGGTTGCGAGATCGTGGTGGCCACCCCCGGACGCCTCATCGACTTGATCGGCCGAGGAGCGATCGACCTCGGTGATGTCGGCTTCCTCGTGCTCGACGAGGCCGATCGCATGTGCGACATGGGGTTCATGCCGAACGTCGAATGGCTGATCCGGCACATGTCGAAGGACCGCCAGACGCTCCTGTTCTCGGCCACGCTCGGGTCGGACGTGAACACGCTCGTGAAGCACGAGCTCCGTGACCCCGTCCGCCACACCGTCGAGAGCGATTCGTCCACCGTCGAGGAATCGCGCCACTTCTTCTTGAAGGTCCACGAGATGGACCGCGTCAAGGTCGTCGCGGCGATCGTCAAGAACTTCGACCGGTCGATCGTGTTCTGCAACACCAAGCGGATGTGCGACCGGTTGGCCGACGACCTCAAGGATGCCGACGTGCAGGCCCGGGCGATCCACGGCGATCTGGACCAGACCCGTCGCGTGCGTGCGTTGCGGCAGTTCACCGAGGGGCAGATCACCACGCTCGTGGCCACGGACGTCGCCGCCCGCGGACTGCACATCGACGGCGTCGACGTGGTCATCCAGTTCGACGTTCCCGACGATCACAAAACCTACCTGCACCGCTCCGGACGCACCGCCCGTGCCGGCGCCAGCGGCATCGTCGTCACCCTCGTGCTGTGGAACCAGGTTCTGGAGATCGGCAAGCTGCAGAAGCGGCTCGGTCTGAACCTGCCGATCCCCGACGTGTTCTCGAACGATCCCAACCTCGCCAAGCTCGAAACGTGGGATCCGGCCTGACGCAGCCCTGGACGGTCGAAGAGCGCTTCGGCCGGGCCGCCGATCTCTTCATCGCCCGATCGTGGGAACGTGTCGACTCACCAACCGTACGTGTACTGAAAGTCAGCGCGCCGACGATTGTGCTCGGCTCGTCGCAATCCCTCGACGTCGTCGACGTCGAGGCCTGTACAGCTGAGGGCGTCGAAGTCGTGCGTCGCCGTAGCGGCGGCGGAGCGGTCTGGCTCGACGACGACATGGTCTGGGTCGACGTGTTCGTGCCCGCAGGGCATCACCGGTGGGACGCCGACATCGGTCGATCGATGTGGTGGTTGGGGGAGGCGTGGGCGGAGGCCCTTTCGTCGTCCGGAGTTGCTGACGCGATCGTGCATCGCGAAGCGATTCTTCGAACGAGATGGTCATCGCTTGTGTGCTTCGCCGGCGTCGGTGCCGGTGAGGTCGTGGTGGACGGGCGCAAGGTGGTCGGCATCTCCCAGCGCCGCACGCGCGTCGGGGCGTTGTTCCAGTGTGGTGTCCTGCGCCGATGGGAACCGACCGACTTCATCGCATTCCTTCGGGTCGACGGGGGCCCGGCACGCAACGTCATCGGTGCCGCCCTGGAGTCGGTCGGTCTGGGCATCGGGGTGAGGGCCGAGCAGGCCCTGCGGGCATTCGTCGACCTCGTCGCCGCCGACCCCGGCTTCTCCGGCCCTAACCTCTCCGTCCGGTGAAGCTGCGGTTCGACATCGAGGCGACCGACGGCGACGCCCGGGCCGGCACCGTGCATCTGCCGCGTGGCTCGTTCCGCACTCCCGTGTTCATGCCGGTCGGCACGAGGGCGGCGGTCAGAACGATGACGGCGTCCGGGATGGAGGCCCTCGGTGCCGAGATCATCCTCGGCAACACGTACCACCTCATGCTGCGTCCCGGGGCGGAGCTGATCGGCGATCTCGGCGGCCTCCACGAGTTCTCTGGCTGGCGCGGCCGGATGCTGACCGACTCCGGCGGCTTCCAGGTGTTCTCGCTCGACCCGAAGGTCGACGACGACGGCGTGACGTTCAAGAGCGTCTACGACGGCTCGTACCACCGCTTCACTCCCGAACGCGCCGTAGAGGTGCAGGAGATGCTCGGCGCCGACATCGCCATGGTGCTCGACGTCTGTCCGGCGCTCCCATCGACTCCGCCGCTGTTGCGCCAGGCCGTCGAACGCACGGCTGCCTGGGCGGCACGCCAGCGCAGCGCCCACACCCGCGCTGACCAGGCGCAGTTCGGCATCGTGCAAGGCGGTGTCGACACGGTCCTTCGGGTCGAGTCGGCCCAGCGCACCGTCGAGATCGGCTTCGACGGCTACGCCATCGGTGGGCTCTCGGTGGGGGAGTCGCGAGACGAGATGATGCCGGCGATCGAGGCGGCGAACTCGGTTCTGCCACGCGATCGTCCCCGGTACCTCATGGGCGTGGGCGACCCCGTTGCCCTGGTCGAAGGGGTCGCCCGTGGCGTCGACATGTTCGACTGCGTTCTGCCGACCCGGCTCGCCCGGCACGGCACGGTCCTCACCAGCGAGGGCCGCTACCAGATGAAGAACGCCCGGTTCGCTCGCGATACCGGCCCCCTCGATCCCGCGTGCGGGTGCGAGACCTGCACCCGCCACAGCCGTGCATACCTGCGACATCTCCAGATGGTGGGCGAACAGACGGCGGCCACGCTGCTGACCATCCACAACGTGACCTACCTGTTGGACCTGATGAGGCGCACCCGTTCAGCGATCGTCGACGGCACCCTTGCGTCGGTTCGCGCCGAGGTCGCCGCCGCCTGGGACTGAGCCCCACCGGCCGACCGAGCGGCCTGGACCGGCTCGGCCAGGGGTCGATTTCTGCGCTGGTCGGCGGTGACCCGGGGGTATGGGCCGCTGGCACTAGCCTTTCTCCGCTCTATGGCGTCACTCTTTCCCCTTCTCGTCCTTCTCGCGCTCTTCGCGTTCACGTTCTCGCAGAACCGGAAACGTCAGCGGAACGCCGCCCTACTGGTTGCGGCGCTCGCCCCGGGCGTGACCGTGATGACCGCTGGTGGCATCTATGGGACCGTTCGGTCCATCGCCGAAGACGTCGTCGTCCTCGAGATCTCCCCCGGGGTCACGATCCGCATGGCCAAAGCGGCCATCGGCCGGGTCGTCGACTCGCCGATCGTCGATGCGGTCGACGCAGCGGCGATGCTGCCCGGCACCGACGCCGGGTCGCCCACCAACGATGAGGATCGTGCATGAACCGAAGCTTCCGCATACGCCTTGCCGTGGTCGTCCTCACGGCGTTGCTCGGGACCATCGGCACCGTGGCCGCCGGATGGTCGCCTTCGCTCGGTCTCGACCTGCAGGGTGGCACCTCCGTCGTTCTGGAGCCCAAGGGCGACGTCGCCGCTGATGTGCTCGACCGCACGATCGGGATCATCCGCAGCCGAGTCGACTCGCTCGGCGTCGCCGAACCGGACATCTCCCGGCAGGGCAGCCGGTCGATCGTGGTGTCCCTTCCGGGCGTCAAGGACTCGACCAGGGCACTCGACATCGTCGGCAAGACGGCGCAACTCACGTTCCGTCCGGTGATCGGCGATCTTCCGTCGGAGAACGAGGCCAAGGCCCAGAGCGCCACCACGCCCGACTCCACGACCCGTTCGGTCACCGTCGGCGACAAGACGGCCGGGTCGAGCACAGCGCCGACGTCAACGATCGCCGGTGCCACCACCGTCAAGCCGAACCCGGCGACGACCGCCGCCAAGCCGACCGAGACCACCGCACCGGCGTCGTCATCCCAGGCCCTCGGCCTCGTTCCGGGCGGAGGCCGCTTCAGTGTCCTCGCCCAGGCCGCGACCACGGCCGCCCCCACGACCGCGGCGCCCACCACCAGCGGGGCGCCCACGACGGCCGGGGCCCCGTCCACCACGTTGCTCGGTGGAGCGACCACGTCTCCGGCGAGCACCGTGCCCGGCGCAGCGACCACCACTGTCGTGCCGGCCGCCCCCGTCACCGCCGACGCGAACGCCGCTGCGCTCGCCACCGGCGAGACCACCAAGCTCGGCGAGGATTCGCCGGAGCTCACCGTCATCCTTCCGGAGAAGCGCAACGACCCGGATTCGCGGCGCTACCTGCTCGGCCCCGCCGAGATCCAGGGTGCCGTCGTCGACACTGCGTCGGCCGTCGTGTCGCAGACCGGTCAGTGGACGGTCGACCTCAACCTCAACAGCCGTGGCTCTGCGCTGTGGGATGCGATGGCCGAGAAGTACTACCAGAAGCGCATCGCCATCGTCCTCGACGGTGAAGCGCTTTCGGCGCCGGTCATCCAGGAGCGCCGCTTCGGCGGTCGGGCGCAGATCTCCGGCAACTTCACCCAGCGCGACGCGAAGGATCTCGCCACCGCGCTGAAGTTCGGGTCTCTGCCGGTCACCCTCGTGCCGCAGACCGTGCAGAACGTCTCGGCGTCGCTCGGCAAGGACTCGCTGCGGGCCGGCCTCGTCACGGGTCTGATCGGCCTTGTGCTGGTCGCCGCGTACATGATCTTCTACTACCGCCGACTCGGCCTGGTCGTCGTGCTCGGTCTGCTCGTGTCCGGCGGCCTGATGTGGTCGTTGGTGTCGTTCCTCTCCGAGAAACAGGGCCTGGCGCTCAGCCTCTCGGGGGTCGTCGGCATCATCGTGTCGTTCGGAACGACGGTCGACTCCTATGTCGTGTTCTTCGAACGAATGCGTGACGAGTTACGCGCCGGACGTAACGCCGCGCAGTCGGTCGATCGGGGTTTCAAGAGCGCATTCCGCACGATCATCGCCGCGGACTTCACGTCCCTGATCGGCGCCGGTGTCCTCTACTTCCTCACTGTCGGATCGGTGCGGGGCTTCGCCCTCTTCCTGCTGATCTCGACCACCCTCGACCTCGTCGTCGCGTGGGCGTTCACCCGCCCGATCGTCACCCTCATCGCCGAACGGCAGATGAGGAACGGTGCGGTCGGAAACACCGGAGACGGACCAACGAAACTGACCCCTTCGGGCGGGCGCCTGGTGCCCGGCTCGGCGAACGCTGGAGCGCAGCTGTGACGACCACGGAATTCCCCACAGCACCGGCGCACTCGTCGCTCTGGCACAAGCTCACGACCGGTGCGACGAACTACGAGTTCGTCCGCCGCTGGAAGACGTGGGTGGCGATCTCCGGACTCGTCATCGTCGTCGGTATCGGCGCCCTGATCGGGCGCGGCCTCAAGCTCGGCATCGACTTCGAAGGCGGCACCTCCTGGGAGGTGACGACCAGCACGCTGTCGATCAGCAAGGCCCGCGACGTGGTCGGGCCGATCATCGGTCGCGCCGTCACCATCCAGGAAGTCACCGCCGGCGGCGAGAAGCGCCTCCGGGTCAAAGCCGAGGAGTCGACCGACGTCGTCCGGGCACGCGTGTCCGAAGCGCTGGCGAAGGCGGCCGGGACGAAGCTCACCGCCGATGACGTCACCGTCAACTACGTCGGTCCCTCGTGGGGCAAGGACGTCACCAACAAGGCGCGGCAGGCGCTCGTCGTGTTCTTCGCCGTCATTGCGCTCTGGGTGTCACTCCGCTTCCAATGGAAGATGGCCGTCGCCGCGCTTGCTGCTGTCGTCCACGACATCATCGTCACCGTCGGGGTCTACGCGTTGTCGGGCTTCGAGGTCACGCCGGCCACGGTGATCGCGTTCTTGACCATTCTCGGCTTCTCGCTCTACGACACGATCGTCGTGTTCGACAAGGTGTCCGAGAACGAGAAGGTCATCGGTCCGACCGGGCGGCTTGCCTACACCGACATCGTGAACCTCTCGATGAACCAGGTGCTCATGCGATCGCTGAACACCTCCTTCGTCGCCGTGCTCCCCGTCCTTTCGCTGCTGATCATCGGCGCCGGCGTCATGGGGGCGACTGCGCTCGGCGATTTCGGCCTCGCGTTGTTCATCGGTCTGCTCACCGGTGCGTACTCGTCGATCTTCGTCGCCTCGCCGATCCTGGCCTGGATCAAGGAGCGTGAAGAGCGCTGGACGAGCCTGCGCAAGCGCCTCGGCGGCGCCGATGGTGTCATCAGCGCGGAAGAGGGCGCCATCGCCCGGGCATCGATCGGCCGCACGCTCTCGATCGGCGGCGACATCTCCACTGGCGCCGCCAAGGCAGCGGCCAGCGCTGCCAAGGCCTGGCAGGGTTCTGCACCGCGCCCCCGCAAGCAGGGCAAGAAGCGCTGATCGTCCTGGGCCCCGAAGGCGCGGACCGCCAGTAGGGTCGAGGACTCGTATGGCGACTCTGGTCTGTTTTCACGCGCACCCCGACGACGAGTGCATCAACACCGGCGGCTCCATGGCCCGGGCGGCGGCCGAAGGCCATCGTGTCGTTCTCGTCGTCGCCACCGGCGGTGAGTGGGGTGAGAAGCCTGATGACCTGGCCGAAGGCGAATCGTTGGCCGATCGGCGGGCCAAGGAGGTCGCAGCATCAGCGGCCGCGCTCGGCGCCCATCGGGTGGAGTTCCTCGGCTACGAGGACTCCGGCATGACGGGGTGGGAGCAGAACGCCAATCCGGGCTCGTTCATGAACGCGTCCATCGACGAGGCGGCAGCCCGGCTGGCGGCAATCCTCGTGGAGGAGAACGCAAGCACACTTACGATCTACGACTGGCACGGGGGCTACGGCCACCCCGACCACATCGCGGTGCACCACGTCGGCAATCGCGCCGCCGAGCTGGCCGGCACGCCCTTCGTCTACGAAGCCACGATGAATCGCGATGCGATGACACGGTTCTTCGCCAGCCTCAGAGAGATGGGCATCGACCCGGGTTGGGACCCGGAGACGGGCACCGACGACGGCACGCCCGTCGGCACCCCGGAAGCCGAACTCACCATGGCGGTCGATGTCAGCGCGTTCGTCGCGCTGAAGCGTGCCTCGATGGCCGCCCATCGCAGCCAGATCTCCGACACCTCGTTCTTCCTGCAGATGCCCGATGAGGCGTATCTGACCTCGTTCGGCACCGAATGGTTCCGACGTGCGAAGCCGTCACCCACCACCGTCGGGTTCGACGAAGTCTGGTTCGGTGGTCTCGGGTGAGCGCCCCGCTGCACGTCCACACCTACGGGGCGACCGACGGTCCGCCGCTCCTTGCCCTCCACGGGGTCAGCGCCCACGGGCGGCGGTTCGAGCCGATGGCCACCGCGGCGTTTCCGTCGTTCCGGGTGATCGCACCGGACCTCCGCGGCCATGGTCGATCGCCGGCGGGCGAGGACGGTCGCTCGGGTCGCATCGAGGAGCACCTCGACGACATCATCGGGGTGCTCGACGCCGAGGGGGTCGAGACCGCCACGGTGGTCGGTCACAGCTTCGGTGGGTGCATCGCCGCTCATCTGCTCGCAAGAGCGCCCGAACGCGTTGCGGCGCTCGTGCTGCTCGACCCGGCCATCGGGCTGCCGTCCGAGCAGACCTCCGCGCTCGCTGACGGGATGATCTCCAGTGCTCGTGGCTACGACACGCTCGACGAGCTGGTCGACGCGCGGCGCGCCGGGCGAAGTGCGGCAGCGGTGCCCCACTCCGACGCTGACACCAGGCTTGCCGCCGTCCGCGGCACCGACGGCTGGCGGACGCCCTGGGACCCGGCGGTGGTGCGCCAGGCGTGGGCCGAGATGTCCCGTCCGCTTCCCACCCTCCCGGTTCCCCGGCCCACGCTCCTGCTCGACGCCACGCAGGCCCAGTTCGTGGGTCCTGCTCAGCACGAGCATTTCGCGTCCCAGCTCGGCGACGCACTGCGGGTCGAGCGGCTCGATCTCGGGCACATGCTCTACTGGGACGACTTCGACACGGTGTGCGCCCTGATCTCCGCCTTCGTGGAGCCAATGGTGTCGGTCGAGCCATGACGGACCTGGAACTCCTGCGGAGCCGAATCCGCGACATCGCCGACTTCCCCAAGCCGGGCATCACGTTCAAGGACCTCACCCCGCTGCTCCGTGACCCGTCGTCGCTCGGGCTCACCCTCGACCTCCTCACCGAACCCTGGCGCGATCAGGGGGTCACCGTCGTCGCCGGCATCGAGGCGCGTGGCTTCCTTCTCGCCCCGATGGTCGCCGAGCGGCTCGGCGTCGGGATGGTTCCGTTGCGCAAGCCGGGCAAGCTCCCGTGGCGCACGGTGGCGGAGACGTACGACCTCGAGTACGGAACCGACACCCTGGAGATCCACGAGGATGCGGTGACTTCGTCCGACCGTGTGCTGCTCATCGACGACGTGCTCGCCACCGGCGGCACCGCCGGCGCCGGGATCCGTCTGCTGCGCCGGGTCGGCGCCGACGTGGTCGGCTGCGCGTTCGTGATCGAGCTCGGCTTCCTCGCCGGGCGGGGGCTCCTCGACGCCCCCGTCACGTCCGTCCTCGAGTACTGATCGACGCACCGCCGGCGAGCGGTGGGCGGCGGCCGGAACGAGTGAGCAGCTTGCCGTAACGTAGATCCATGGGTACCGCGCCGACCTCGACTCGCAAAGCGGCCGCAGCGAAGAAGTTCGACCTCGTCGGCGAAGCTGTCGATCCGCTCGACCCCTCCATGATCACGGACCTCCTCGCCGAGTTCCGCCGCCACCATCCGAAGGCGCCGACCAACCGGATCGAGAAAGCGTTCGAGATGGGCGCGCTGGCCCACCGCGAACAGAAGCGGAAATCCGGAGAGCCCTACATCACCCACCCGATTGCCGTCGCTCTGGTGCTGGCCGGCCTTGGGCTCGACGACACCACGCTCGCGGCCGCCATCCTGCATGACTCCGTCGAGGACACCGGTATCACCCTCGATGACCTCACCGAGAAGTTCGGGCCGGACGTCGCCGCGATCGTCGACGGCGTGACGAAGCTCGACCGCATCCAGTTCGATTCGAAGGAGGCCCAGCAGGCCGCCACCATGCGCAAGATGCTGGTGGCGATGGCGAAGGACCTGCGGGTCCTGCTCATCAAGCTGGCTGATCGGCTGCACAACATGCGGACGATCGACGCCGTCAGCGAGGACTGGAAGCGCCGCCGGACGGCGCAGGAGACGCTGGACATCTATGCGCCGCTCGCGCACCGCCTCGGCATCGGCGAGGTGAAGCATGAGCTCGAGGATCTGAGCTTCCGTGCCCTCGAGCCTCGCAAGTACGCCGAGATCGAGCAGATGGTCCAGACGCGTACGCCCGAGCGAGAGGCGTACCTCGCAAACGCCATCAATGAGGTCATCGACCGCCTGAGCGCGCTGAAGATCACCGCCACCGTGACCGGCCGAGAGAAGCACTACTGGTCGATCTACGAGAAGATGGTGAAGAAGGGCAAGGAGTTCGACGACATCTACGACCTCGTCGGGATCCGGATCGTCGTCGACTCCGTGAAGGATTGCTACGCCGCTCTGGGGTCTATCCATGCGCTGTGGAAGCCGGTGCAGGGCCGGTTCAAGGACTACGTGGCCATGCCCAAGTTCAACCTGTACCAGTCGCTCCACACGACAGTCGTCGGGCCGGAGGGAAAGGTGCTCGAGTGCCAGATCCGGTCGATCGAGATGCACCAGATCGCCGAGTACGGGATCGCTGCGCACTGGCAGTACAAGGATCCCGGCCGTTCGAAGAAGGCTGCACCGAAGCCTGACGAGATGGCGTGGCTGCAGCGACTCGTCGACGCATCGCCCGACAGCGACGAACCGGGCGAGTTTCTTGCGACCATCAAGGTCGATCTCGATCAGGAAGAAGTCTTCGTCTTCACGCCGAAAGGTCGCGTGGTCACCCTGCCCGTCGGCGCCACACCCATCGACTTCGCGTATGCCATCCACACCGACGTGGGGCACCGCTGCATCGGAGCGCGCGTCAACGGCCGCCTTGCGCCGCTCGACACCAGGCTCAATTCCGGTGAGACCGTCGAAGTGATCACGTCGAAGGTGGAGACCGCAGCGCCCACGCGCGATTGGCTCAAGATCGCCATCACGCCCCGGGCCCGCAACAAGATCAAGCAGTGGTTCTCCAAGGAGCGCCGTGAGGACGCGCTCGAGAACGGGCGCGAGGAGCTCGTCAAGGCGCTCCGCAAGGAGAGCATGCCGACGATGAAGCTGATCGGTCCTGCCGCTACGAAAGCGGTGGTCGCCGATCTCGGCCTCGACGATCTCGATCAGCTCTACGTGGCGATCGGTGAAGGCCACGTGTCGGCCCAGCAGGTGCTGCAGCGCCTGCAGCGGGAGCTGCGCGGCGGAGAGCACGAAGAGCAGCTGCCGGCGCCCACCATCCGTCAGCGCCCGAACCGTTCAACCCGACGTGCCCATGGTGGCGGCGTGCACGTCGAAGGCTTCGACGACTTCCTCGTTCGGCTCGCCCGCTGCTGCACGCCGGTCCCCGGCGACGAGATCCTCGGATTCGTCACCCGCGGCCGCGGGGTGAGCGTGCACCGCGCCGACTGCTCGAACTCCCGGGCACTGCGGGTCGGCGACGTGGCCCGCACCATCGAGGTGGAGTGGGATCAGAGTGCCGATCGCCGCAAGACCGTCTACGTCGTCTCGGTGATGGTCGAGGCGTTCGACCGGGCGCGCCTGCTCGCCGATGTCGCCCGGGTGCTCTCCGACAACCACGTGAACGTGCTCGGCTGCTCGACCCACACCACGCCGGACCGGGTCGCCCATCAACGATTCGACTTCGAACTCGCGGACCCCTCGCACCTCGATGCAATCCTGCGCGCGGTTCGCACCGTCGAGAGCGTCTTCGATGCCTTCCGGGTGCTGCCCGGCAAGGAGCAGCGCGCGGCGGACTAGACGTAGGCGGGCGCGGCCCGACTGCACGGACGATGGTTTCCGCTTTCGTCAGTGGGAATCGGACGGGCCGACCCACCGCGCTCGGCGAAGCCGGCGAATCGGCGACAGGGCCGACTCGAAGTAGTAGAGAGCCCGAAGTCGCAGATCGCCGGTGCCCTCCGAAGCCGTGGCGAGGAGCTCGGAACGAAAGGCCGTGGCCGAAAGGAAGTGCCGTGCCCGCAGCGGCCAGACGTTACCGATGAAATGGACCACCTTCGGATCGGCCACGCGGCCGACGAACGGAATGAGGACGTTCCAGCTCTGCGGCAGCGCTCCGACGTTTCCATGGAACAGCAAATTGAGAACGTCCTGATCGCGCGCTTGGAGATCGTCACCCCAGCTCGCCACGGCGCCCGGGGTCTGCTCGACGACCTCCTGCGTCCGGAGGCGCGCAAGATCCATCAGCAGCACACCGAAGTTCCCGTACATCGCCTCTCCGCCCCGCTCGGCCATCGCACCACCGCGAAGCGCCGCCGTCGGCATGTACTGGTCGGGTGCGGCGGCGAGTACGTCGGCCATGGGCAAGTCCCACAGGTCACCGACGTCGCCTCGGATCAGGAGATCGTTGTCGAGGAAGAGGCACCGTGGTTGCTCGACCACCGACGGCAGGACGACACGACGCCATTCCCAATCCCGGCCTCCGAGGCCAGCCA
The DNA here is from genome assembly GCA_031423635.1 of Acidimicrobiia bacterium. Lineage (GTDB taxonomy): Bacteria > Actinomycetota > Acidimicrobiia > Acidimicrobiales > JANYDT01 > JANLQX01. The sequence continues at coordinate 11,018 of JANPFX010000084.1, read as the reverse complement.
GGATCGTCGGCCTCGGCGTTGGGTGGAAGCGAACAGGATGTGGCCCGGCAGCGCGGCGAAGCCTCCGTCGATGTCGGTCGCCCAGGCCGTACGTCAGGATCTCGAAGATCAACGGCCTCGTCGTGTTCGAACGCACCGAGCCGATCGTCGCGACGGCGCCATCCACTTCCGCGAGTTCCGCGCCGAGGACGACGACGACGGGATCGGCGACACTCACAGGTTTCCGGCGCGGAGTTCGTCGACAGCCCGGTTCGCGGCTCGTGCCGCGAAGGCCATGTAGGTCAGCGATGGCGCCGCTGTCCCGGTCGACGTCATGCACGCTCCGTCGGTCACGAACACGTTGGGGCACGCGTGCAGCTGGTTCCAGGCGTTGAGCACCGACGTGTCCGGGTCACGTCCCATGCGAACGCCACCCATCTCGTGGACGTCGAGTCCCGGGGCCTGACGCGAGTCCACGCATTCGATGTCGGTGAAGCCCGCATCGCGATACATCGTCGACATCTGCTCGTGGAAGTCCGCCACGATCTTCTCGTCGTTGTCGTCGTAAGCGACGTTCACCCGCAGCAGCGGAACGCCCCAGGCATCCGTGCGCACCGGGTCGAGGCTGACGCGGTTCTCCGGCTTCGGGATCGTCTCCGCGACCATCTGCCCGTAGATGGTCCAGAACGGCTCGAGGCCGGGGTTGTCGAGCTCGCGCTTGAGGTCGACACCCAAACCCGATGGCCAGGCGACGGTGTTCCGGGTGGCCGAGAACGAGCTGGCGTACCCACGGAGGAAGTCGGTCTCCTGACGATCGACGTTCCGGAACCGGGGTATGTAGCAGTCGTTCGGCCGGTGACCTGAAGTCCTTCGATCGAGATCGTGTTCGGACCGGGCGGAGATCGTGCCGCGGTAGCTGTGGAACGCGACGTGCGTCCCGAGAAGTCCGCTGTCGTTGCCGAGCCCGTGCTCGAACCGTCGGGAAGTCGAGTTCAGCAGGATCAGGTTCGTGTTCAGCGCCGAGGCATTCAGGAACACCACGCGAGCGTGGTACTCGATCTCCGTATGGGTGTGTGCGTCGATCACCCGTACGCCGGTGACCCTCCCGGCGGCATCGTCGTACACCAGCGAATGCACCACGGAGTTCGGGCGCAGGCTGAGATTGCCGGTTCGTTCTGCCCACGGAAGGGTGGAGGAGTTGCTCGAGAAGTAGCTCCCCGTCGGGCAACCCCGTTCGCACACACCGCGGTTGGAGCAGACGCCTCGCCCCTGCTCGGTGAAGAAGGGCGTCGGCTCCGTCAGTGCGGCCCGTCGACTCATGACGAGGTGCCGTCCGTCGCCTCGCGACTCGAGGAGCGAACGGAACCTCCGCTCCACCACGGTCATGTCGTGCGGGCGCAAGAACTCGCCATCGGGGAGGATGTCGAGGCCGTCGGCGTTCCCGCTCACGCCGATGAACCGCTCGACATGGGCGTACCAGGGCGCGAGGTCGTCGTATCGGATCGGCCAGTCAACGGCGAAACCATCACGGGCCGGGCCCTCGAAGTCCGCGTTCGACCATCGGTGCGCGTGCCGGGACCACGTGAGGGACCGTCCGCCGACCTGGTAGCCACGGATCCAGTCGAACGGTTTCTCCTGGACGTATGGATGTTCATCGTCCGGGGCGAAGAAGTGAGCGGTGTCCGGCTGATACGCCCAGCAGCGGCTGGCGATCGGGTTGGCCTCTTGGAACGCCAGGGATCTCCGACCTGCGTGCGGGAGCTCCCAAGGCCCGAGCTGCGCGGTTGGGTAGTCAATGGGATGCTCGACCGCTCGTCCCCGCTCGAGGACGAGGGTGCGCAGACCGCGTTCGCAGAGCTCCTTGGCCGACCATCCTCCGCTGATGCCCGAGCCGACGACGATGGCGTCGAAGGTCCGCTCGGCCATCGTGTCCTGCGTCATTGGATCTCCTCACCGCGGGCAACGGGCGAGGCGTCCGCGGTCTCCGAGCCGCGATCGCCGTTCGGCCGAACCGGGACGGAACCGACGAACCAGGCGGCGCCGAGGTCGGACTGCTCGGCGGCGGGACCTGTGGCGCATCGGCGGTAGCTTTCGATGAACAGCTGACGGCTCAGCGCTGCGAAGTGGCGCCGATCGAGGCTGGCCGAGGTTCGAGACGAGCGAAGGGCGGCGAGCAGCCCGGCGTCGTCACGCCTGCCGAAGCGGCGCCGCATGATGCGCAGGCCACGGATGTACGAGTCCGTCTCCTCGGGTCCGAAGCATGCCGTGATGGTTTCGGCGACTACGCGCGAGAGGCCGAGGTCGGCCGCTCCCGGCGTTTCGGTGCGGGGGAGGAGGACTTCACCGACCCTGTCGATGAACGCGAAGTCGTCTGCCCCGAAAGGGCGAGGACGCGGCATAGTGCGAAGACGCACACGGTGGAGCTTCGACAGGATGTCCAACGCCGCGGATCTCGCTCTCAAGGTGCTTCCTGTCGCGTCGCCGATCGATGATCCTTCGTTCTTCGGACACCTGCCCGCCCACCTTGAGGACGGCAGATGTCCATCCCTCGTTGCTCAAGGCGCGTGTTCTCATCGACGATGAGCATGCATGGCCGATGGAGTGCTCGGGATGGAGCCAGGAGGTCCCGGCGCGCCCGGAAACGAGCGACTGTCGGTGCTCTGGCTCCGCGAGACCTTCGCCTGGATGGGGGGCCACAGCGGATACGACCAACTCTGCTCTCGGTTGGAGCCGAAGGTTCGCCGTCATGACAGCGTGTGGAAAGGGCAGCGGTCGCTGCCGCGTGGAACCTCCCGTGCGCTCGCCCGTGCGGGTCGAGGTCTCCGCGCAGGACCCAGCCACAGCCGAGACTCGCTCGTGCTCGAGGTCGAGGCAGCGTGGCGCATCAGACGCCGCACGCCCGAGGTCGTGCACGCGCTCTACGCCGAAGAATCCCTCGGCTATCTGATCCCGAGGACGCGCCGCCCCCGCACTGCTCTCGTGGCCACCGCCCACCAACCCGCAGGTTGGTGGCGTGCGCACCATCGAAACGCCGACGCGCTCGTCGAGCTGGACGCGATGATCGTGCCTGCCCGGCGGGAGGTCGAGTACTTCGAACAGTGGCTGCCCGGCCGCGTGACGTTCGTTCCACACGGTGTCGACACCGACTTCTTCCACCCTCTCGACGCGCCGGCTCGAGAGACCGCCGGACGAGAAGCTCCCCGTATCGTCTTCTCCGGCATGTGGCTCCGTGACCTCCCGACCCTCGTCGCCGTTGTCGAACGCGTCCTCCGGGCGGACAGGCACGTGCATGTCGACCTGATCGTTCCCCATCCTCGTCGGCACGATGCCGAGTACATCGGGCTCCTCAGTGAGGATCGTGTGCACTGGCACGGACCGCTCGGCGACCGGGAACTGCGAAACGTCTATGCCGCTGCGGCACTGCTCCTCTTGCCGGTACACGACAGCACCGCGAACAACGCCCTTCTCGAGGCGATGGCATGCGGCCTTCCGGTCATCTCCAATCGCGTCGGAGGCATCATCGACTACACGACGCCGGCATTCGCCGAGCTCTTCGAGCTCCGCGACGTCGAGGCAATGGTGGAGGCGGTGCTTCGTCTGATCGGCGACAGCGAAGAGCGACAGACCCGCTCCTTGGCCGCCCGCGCCCATGCCGTCGCGCATCTCGGATGGGATGGTGTGGCGGCACGGACACTCGAGGTGTACCAACGCGCCGCGAGGAACATCGGTGCCGAGTCATGAACCGGCCCATCATCGCGACGTGTTTCTACGCCGAGAACGAAGCCGATGAGAGCGAGTACTTCCAGGTCCACCTGCCTCCTTCCACGTCGGCTTTCCAAGACGTCTACTGGCGGTCGATCACGGTCGGATTCGCTACGAGTCGGATCCAGCACGGCGACTCCGTCCGGCACGTCCTGATCACCAATGCAGCTCCGCCGAACACCGTTGACGGGTTCGATCTCGCCGAGTTGTTCGCGCGGTTCGGCATCGAGGTGGTCGTCGTCCCGTTCGCCCACGCCGTGCCCGCGACACTTTCCCCATCCTATCGTGGCTGCTTCTTCAAGCTCGATGCGCTGCAGTGGCTCGCTGGGACGCTCGACGATGATCAGGTCGGCTACCTCGTCGACGGCGACTGCGTCTGGCTCGGACCGGCGAGCCGCCTCGACAGCCGCATCCGCCACTTCGGGGTCTCCGTGCTCGACCTCGAACTCGATCCGTACGAGTTGATCAACGACATCACCCGTATCGACGCCCAGGCGATCTACGCCCAGCTCGATCTTCCGATCGATCTTGGCGGCGCAGCTCCACCTCACTACGGCGGCGAGTTCTACGCCGGCACCGGGAGGAACCTTCGCGATCTCGTGCAAGCGGCAGAGCTGGTGCACAGAGCGAACCTCGATGCACACGGCCGCGGGCTCGCCGCGCTGCCGACCGAGGAATACGTACTCACCGCCGCCGCCCAGATGGTCGGCGCGTCCCCTCGCGCCACCTACGGCCTGGTGCGGCGTCTCTGGACCGAGGAGTCGTTCCGGACGGTCCGGGCGTCGGACCCCAAGCTCGACCTCTGGCACGTCCCTTCCGAGAAGACGAGAGGGCTCGCCCGCCTCTTCACTGCGTTCGCAACAGACCCGGCGGTCCTCGGTATGCACGCTGGCGCGGAGTGGCGGCTCTTCCTCGCCGACATCCTGCGCGTCTCGACGGCGCGTGACGAAGGCCGTGTCGTGACCAGTGGGCGCCGCCGCGTGCTCCGACGCGTGTTCGCGGGCCGCCCGATCGATCGCTGAGGTCGCCCTCCACCGATGTCGACGTGGGGTCCTACTCGGCGACGAGGTGCACGGGATCGCCGAGGAGCCGGACCGTCCAGGTGGAGCGGTCGAACACCGCACCCAGGGATGTCGTGTAGCGGATCTTCCACCACCCGTCCTCGGGCAGGGGCGCGGGCACGCACGGGCGGCTCAGCGGAACGCAGCCGTAGTCCGTCGGCACCGTGAGCTCGAGGGAGATCATGCGTCCGTTGAACTTGAAGTCATTGGCCCGTTCGCTGAGCGGCCATGGTGGCGCCTGCGGACCGAGTGTGCTCGCCGGCCCGCTCACGTCGAGCACACCGCCGGGGACGTTGGTGAGCGGGAACCGGTCGTCGTCGGGAACTCCGACCAGGCCGTGGTCGAAGGTGCGGAAGCGGAACGGCATCGGCTGGTAGCCGGAAAGCGCAGTCGGTTGCAGGATCGAGATGGTGTTGGCGCCTTCGCCGACGTCCCACAGCAGGATCTGGATCCGCTTGCCCCGGAAGTCGAGGGCGGGTGCCAGGCGGGCGAGGAAGAAGTCGACGGTGTCACCTGAAGCGTTGGCGTACACGCCGACGCTGGACTCGCCCGACATCGTCGCGCAGTCTGTGCACGGAGCGATCGGATCGCCGGCCCAATGCGCAAGAAGGGCGAAGGCGTTCGAGCCGTACGAGTTCGCCTGGCCTTCATCGGTGTTGACGTCGATCTTGAACGGCCCGGCTCCGGCCGAAGCGGGGATACGGAACAACTCGGTCCAGCCGTTCGAGCCCGAGCAGTTGTTGCACGTGCCGTAGCTCCGAGGCGTGTTCGGCGCCGGCATCGGGTCGCCGTCGGGGTTGCGGAGGGCGAAGCTGGTGTTGATCTGGGCGTTCCCGAAGTTCGGGTCGGTGTCCTGGATCGTGTTGGTGTCGATCGAGGCAACTTCGTTGCTCATGTCGAACTGCGGGTTGTAGACCTCGACGACGGTGTCCCTCGCCGGGTTCGTCGTGCACGGATCTTCCCCGGGGGTGGGGCACGGGATGTTGGCGAGATAGGTGTACTGCGCGGCGTCGGTTCCGGGGCGGCGGTAGTCGTCGTTCTCGACAACCGGTGGCGTGAGGCTGCACGAGGTGACCCGGCCGGCACGGTTGCCGTCGAACGCGGAGGCGAACCTGTCGCCGTCCTCCTTGGCGGTGCAGTACCCGTTGATAGCAAGCCAGAAGCCCTGGTCCCCGACGACCGGGTACGAGATGAGGTTCGCGGTGCCGATGCCGTTGAGCTTCGAGCCCATGTCGATGGCCGACACGAATTCTGCCGTCGCCTGGCGCCCCACGACGGTGGACGGCCGAAGGAGCTTGCCGAAGAACGATTGCACGTTCTGTTTGATGCTCACTTTGATTCGTCGCGGGCTCTTCGGATCTCGCGTCACGACGATCGCACCCGGATCGAGCCCGTTCCGCACGGCACTTTCGCGAGCGGCAGCCTCCGCCTTGACGAAGTTCGGCATGCGGACCACTGCGGAGAGGGCGGCGGCGTCCGCTGTTCGCTGGAGTTCGAGTCCTCGCATGTACCAGACCGCGACATCGAGGGCGAGGGCGGTCGCCATGAGCATGATGATCAGCAGGATCGCCGTGGTCACGGCCACGAAGCCGCGCTCGCGCTCGGGACGCACGACCGCCCGGACCGCAGGCCGGCGGGCCCCCGGCACTCCCACTGCCGACCCGGTCGGAGCCGTCGGTCTCCGGTCGTCCGACGCGACAGGCGGAAGCGGATGCATCACGCCGCCCGCTGCGGTTCGATCTGGGCGAGCGATGTCCGTTTGATCTTTCGCGACGGAACCACGCCGCTCAGGCTCCTGTGGCGCGCCTGGACGTACACGCCGACCCAGTCGGGGCTCACGTCTCCGGTGATCTCCTCGATCCGGCGGGTGGCCGGCCACGACTCGTCCCACTTGCCGACGTTCTCGGCCACGGTGTTCAGGTCCGACCATCCGAAGTTGGCTTCGTTCAGGGAGCGGAGATCGGTCGGCCGGTAGATGTTGCACTCGCCGGCAATGCCCCGGCTGGTCGTGGTGATCTGGGCCACGCAGGCAGCGGGAACCGGACTGCTCGCCGAGGTGCCGCGGAAGACGATCACGGCATCGATGCGGGCAGCAAGGCTGCCGAGCGACTTGTTGGCGGCCCGGAGCGCGTTCAGGTCGGCCAGGGGGGACGCGGCCCACGTGGATGCCTCTCGTGTCGCGGTCCTCGAGGCGTTGCCGACGGCATCGGTGTTGAACAGGAACACACCGAACTCGATGATGGCGAAGACGAACAGGAAGAACAGCGGGGCGACGAGCGCAGCTTCGACGGCGGACGCGCCGCGTTCACGGTCGGCACCGATGGTGCCCGCAGTGCGACGGAACGGCCTCAGCAGCATGGACGGGGTGCCCGAGTCGTCGTCGTGGTGGTGGTGGGGGGTCGGGTGGTGGTGGTCGGCGGTGGGACGGTGGTGGTCGTCGGCGGCGGTGCGGTGGTCGTGGTCGTCGGCGGGGGAAGGGTTGTCGTCGTTGGTGGCGGGGTCGTGGACGTTGTCGGCGGTGGCGCGACCGTTGTCGTCGTTGCCGGGGGTGACGTCGATGTCGTCGGCGCCGCGGTGGTTGTTGGGGGCGCAATCGTGGTCGTGGTCGGTGGCCCGATGGTTGTCGTGGTCGGGGCCTCCGTCGTCGGCGGCGGGAGCGTGGTGGTCGTGGGTGGCGGGAGCGTCGTGGTCGTGGTCGTCGTCGTGGTGCTCGTCGTGGTGGTGGTGCGGGCGACCGGTGGCGGGGGGACCGGCAACGGTCGGGGGCGGTCGGGAACGGCCGCATTGGGATCGAGGCGGAACACCGACCGGTAGGTGATCTTCACGTCGGACCCGAACAGGCGGACGATGTGGGGGTGGCGGAGCTCGACCTGCACGCCGATGTAGGCGTCGTCGGCTCGTCGGGCCCGCTCGCGAGTTGTCGGGCACCAGAACCGGGCCAGGTCGGCGCACGAGAACCGGGCGGCCAACGCGGCGTCGTCCAACGAATCGACCAGGGCCAACTCGTTCGGACCGTAGACGTTGCAGAAGCCGTTGACGCCACCGGGAATGCTTGTCTCCCGGCACGCGCTGATCATCCGTCCGCGGAGCGGGGTGCCGTCATCGTCGAGAGCGACGGATCGGTAGACGACGACCTTGGTGACCTGGCCGATCGACGACCCCAGCCGCGCCCGGAGGGCCTGCATGATCTTCGCGTCATGGTCGAGCAGGTTCCCGGCCGCACAGTTCGGGCTGATTGGACTGCCGCTGAGGATGGCGCACGATGCCGAGCCGACCCGAGCACCGGCGCGGGTCGAGTCCTGCACTGCCTGGCGCTTCTGGAACAGCGTCCCGAAGTCGATGATCCCGGCCACGAGCGGCACGAGCAGGGTGGCGACGATGGCGAACTCGACGGCGGCGGCCCCTCGCTCGCTCCCGAACCTCGGGAAACGGTGGCGCGCTGCCCCATCAGGTGTTCTCGACGCGCGCAGTTCCACGGCCGAGATGTCGGCAGTCCGGACCGCCGCCTTGAGCACAGGTCGGCCGTGGATCAGCCGATGAAGAGGCTCTCGGGAACCTGCCGAACGACCTGCTCGTCCTCCAGGTAGCCTCGACGGCCCGTGCTGCCAATCCGCCCGGCGTCGCGTCCACTGAAGGCTTGACATGTTCCAGACCCTGTTTTCTGGCGCTGCGCTGCTCCGCTTCGCTTCGCTGCTCGCCACACCGGCGTCGCGCCGTCCGGGGGCGTGACATGTTCCAGACCCTCACGGGCTTCCGTGACCTCCTCCCGCCCGACACCGACCGGTGGCATGAACTCGTGCGGATCTTCGCCGAGCACTGCGCACGAGCCGGGTACGGCGAAGTTGTCCCGCCGATGCTCGAAGAGCTCGGCGTGTTCCTCCGGATCGGTGACTCGACCGACGTGGTGACCAAGGAGATGTACGACTTCGTCGACAAGGACGGGTCTCGGATCGCCCTCCGTCCCGAGTTCACCGCCTCGCTCGCGAGGATCTTCGTCCAGCGCCGCCCGCAGGTGCTGCCCTGGAAGGTCTGGGCGTGGGGCGCGGCGTTCCGTCACGAGAAGCCCCAAGCCGGTCGCTTCCGTCAGTTCATGCAGCTCGATGTCGAGTGCATCGGATCGAACGATCCGAACGTCGACGTCGAGATGATCGCCCTCGCCCACGACTTCTTCCGCGACCTCGGGCTCCGGCAGTTCACCGTGCGGCTCAACTCCCTCGGCGACGAGAGCACGCGCGTGCCGTACCTCGAAGCGCTGCGCTCCTACTTCGGCGGCCGTGCCGCTGAGCTGACCGAGCAGTCCCGGCAGACCCTCGAGAAGAACCCGCTCCGGGTCCTCGACTCCAAACGCGGTCCCGACCAGGCGATCATCGCCGAAGCGCCGCGCATCTCGGACTTCCTTTCCGGCGACGTGGCCGATCATTTCTCGACCGTGCAAGCGGGGCTCGCCTCGATCGGCATCCCCTTCGTGATCGACTCGCGACTCGTCCGTGGACTCGACTACTACACCCACACTCTGTTCGAGTTCGCCGCCGACTCGCTCGACTCCGCGCAGAACGCCATCGGTGGCGGCGGGCACTACAACAACCTCGTCGAGCAGCTCCACGGCCCGTCCACACCAGGCATCGGCTTTGCCCTCGGCATGGACCGGATCCTCATGGCCTGCGACGCCGAAGGGGTCTTCGCCGCTCCGGCGGTGAAGCCCGACGTGTTCGTCGTCGGCTCGGGGCCCCTCGTCAACGTGTTGGCGGCGTCGTGTCGGCGGTCGGGCCTGGCGGTCGAACGGGCCTTCGACGGACGGTCCGCCAAGGCCCAGGGAAAGCTGGCCGGGAAGTCGGGCGCCCAGTTCGTGGTGACCGTCGACGACGGGCGCGTCTGGCTGAAGGACTTCGGCGTCGGCGGTCGGCGGGTAGCCGTCCTGGCCGCCGATGTGCCCGGCGCGGACTTGGCCGTCGACGGGTCGGACTACCTCGGGCTCACGGTCGCCGCCGAGCAACTCCCCGCAGCGATCGCGTTCTTCCGAAACCAGTACCGCTGACCGTTCCACCCGCTCCTACGATGGAGGGTTCTGAAATGGCCCCAATGCGGGGTCGCACCACCTTCTCTCCGAGGACGTCTCCTGTGTCGACAATCCGCCCCGATCGTGCCCGCGGCATGCGCTCCGACTACTGCGGGGAGCTCACCGTCGGCGACGTCGGTCGTGAGGTCGTCGTGTGCGGCTGGGTGTCGACCCGCCGGGAGCACAGCCAGCACCTGGCCTTCGTCGACGTTCGTGATCGCAGCGGCGTCATCCAGTGTGTTGTCGACGGCGCAGCCGACCTGCGCAGCGAATACGTCGTTCGGATCTCGGGCACCGTCACGGCCCGTTCCGACGAAACCATCAACGCCAAGCTCCCCACCGGCACGATCGAGCTGAAGAACTGCACCGTCGAGATCCTCAATGCGGCCGAGCCGCCGGTGTTCCCGATCGTCGAGCGGGAGGGGTCGCCCACGGTTGACGAGAACATGCGTCTCAAGCACCGTTACCTCGACCTCCGTCGTGAACGGATGCAGCGGAACCTGCGCCTTCGCTCCAAGGTCAACGCGGCGATCCGCAAGTCGATGGACGCGCAGGGCTTCACCGAGGTCGAGACCCCGATGCTCATGCCCTCCACACCCGAAGGTGCCCGTGAGTTCGTCGTTCCCTCACGGCTCTCCCCGGGAAGCTTCTATGCGCTCCCGCAGAGCCCGCAGCTCTTCAAGCAGCTGCTGATGGTCGCCGGAGCCGATCGCTACTTCCAGATCGCGCGATGTATGCGCGATGAAGATCTGCGCGCAGATCGTCAGTTCGAATTCACCCAGCTCGACGCGGAAATGAGCTTCGTCACCCAAGACGACATCCTCGAATGCATCTCGGAATCCGTGCTGGCTGCGGCAGAGGCCGTGACTGGATCGCGTCCGATGGACGTCATCCCGCGCATGACCTGGACCCAGGCAATGGAGGACTACGGCTCCGACAAGCCCGACGTCCGCTTCGACATGAAGCTCGTCGAGCTCACACCGCTGTTCGCCACCACCGAGGCAAGGGTGTTCCAGACCTCCTGCGTCAAGGGCCTTCGCTTCCCCGGCGGCGCGTCGCTCACGCGCGGCCGCATCGACACGCTCACCGACCTGGCCAAGCAGGCATGGGGCGCGAAGGGCCTCGCCTGGTTCAAGGTGGGCGACGGCCTGGCCGTCGAG
>JANPFX010000083.1:0-70365 GCA_031423635.1 Acidimicrobiia bacterium | reverse complement strand
CCTCCGGTGCCGAGCACCGCAACGTTGTCCACGTTGATCTCGCCGATGTCGTTGCTGACTCGCCGGAACTCGATCGTGCGGGAGCCGGTGGCGAGGGAGACGGGGATGTCGATGGTGCGCCAGTTCCCCCATGCGCCGGTCGACGGGAAGTTCAACGTGGCCGAAGTCACGCCATCGATGACCAGTGTCCTCGTCGCCGCAGCCACGCTTGCGTAACGCAGGCGGAGCACGTAACTCGCTCCCGGGAGGTTGGTGGTGAAGCGGGAATAGCCGCCGACGCTGAACCAGTAGCCGAGCGAGCCCCGACCTGTAGCGCCGAGAAGTGTGGCCGCTTCGAAGGTGAGGTTGTTCGGCGTGTCTTCGAGTTCAAAGAACGCGACCTGCCCGGTGGGCGGTGCGATCGTGGTTGTCGTCGTGGTGGTCGTCGGCGGCGCCGCAGGGGTGACGATGACCGGCCCCTCGAAGATGAGGTGGTCAAGGCCGACCGTCCCGTAATCCGACGGCCCGAAGAGGAGTTGCACCGTATGGGCGCCGGCGCCGAGGTTCGGAAGGACGCTGGTGTAGCCCCAATCGGTGCCGGTCGGTCCGAACGGCACCTGCCCAACACTGGTGCCGTCGATGACGAGCGTGCGGATTGCGTAGTTGGTGCCCGCATTCCGATGGCGGAATCGCAAGCGCATGGCTCCCGCGCTGGCAGAGGTCACGTTGAACGTCACGGAACCACCGGCGCTTGTCCACCCGGTGAGGCTGCCGCGGCCAGTGCCGTTCCCTGCAGCAAAGACGAGGTTGTTCGTGGCGTCCTCGGCCTCTATCGGCGTTCCGTCCCGGGGGGTTCCGGTGAACTCGCTTCCGGCGAGGAACCGACGCTGCAACCAGAAATAGGACTGGTCGTTCCCGCACGCCGACAGGGTTTGGCAGACCAGGCTGTCGAAGGGGGCGTAGGCGAAGAACGTCTGCTGCTTGTTGGTCTGCTGGGCGGCGGTGAGGTTTCCGGTACGCGCCGTGATGTTGTAGTCCTCGTACCAGTAGATCGCGTGGGGACTGACGTAGGTCTGGTGGGCTTCGTATGCGAACTTGGCAATGGCGATGTGGTCGGAGTGATCGGAAGTGTCGGTGTTGGCGAGCTGTTTCGATTGGATGCGGATCACGTCAGGGGCGTATGCCGTCACCTGCTGCGACAGGTACGAAACCAGGCTGGCGCGCGTGAAGGTCGGCCCGTTGGACAGCGGAGTGATCGACGAGATCCGTCCGTCGTTCAGTTGCATGAGCGACACGTTGCCGGTGCTCGGGTAGCCGAATCCGTAAGCGCCGCCTTCGGGCAGGCGCATGAACTGCAAGGAGATCCGGTTGTCGCCCGTGAGGGTCGTTTCCAGGCCGACGGCAGCAGTCGTGGTCGTCCAGGTGCTGGCCTGGCCCGCCATTCGGGCGTACGCGGCCATGATGCCTGACTCACGCGACCCGACGTAGCCGAGGCTGTAGCCGGCGTCGCCGCCCGTTACGAAGGTGGTGCGCACGCAGCGCCCGGCGGTGATGTCCTCTTGGATGTCCGGGTTGAGGAAGTAGAGGTCGTCGTCGTAATGGGCGACGATGTTGAGCACCTTCTGCGTGCACGCCGTGGCTCCGCTGGGCGGACTTGCCAGCACAAGGGCACCAGCGATGGCCATCACGGCAGCGGTGACCATGGCGACTGCTCGTTGACGACTTCGGATCCCGGACCTTGCCGAAGGGCGAGTCGTACCGAGCGTGATCAGCGACTCCACAGTGCAAAGTCTACAGAACTGAAACCGCGTTCTGCACTTTTTTGGGCCGAACGACCTAGCCTGCGCCCACAGGGTGTGGTCGTCCCTTGGTGCTCACACTGCAGGTGGCTGTCCTTCGGGGCGTTCGTGACGCTGCGCCCGGAATGGTTCGAGGAACGGATCGACGCTCGGTCTGATCAGACCCGTCGCAGGTCGGAACTCGCGCCGGGTGACGACGTCTTTGACATTTGCCCATACCCGCGCTCCCACCGAACCGACTTCCACGATCCACGGATAACGTCCCTTGAGGGAACGCAAGGATCGAAGCCGCCGGGGCGTGAACAGCCGCAGGGCGCGGCCGGCGAGTGTCCATTCCGACTCCACCGGCAGACCCATCGGTCGCCACAGTCGGTTCGTATGACCGTGGCACCGGCCGTAGTACCGCCCCTGATTGAACGCCGACTTGAACGTGAACTTCTGGCGGACATGCACGATGGCCTCTGGGACCACCTGCAGATCATGCCCAGCCACCCTCATGCGGAAGCAGAAGTCGTTGTCCTCGGCGATCTCGGGTTCGGTGCAGAAGCCACCGACCGCGTCGTAGGCACCTCGGCGGACGCCGAGTGTTGCGCTGCCGGCGAACTTCCAGCCACCCACCGTCTCGGTTCGCGAACCCCGTCCTGGCTGGACCTGACTCACCCAGGTCGGGTTGAGCAGGGTCATGTCCTGGGCGCCGTGCACGAACGTCCTCGTCCGCAGAGCCGCCGACATCGCCTCGATGTAGTTCTCGCTCACCACATCGTCGGAGTCGATGAAGATCAACAGGTCGCCGCTCGCCACCTCGACACCGGCTCGCCGTGCGAACCCTGACCCCGGTGAGACCGAAGCGTCGATCACTCGCAATGCTTTGAAGCGCCTGCAGTAGCTCTTCGCGATCTCGACGGTGCGATCTGTTGATCCGTTGTCCGAGAAGATCAGCTCGAAGTCCGAGAACGTCTGAGCGAGAAGCGAGTCGAGCGTCTGCGCAAGGGTGGCTTCGACGTTGCGGCCGGGAACGATGACCGAGACCCGCACGTCCGTGTCGAGAGGTGCGGCCTCGACGAAGCCCGAAGAGGGGCTGGTCACGCCGGCCACCGCTCGTTTTGCTCCCGTCGCAGTGCATCGCAGAGACGACCGGGAGGGACCTCCACGTCGTCGTACGTGAGAACGGCGTCCTTCGCAACGGCCCGACGCAAGGTGCAGCCTTCGGCCAGTCCCATCGGGAGAAGAGCCTCGGCTCGAACGACGGAGTGGTTCTCTGCTTGGCCATAGGTGTGAAAGCCGCCCATCCCGTCGAGGACAGTTCCCGCCGCAAGGTCGGTCTTCGCCGTGGTGATCACGTCGACGAGCGGTCCATCCAGCGGTTGCAGGACCGCATCACCGAAGATCACGGCCCGGGCGATCGAGGACGGGACTTCGAAATGACAGAGGTGGTACGGCGTATAGAAGGAGTACAGCGGGCCTTCGCCGAGTTTGTAGAGGTTCAGGTAATGGCGCTGCTTCGGGTCGTCGTGGGTGGCGAGGACGAACACGCCTGGTCCGGGCTTGATGTTGAAGCCAACGACGTAGTCGACGAAGCCGCCGTTCGCGCGCAGTTCATCGATGTCGTAGTGCGTCGTGAGCTCATCGACGTGTCCTGCGAACTCGGCGCCGACCATGCCACGCCTAGCCACCTTCATTCCGGTCGCGTTCGCCACGATTGCCTGCTCGAACGAGATCTTCGTACCATCGGCGAAGCTGGTGACCATCGTCGGATTCTGCCCCCATTTCTCGGCGAAACCGGCCTGCGTCGTCGGCGTGCGGTAGGGGTCCTGAAGGCCCTTGATGTTCCCGCAGACCAGTGGTGTGAGTCCCATGCCCTTCACGAAACGGAACAGGTTCATCTCCACACCGGGTTGATCACCGTCGCAACCCGTGAGGATGACACCAGCACGATCGGCGTAGGTCTTGAGGATCGGCCCGATGGTTCCATCGAGCTCCGCGTTCATCAACACGACGTGCTTCCCGTGTTCCATCGCCCGTACGACGATGTGTGCGCTGTACTCGATGGCGCCGGTCACTTCCACGATGACATCGATCGCAGGGGATTCGCACAGCAGGAACGGATCTGCTGTGACGGCGGCGATACCGGCCTCCGTCGCGGCAGCAAAGGCCGCTTGTGTGTCGACCCGACGCGAAGGAACGCCGGCCTTCGTGAAGAGCGCAGCGGCCTTCTCCGGAGTGCGGTTGGCGATCGCCACGAGTTCCATGCCGGGCGTCGAATTCACGATCTGATTGGTGAGACCGTCGGCCATGAACCCAGCACCGATCATGCCGACGCGAATGGGACGCCCCTCTTCGGCGCGTCGCCGTAAGGCGTTGTCGATGATGTGCATGGCGCTACGCCGCGCCCTGCTCTTCGTTGGCGAGCAATGGCCAGGTGGCGTCCTTCTCGGAGATCGCACTCACGGGAAGCAGCCAGTCGATGCCGAACGAGGGATCATCGAATCGGTAGCCCTGTTCGAACCCTGGGGCGTAGACGGTCGACACCTGGTAGAGGACCTCGGCGCTGTCTGTCAGCGCCTGGTATCCGTGCGCGAATCCGATGGGCACATAGAGCGCTCGGCGATTTGTATCCGTGAGTTCGACGGCAACGCTGCTGAGGTAGGACGACGAATCGCGCCGCATGTCCACGACGACATCGAGGATTGCGCCTCGAACAGCCCGCACGAGCTTCACCTCGCCGTGCGGTTCCCGCTGCATGTGCATCCCGCGAATGGTGCCGGCCAGGTGGTTGAAACTGACGTTCGTCTGAACCATGTGACTGGCCAGGCCGTGTGCGGCGAACTCGTCGTCGCAGTACGAGCGGGCGAAGAAGCCGCGATCGTCGGAACGCTCGTCGAGGTCGACCGCGAAGACCCCGGGAATTCCGAGCTCGGTGAACTTCATCGGTGGTGTCTCCAGTTCTGGGGCCCCGCCGAGAAGCTCCTCGGCGGGTCGGTCGTGGTGCAGCGAGGCACGGGTCGGTGGTCTTTGGTCGATTCGGGTTGTCGGTGTCAGTTCCAGCGGAGCTCGGCGGTCAGTCGTCCGTCGAGCATGAGGAGCTTCACCTTTTCGAGACGAGTGAATTTCGGCCCGGTTAGGTCTTCGAGCGTTAGGCCCCCCAACTTGAATGCCTCGAGCAGTTGTGCGGCGCCGGATCGGACGTTCCACTTCGGTCGGAAGGTCGGAACCCTGCTGGCCAGCTTGTCGAAGCTGACCCGGTAGTTGCGGAGGTCCGGGCCGGCGTCGGCAGCGAACGTGATCCTGCTGTCCGGCACCGTTTCCATCACGATGTTGGCGACGTCTCGGATCTGGTAGTTCTCGCCGGGCATGCCGACGTTGAACGCCTCGTTGTGGATCCAGTCGCGCGGGGCTTCCATGATGGCGAGGAAGGCGCGGCTGATGTCCTCGACGTGGACGAGGGGCCGCCACGGCGTTCCGTCGCTCTGGAGGCGGACTTCCCCGACGGTGTAGGCGAATCCCGTGAGGTTGTTGACAACGATGTCGCCGCGCAGCCTGGGTGACGCACCGTACGCAGTCGCGTTCCGGAGGTACGTCGGCGAGAACGTGTCGTCGGCGAGAGCGGCGATGTCCTGCTCGGCCAAGACCTTGGACTCGCCATACGGCGTGACCGGCTGGAACTGCCCGCCCTCGTCAACTTCCGCGTCGCCCCCCTTGCCGTAGAGCGAACATGACGAAGAGAACAGGAAGCGACCGACGCCGGCCTCCTTCGCCACCCGGGCGAGCCGAACCGACGCGAGGTGGTTGACGTCGTAGGTGATCTGCGGGTTGAGGTGCCCGATCGGGTCGTTGGAGATCGCCGCCAAGTGGATCACGGCGTCGGCGCCTTCGAGATCGGCGGGCGTGACGTCGCGAGTGTCGCGTTCGATCATGGGTACTGCGAGCACCTGGGAAAGGTCGCATCCGCGGAACAGGCCGCTGTCAAGCCCGATCACCTCGTGTCCGGCGTCGACCAGGAGCGGTACGAGGACCGCCCCTACGTACCCTTCATGTCCAGTGACAACGACTCTCATGCCTTCTCCTGATGCGCGCTCTGAGTGGTTAATTCGCTCCACCGTACACGGACAGTGACTACTCGTGTCAACGCTGAGCGGCCATCCAGCGAGCGTTGCACGGCGAACGTTCGAGGGTCGAAGCTAGTCCCGCCGGGCTCGCGCGTTGGGCGAGGGGTGAAGCCGGACATGAATCTGGGTGCTCCTTTTCGCGCTCCGGTTCCACGGTTCGGTTTTTCCCCGGTGCCCCTTCCGGTGGCCATTCGGCTCCAAACGTTGGGTCCTTCGGCCTGATCGGCCGTTCACGGTTGCACTATTGACCACGCTGTGTGAGAATGGCGGTGTGAACAGGTCTCGATTCCGATTCGCCTTCCTCCTCGCCGCGGGCCTTACCGTGTTCGGGGGCGTGAGTCACGCCGGTGCGCAGACGCAGTATCCGATCACACCACCGTCGACAGTGCCCCCGACGGTCGTGTCGTCGTCTGTGCCCCCGTCGTCTGTGCCCCCGTCGTCGGCTCCGGGCACCTCGGTTCCGCCGGCGCCCTCGTCGGCGCCCGCAACGGTGCTCCCGTCGACGAAGGCTGCGCCCGAGCCTTCGGTCGCGCCCGCTTCGGCGTCGGTCCTTGGTGAGAGCTTCAGCCAGCCGGCCTTCACCGGCTCGAACGCCACCGTTCCGCTCACCGCCGCAGGTGCTGCGCTGGTCGGCGCCGGTGCGGCATTCGTGCTCGTTGGTCGTCGCCGTCGTCGCCGCACCGCCTGAAGCCCCCCGACCGCCCGCTTCTGATGCCGGTCAGCGCGGCGCGGACGGCGTCTGACCGAGCCGGTAGCGCTTCCGGCAGACCAACGGTTCGTCAGCAGCGAGGGTCCGTTCGCCGTCGTCGGACACCGATGCGCTCACCGGTGAGATCCGCAAGCGCACGCGAGCCTGGTCGGGGTTGACCATGGCTTGGCAGCCGAGCTCCACGGAGTACCCCTCCGTCCAGACCGACTCGAGGACACCTTCGAATTCGGCGACGACGGTGCCGTTGCCTTTCGGCGGAATGCGGATCCAGCCCGAGTAGACGTTCCGCCCAAGCTCGATCTCGCTGGTCATCTCCAATGGAACGCCGTCGAAGGTCGCCCCCACGAGACGCAGCGGAGAGTAGAGGGACAGGTACTGGATCGACGTGCCTTCGGGTGCGGGCGGCGTCGCACCGTTCCCGATGACGTATGGCGGTTCCCCGACGGCCGGAGCCTCGTTGCGCATCTCGATCGTTGCGGTCGATCGCACCCTGCCGGTGGCGACGTCGATCTGAGCGTCGTACCCGATCGTGCGGTACAGGTACCACTCGATCTTGTTGGCACCGGCGTTGTTGGTCACGGCCGCGAACCCATCACCCTCGAGCGGTCCCATCGAACCGTCCAAACCAAGCTGGCGGAAGAACGCCTGCTCCCGTTCACGCCGCGCCCAGAATTGCAGATGACGCGAACGTACGACGTCACCCATGGTGGCACCCAGCGTCCCCATCGGCGGGATCGGCGCAGTGAACAACCGGGACCACGCTTCCGAAGCGACCTCTCCCTGCAGGTCGATACGTTCGAGGTTGCGCTCTTCCGTCAGTTGCGAATACCAATCGTGAAGAAGGATTCGCGGGGCGTTCTCGGCGGTGATCGGTTCGGGCCAGTCGGCCAAGGCAACGGGTCCGGTGATCCGTAGTATTGCTGCGAGCGCGTAGGGGTCGGCGCTGAAGATGCCGTCGACCTCGGAGCCCCCGGACTGCGGGTAGAGCGACGCCATTGCCTCGGCCGACGACGGGAAGTCGGGCGAGAGGGTGACGTTCTGCCAGAGCTGCGACACCTCGAACTGGGTGTACCGGCGTATGTAGTCGGGTCGTGCGCGGAGAACTCGCTGCGGTCCGGGCACACCGTTTCGATTGAGTTCGATCGTCCGTCCGAAACGGGAGAGGCTCACCCTGCCGTTGACCGCGGTGATCTCGCCGTAGTTGCCGATGAGGCCCCCGCTTCCGCTCGCCTCCGCGGGCGAGGGCACGACGATGAGATAGCGCCTCGGCCCGGAACGGCCGAGAAGGTCGGGCAGCGCGGCCAGGATCGCGCCTGCGTCGGCCGTCGACTTCCGGGCGTCGACGAGTTCGGTGCGGAGCGAACGCACCTTGTTCCTGATGACGGTGGCCGTCCATGGGCCGTCGGCCGTTGCGAGCGACGCGAAGGCGCGCTCCACAGCGTCGCGTGCTCTCCCGACGGGCAGCCGGAGCGCGTCGATCCTGTCGACGTCGATGCGGCCATCTTCGAGCCGCATGTCGGAGAGATTTGCCGCACCGACTGCGGTGGCTGCGGTCTCGGCCACATCGGCGCCAGCGGCGGTGAAGCGTCGAGCGACACGCAGGTTCGGACCAACGATCGGCACGAACGTCCCGAGCGATGTGCGGGGTGCGCGAAGGCCCCGATCGGCCGCTCGAAACAGCCTCGTGGCGTTCTGGAAGCCGATCGTCGCCGCGTCGGAGTCGCCACGCCGCGCCGCTCCGAGTGCCTCGCGTGCGGCATCGATGCCGGCCTCCGCCGACGTGCGGGCCTCTCGTGCCGCGAATCCGGCGAGTGCCGCGGCGACACCCGCCGCCAACGCTGCTGCGGCTACTCCGGTGAGGACGGCCCGGCGGGTCCGCCGCGACGTCTGCCGGATCGCGCCCGCAAGAACGATCACCGCGATGGCGCCAGCGACCACCGTGGGAACACCCACCCAGAAATCAGTGGGCAGCCGAAGGAGCGCGTTCGCCAGGAGACCACCGCAGCCGAGGCGTGTGAGGTGACTGAGTTGGAGCGCCCCGGCCGAATCGCCACGGGCGTCGCCCTGCGATGTCCGGCCGCGGTGGACGCCGAACGTTGCGCCCGGGATGAGGCTTGCCATGGCCAGGGGAGCTGCAGTTCCCGCGCCGGTGAGGAGTGCAGCAGCCGCGGCAACTCCGCCGAGCGTGAGCAGGGCGAGCGAACAGGCTCCCCCGGCGACCGGGAGTACGGCGCCGAAGCCGACGCGGTAACCGAGATCAACGGCTCGTGAACCAGTAGGTGCGCCCGAGGCAAGCCCGGCGCCGAGCGACGACCCCCCCACGATGATGATCGACACCGCGCCAGAGAGCGAACGACGAACGTCAGGGACGTTTCCGCTGAAGACCGTGGCCGCGACGAGGGACGCCGCCGATGCCACGGTGACGGCGAACAACGAGGCGAGCAGGAACGAGGTCATGGAACCCGGAGCTGGATGACGTTCGTTCGCACGTCCACGGCTTGGCGTAGACCGCCGTTCAGTGGTCCGACTGCGTGCTCGGGCCCTGTCGAGGCTGACGTCGAGGCAGGCATCAGTTCCGACCCTAGCGGCGCTGCGTTCGTTCAAGCCGGAGCCGGCCGTGACATCGTCGGTTCCGATCGTTTCCGGCCCGCCTGCTAAACCTTCGGCGATGCTGACGGCGACAAGACGGTCCGGGTCTGACGCGTGGTGAGTCGCATCGAGAAGGTTCCGTCGGCCATACGCGAAGGAGCGGTCTATGCGATGGCGATCGGCATCGCCCGGGTCACGGGTGTGCTTCTTCTGCCGTTGCTGACCCGCCGGCTCTCCGACCCGGAACTGGGTGTGTTCGGGCTGCTGACCTCGACGCTGCTGCTCTTGCAGTACGCGTCCGGGTTAGGACTCGACTCGGGGGCGACGAGATGGTTCTACGAGGCTGGTGCGGCCGGCCTCACCGGAGACGCGCTTCGCGAGGATCGCCGACGAACGCTCTCGGCCTGGGTCTGGGCGACGCTGCTCTCTGCCGGACTCCTGGCGGTTGTGGGTGTGATCCTGGCTGAACCCTTCGCCCGGCTCGTCTTCGAGGGAACAGCGGGCGAGGTGCGCGCCACGAGGGCTGCTGCGCTGACCATCCCGGCTCTCGCCATGATCAACGTCCTTCAGCATTGGTATCGGATGGTGAGGCGGCCGATGCCCGCGTTGGTGGTCGCCGGTGCCGTGGCGCTCGGCACGCTGCTGTTGACCATCGGGCTGGTCGGCGTCGGACATGCCGGGGTCGCCGGGGTGTTTGCGGCCCAGGCGGTGGTCGGGGCGGTCGTCACGGTGGCAGGGCTCGTGCAGCTGTGGCCGACCATCGGGGCCCCGCACATCGATCGCGGCCGTCTGCGCATCATGCTGCGCTACAGCCTGCCGCTGCTTCCGGCCGTCGCGTCGCCGTTCCTCCTCGGGCTGCTCACCAGGGTGCTGATCCGGGCCTTCTCCGACGTCGGAGAGGTCGGGAAGTTCCAGGTCGTCGCCATGCTGGCGACTGTCGTCACACTCTTCACGACGGCGCTGCAGCAGGCCTGGGAGCCCTACGCCCTGTCGCTTACCGACCGAGAGGGCGCCAAACCCATCTACCGGGCGGCGCTCCTCGGCTTCGCCGCCGTCGCCGGCCTCTTCTGCATCTTCCTCGCCGCCGGTTTCCCGGTCGCGCTGCCCATCCTCGGTGCCCGGTTCCGCGACCTCGCCGTTCCATCCCTCGTGTTCGGGGCATCCATGCTCATCAGCGGCGCCCTACCGATCGTGAACACCGGCCCGTCGATCGTGGGTACCGGGCGGCCCGCGTTCGAGACCATGGTCGGCGGAACAGTTGCGAATGTCGCGCTTTGCGCGGCGCTCGTGCCGCCCTTCGGCCAGAGCGGTGCCTGCTGGGCATCGTTGGCGACATCCGTGCTGCTCGTCGTTGTGGGGTTGGTCCGGTCCGAGCGCGTGTGGCGGGTGGACTTCCCGATCCGTGCCGTCGCGTTCACGGTGGTTGCCTCGGTGGCCGTCTGCGGAGTCCTGCTCGGTCTGAGTGAGTCCGGTCAGCTCGCGCCGGCCGCTCGGTTTGCGGCGACCGCAGCACTGCTCGCGGCGAGTGCCGCCGCAGCGCTCACGTTGCTCCTCCGGACGGTGAGCGCCCTTCGCTCCGCATCGTGAGGAGTCATCCAAGATCCGCACACGTCAACTTTGGAATCCGCGTGATCTTCCGCGGACTCCTCTTTCTCCGAGACCGGGATCGGTCCGTCAGACGGAGAACTCGAGGTGCTTGATGCCGTTGATGAACGACGAGAGCAGACGGTCGGGCTCTGCCGTGGCCTGAACCTTCGGGGCGCGGGAGAGCAGTTCCTTCCACATCACGCCGATCTCGCGACGCGCGAGGTGCGCGCCGAGGCAGAAGTGCGGGCCGGGCCCGCCGAAGCCGACGTGGGGATTCGGCGAGCGCGAAACGTCGAAGCGATACGGATCAGTGAACACGTCCGTGTCGCGGTTGGCCGACCAGTAATAGAGGATGAACTTCGAGCCCTCGGCGAAGTCGACGCCACGAAGACTCCCTGACCTGGTCGCCGTGCGTCGCATCCAGACGACCGGCGATGCGACGCGGACGATCTCCTCCACCGCACCCGGCATGCGCGTAGGGATGTCTGCGGCCACGAAGTCGCGCTGTTCGGGGTTCTTCGTGAACAGATCGAGCCCGTGGGCGATGGCGTTGCGGGTGGTCTCGTTTCCGGCGACGACGAGGAGGATGAAGAACGACCCCAGTTCACTGTCGCTGAGGCGCTCTCCATCGACTTCGGTGTTCACCAGTGCGCTTGTCAAGTCGTCCGTCGGATCGGCTCGTCGGGCCGCGCCCAGGTCGGAGACGAGTTTGTGGAGATCGCCTCCGGCCGTGAGCAGCGCATTGATGACAACGTCTGCGCTCCCCTGCGGAACGTATTCGGCGTCGGCTGCCCCGAGGATGACGTTCGACCTCGAGAAGACGGTCTCGTACTCGGATTCGGGAATCCCCATCATGTCGCAGATGACCTTGAGCGGAAGGCGGGCGGCGACGTCGGTCACGAAGTCACCGCCGCCCTTGCGGAGCACATCGTCGACGATCTCCCGTGCGGCGATGACGACCTGGTCCTCGATGGCTTTGAGCATCCTCGGGGTGAACGCCGCGGAGACGATCTTTCGGAGGCGGGCGTGCCGTGGGTCGTCCATGTTGATCATGGAACCGAAGAAGTCGAGCATGAAATCGGGCATGTCGGCGATCGATGTGGCGCCGCGTCCGGAGCAGTACAGCTCAGGGTTCTTCGATACCTCAAGGATGTCGTCGTACTTCGTGACCGCGTAGTACCCGGGCCCGACCGGAATCAGATCGCTCTCGATGTTGGGCTCGGCGAAGAAGGCCAGCGGGCGCTCTGTGCGCAGGCGGTGAAACGCGCCTTCGCGTTCGGCGAGGGGTCGAGCCCAGAACTCGAGTTCCGACAGGTTGATGTCGTCGACCGCCAAGACGTCACGAAAAGTCATGGACACCAACGTAGGGAACGATGAGCCGAGAGTCACAACCGGGCAGGTGGCCGCCGGGGCGACCGATGATGCCCGGCGTAGCTCCGCGGTTCGGACAGAATGAATCTGTGCGCATCTCGGTCGACCGTCCCAAGTGTGAAAGCAACGGACTCTGCGTCGGTCATGCCCCCGACATCTTCGAGATCGACGACAACGACGAACTCGTCATCCTGAACGAGGAGCCATCAGCCGATCGACGCGTTGCCGTCCAGACCGCTGTCCGCATGTGTCCGAAACAAGCGCTTTCCCTTCTCGACTGACGGCTGTCTCCTTGTCGACGATTTCCCTGGCATGTGCCTTCGTCGTCGCGGGCGTCTTCGTCGTCGCAGCGGTGGCCAAGCTCCGTTCGCCCGCAGCAACGGGTGAGGCGACGATCGCCCTCGGCGTTCCCGCTGTGGCCGCTTCCTTCGTCGCCCCGGTCGAACTTGGCGTGGCAATGATGCTTCTTTTCGTTCCTGCGGCCGGCGCCGCCGCCGCCACCGGTCTTCTCGCGGTCTTCGCGGTGCTTCTCCGCCGGGCCCTCGCCACGGGGCGAACGGTTCGTTGCGGTTGTTTCGGCGCGGGATCTTCTACCCCGGTGACCTCGGTGTCACTTCTCCGCAACGGCGGGCTGATTGCCGCATCGCTCCTCGCCTGGCCGGCCCCGTCCGTCCTGACGATCGACGCCGTCGAGCGGTTGGCGAGTCTCATGGTCGGCCTCGGTGTGGTCAGCATCGGCCTTCTGATTCACGCTTTGGCCGAACTGAGGCTCGTCACCGGGTCTGTGTTTCCCACTTCCCGGTCGGACGTGTGAGATGACGGGACCTTGGGTCGTCGCATTCCTGGCGCTCTGGCTCGTCGTGGCCGTTCTCGCCGTGGCCGTGGTGGCCCTGCTACGCCAGATCGGGGTCCTGCATCAGCGGCTCGCGCCGATGGGTGTGCACTTCGCTTCCGAAGGTCCCGA
The DNA here is from genome assembly GCA_031423635.1 of Acidimicrobiia bacterium. Lineage (GTDB taxonomy): Bacteria > Actinomycetota > Acidimicrobiia > Acidimicrobiales > JANYDT01 > JANLQX01. Next base: position 57,261 of record JANPFX010000083.1, on the reverse strand, counting down.
GCTCGACGCTCGGGCACCCGCTGTGGGTATCGACTGGTCGGCGAGTGTGCTCACCGTTCTGCTTTTCACGTCGCGGACGTGTGTGCTCTGTCGGGAGCTTCGTCCATCGCTCGATGCGTTTCGCCGGCAGTACCGGGAACTTCACGTGCAGACTGTCGACCTCGACGCGGATGCGCCGGTGTTCGATGCAATGGCGGTGAGGTCCACTCCCTACGTCGTCGCGGTTGATTCGGCCGGTGTCGTCCGGGGTCGCGGGGTTGCGAACTCACTGGAGCAGATCGAAGAACTGGTCCGGGAAGCCAGGCTCGGTTCGTCCGGTGTCGGAGGCGTTCGATGAGTTCCCTCGACCGCGTTGTCGAGCGCGCGTCGCGGTGGATGGCATCGCGGACGACGAGGCGCACATTCATCGCCACCACGGGAAAGGCCGCGGTTGTCGTCGCCGGCGGGGCGACGCTGGCTTCCGTGTTCGCCACTCGCGCCGAGGCGCGGGCCTGCGGGCAGTCAGGCGTGTCGCCGAGGTGCCCGACCTATGACTGCGTCGGATCCGACGTGGTCTGGGGGTGGTGCTGGTACGCCAGTCCCGGCTGCTGCACCAACGGCGGTCTGAAGAAGATCTGCGACTGCTGCAAGCGGAACCACCCGAACGTTCACGGCTACTGCCCCGACGGGCACAACGTGTACTGCATGGTGGAGAGCTGCCTCGAGGATCCACGGCTCCAGAAGGTTGCGCTGGAACGCAGCTACGCCGCCGATGCCGCGGACCTTTCGCTTGCCCGACTCGCGACGCGCCCCGCCGGATCGACACCGGGCGTCGTGATCGCTTCCGCCGACGTGCTGGCTGCGGCGATCGCCGGACCGCTGGCGAACTCCACGGGAACCCCACTGGTGCTCACCGACCCGGCATCGCTCCGGCCGGGTCTGCTCCCCGAACTCTCCCGACTGGGGGTCCGCTCGGCGACTGTCGTCGCTGCAGGCGTCTCCGACGCCGTGCTCGGCGCTCTGCGTTCGGCGACGATCGAAGTGACGTTGGTCGGTTCGCCGACCGATATCGCTGTGGCCTCCGTGGACGTGGCCGTCCTGGTGTCCGGTTCGACCGAACGAACTGGCGCGGTGTGCATCGGTGCCGACGCGCCGAGTCTCGACATTGCCGCCTCGGCGTCCGCCTACGCCGCAGCGACCGGCTCGCCGTTGCTGATCGGGACGGATGCGGTGAACGCGTTCCGCGGGCAGTCCGGACGATCTGGTCCATGCCTCTTGGTCGGCGAGGGCGCCGGCGATCCCTCGCTGGTGGGCGAGGGTGAGCGGATCAGCGGTCGGAACGTGCGGACGCTCAGCCGAGCCCTGGCCGATCGGCTCTTCGACGCAGCCGAGCCCCGTCGTACCTTCGGTCTAGCGTTCGTCCCGGCGTCCTCGGCGCGCCTGGGTGGTGGCTATCTTCCTGTCGGCGGCCCATTGCTGGTGCACGACGACTCGGTGATCTCGCCGGACTTCCGCGACTGGCTGGTCGCCCGGCGGGCTCGGTTCGCCGTCGCCGAGTGCGTTCTCACTGTTCCCGGCGGGCTGGGTGACGCGGGCGTGCTCGAGTTGCAGGGCGCCCTCAACGGCTACGACCGCCAGTTCCTCCGGGGTGACGACGACGGGGTCGGTCTGCCGGTCTTCGCCCAACCGCTCGAGGAGCGTCCGATCGGGATGGTCCGTGTGTCCGGCCCGGCTCCGTCGACCAGTGTGCCCGGCGTGGTTCCGCGGGCCCGTCACAAGCGGCCGATCGGCTTTGCGCCGGCGCAGACCCCGCCGCCGCGGACCGCTCCGGGTGCAGCGCCGATCACAACCACGACGACGACGTCCGCTCCCGAATCGACGTCCTCCACGAAGGCGACGAAGAAGTAAGCGCGCAGGTTTTCTCCGGTCTTCTCTTCGCGATCGCCGGGCTTCAGTCGCTCTGGTCTCCGTGAGGCCGATCGGTCGCGGAGACCGTCAGCCCGTCCGTGCGACGTGCGCTTCAGCCACTCAACCTCGCCGTGTTCGCCTTCTCGGCGTTCATCGGCGGAACCGTCCCCGGACTTCTTGCCGCTCTGGTGGCCCAGGGCGTCGGCATCGGCCCGATGTCAGCCGGTGTCGCCGGAGCAGGCGGACTCCTCGCAGTCGGTCTCGACACCTTCCCGGTCAACCGCTCCCGCGGGGTCCGTCCGCTCGCCGTTCACCGGCAGGTCCCCCGTGACTACGGACACCGCCTCGGGCCCTGGAAAGCCGCGGCGCGCTACGGCTTCCGTATGGGCTTCGGCCCGGCGACGATCCTGGTCTCCTGGGTGTGGTGGGCGGCGTTCGTCGTTGCGGCGATCTCCGGTCCCGGGTGGATCGTCGTCGGCTCGTTGGTGTTTGCCTTGATGCGTGCACTGTCGATGTACGTCTCGTCGGCCAGCGTTCGCAGCGGGACGCAGATGGCTGAGCGGAGCGCCTGGCTGAGCCGGGTCGAGTTCCGAGTCGGCCGTGGTGCCTCTCTGGTCGTCGTGGTCCTCTCGATCGTCGCCTTCGTGGGATCAGTGAGATGACCGGCGTACTGCCGTCACTGTCGGCCTTGCTCGTGTCGTTTTCGTTCGATCCGCTGTCGACCGAGGTCGAGACGTCTGCTCTGGACCTTCCGGACGCTGCACTGCTGCATCGGGACCCGCAGGCCGAACGAAGTCGGCTGAGTACACGAGGCTTCCGCGTCGGTGCGCTCAGGTGCTGGTGGAAGCTGGACGATCCTCAGGACCTCGTGGCCCGGGTGGTGCTCTATCGGCTGGGGGATCCGTCGGCCGCTGTTCTCGGCGTCGCCGACTCGTGGTCGGAGCTGCACGCCGGCAACGCCGGTGTCCGGCACTGCGACTCGGTGACCGTCGCATTGGTTTCGGAGGACGACGGGGCGGGAACGACAATCTGGTCGGCGCTGGCGTTCGGTCGAGTCGACGTCGTCGTCGTCGCCTCCGTCGGGTGTGGCGTCGACGCGGACGACGCCACCCGCTCCTGCGTCGCCGTCCACACTGCGCAGATGGCCCGGCTCACGTCTCCGTGATCGCCAGTCCGAGGCGGAGAAGGGTCGACTCGTCGAACTCCCGGCCGAGCAGATCCACACCGGGAACGGCGATGTTGTCAGCATCGACGCCGTGTCCGAGCGCCAGAGCGGGCAACCCACTCGTGGCGGAGAACTGGCAGTTCGCGCTCGCCTGACGCTGACCGCGTAGAGCGGGTCCGAACGGGGTCGTCGGGTAGGTGAGCGCGTCGAGACCGTTGCGGTCGAGCAGTGCCGTGAGACTGGACGCGGAGAGCTTCCGGTCACGGAGCCGGGACGCGTAGGTGGATCGGTTCGGAACCCGGAGGGAGTCGACGAGCCACGTTGACTCGTCCGCGTCCGCCAGCACAAGGGCGCGAGTGGCCGCAGACTCGTCGTCGATCACGCCCGCGAACGGAGCCTTCGCCATCGAGACGTTCACGAGGTCGATTCCTGCTGCACTCATCTTGTCGAGCATCGTGAGACCCGTCGAGTCGCGGCGAAACGGCCCGAGCGTCCGGACGACACCGACGCGCCAGCGACGCGGCGCGCCCGACACCGGTCCGCGCGGCCCCTGTAGATCCTCTGTGTACGTGCGATCGGGACGCGGAGCGAGCTGTGTGAGCGGGTCCCGCGGGTCCGTTCCGGCGATTACGTCGAGCATGCGGGCGAGCATTCGGACATCCCTTGCCATCGGGCCGACGACGTCTTGAGTCGGCGCGAGCGGGACGATCCCGGCCCGGCTCACCAGGCCCGGCGTCGGACGCAACGCAACGATGACATTCGCTGCAGCGGGGTAGCGCAGGGAGCCGCACGTGTCCGTTCCGAGAGCGGCATCGACCTCTCCGAGCGCCACTGCGACGGCGGAGCCGCCGCTCGAACCCATCGGTCCGCGGCTCGGGTTGAGCGCATTCGCCGTCGCGCCGAATGTTTCGCTGACCGATCGGACGCCGCGTGCCCAGGTGTCCATGTTCGTGTGGCCGGCGATCACCGCCCCGGACGCGAGCAGTCGATCGACGACCGACGCGTTCCGAGCCGGTCGTCGGTTGCGGAGGGCCGAGGCACCAGCAGACGTGGGCAGCCACGAGAGGTCGATGTTGTCCTTCACGGCGACCATCAATCCGGTCAGCGGACCGCTCGGGGCATCCTTGGCCTGGGCGAGCGCGACCACCTCGTCCAATCGCGTCCAGTGTCGGTAGCCCAGGTGCGACCGGATCAGTGCGAAGCGGGCGGCGACCGATTCGACGCGCCCATCGACCGTCGCTGCGACCCGGCCCGATGCCGGTGCGGATGGGGGCTGCCGGGCGAGGACTGAGCAGGCGCCGATCAGGGTCAGAGCAAAGGGTCTCCATCGGCTGCGGGCTGCGGCCGGCCTGGTTGTCACCAGCGTTCCCACGTCCAACCGACCGGGCGACCTTGTTCGTAGGGCATCACGCCATGGAAGGACCGCGGGTCGTCGTCGAAAACGAGCGGTAGGAAGAACCGGTCGCCTTCCCACATCGGGAGATCGGCCGCTTCGCGGTCTCCGGCATCGGGACTGCATGCCCGGAGCAGACGCGGAAGCGGCACCCATTCCAGTCGGCCCTCCTCGTTGCTCGACGGGGGAACTCCGGTCCACCCGTCGACGAGGAAGACGAAGCCCAACCAGTCCTCACCGTTCGGCCCGAAACCGGGCCAGCTCACCGTTCCGCGCAACTGCATCGAGGTGACCTCGATCGCGGCCTCCTCCTGCAACTCGCGCCGTAGTCCCGCGGCGACGTCCTCGTCGGCCTCCAACTTGCCGCCGAGTCCGTTCCATTTGCCGAGGTGCTCATCGTCGGGTCGGGCGTTGCGATGCACGAGGAGTGCTGCGCCGCCCGGACCGCGGTCCGATGTGCGGTCGACGACATAGGCCAGCGTGCCGATGATCGGGGTGTAGACCACACCCTCAGCCTACGGAGACCACCGCGCGATCGGATCCAAGCGGCGAGGACCCTCGGGTCGGCCAGACTGGAAGCGCATGAGCCGACGACTTTCCGCGTTGATCATCGACTACACCGGCGTGATCACGGTGCCGCTCTCGATGGGTGGCCGGTCCCGCCCGGAACCGAACGACCCGGAGAACGCGCCGTCGTCGATCGACCGGCTGCGCTCGATGATGTCGCACGAACTGCACAATCCTGACCCTGGCGCTCTTTGGAACCGGCTCGAGCGGGGCGAAACGTCGGTCGGCGAACTCGTCGAACGGATCGAGGAGGTCGTGCCCGGGGCAGGAGTGTTCTTCAGCGGCGACAACCCGGCGACCCTCATGGCATCCCTCGAGGTCCGCGCCGACGTCATCGAGCGGATTCGCAGCTGGCGCGGGCGCGGCATCCCGTTGGCGCTGTTGACCAACAACGTTGCCGAGTGGCGGCCGCACTGGACGGCGAAGCTCGACGCCGCCGGGGGGCTCTCGCTTTTCGACGTCATCATCGATTCGTCGGAGGTCGGCATGCGCAAACCCGAAGAACGGATCTACCACCACACGGTCGAGGCCTTGAACGAACGTCTCGGTGTGCGTCTGATCCCGCAGGACTGCATGTTCATCGACGACTTCGAACAGAACATCGCGGGCGCAATAGCGGTCGGGATGGCGACGTTGCTGGCAACGGGCGACGACGCCCACTGGGCGGTGCTCGACTCGCTGTTCTGACCGGGTTGCGGCTCGGGACGCGACGACCGGTTCGACCTGTCGAGACCTGCGGCTTTCAGGTGCCGAGGAGCAGGGCGCGAACCCATGTGCGCATGCCGTCGACGCCCTTGCCGCTCGTGGCACTGACCCACCGGACGTCGTCGATGTGCAGCCCGCAGCCCTCGGCCACCTCGTTGCGGCGACGTCCCAGTGCCGAGGACTTCAAGCGGTCCCCCTTGGTGGCGACGACGGCGTGCGGAACCCCGACGCTCTGCAGCCATTCGAGGAGCTGGACATCGAGTTTGGCGGGACCGATCTCGCCGTCGACGAGCGCGACCACCATGACCAGCTGCTCGCGTTGGGTGAGGTAGTTCTCGATCATCGCCTGCCAGCGTCGGCGCTCGGCATCACTGACGCGGGCGAAGCCGTAGCCCGGGAGGTCGATCACTGCGCCTCCGTCTCGGTGGGCGAACTGGTTCAGCACTCTTGTTCGGCCCGGGGTGTTCGACACCGTTGCCAGCCCTCTGCGGTTTGCGAGCGCGTTGATGATCGACGACTTCCCGACGTTCGATCGACCGACGAACGCGACCTCCGGTCCGAGGTCGTCGAAGGTCGTGTGGTCGACCGCGGATTTCACGAACGAGAGCTCGAGGGGGCGGTCGCTCATGACGTCTTTCTCATGCCACGCGCGGCGTCAAGCGACGCATCGATCGCGGCGAGACCGCCCCGCAACTCCGAATCGGTGGGCCACCCGAAGCCGACACGGAACGAACGGGGGTCGACCTCGAACCAGTGGCCGGCACCGACCAGCGTTCCGCCGGCGGTGCGAAGGTGGTGGTAGAACGCGCCGACGTCGACGGCGAACGGATCCCGAATGCGGGGAAAGCACACGACGCCCCCCTGTGGTTCGACCCATTCGAGGTCGGCGTGTCCGCTCATCCATTCGCGGACGATGAAAAAATGCCGTTCCGCCGTTGCGCGTCGACTGGCCAGCAAATCGGCGCGCTGGCGGAGCGCATGGGTCGCGACGGTCTCGTCGAGCACCGAACCGCAGATCATCATCTGTTCCTTCGCAGCGAGGAGCCGTTCCTGATGGGCCCGATTCCGGGTGATCGCCCAACCGACACGGATCCCGGGGAGTCCCATGCTCTTCGAGAGTGACGAGATGCTGATGGCTGATGCGCTCATCTCTGCCGCCCACGGCTGCGCCGGTCCACGGGACAGATCGCGGTACGTCTCGTCGACCAGCAACAGGCACCCGTGGCGTTCGGCGAGGGTGACAATGTGCAGGCGCTCCTCCTCGGTCAGGCAGATCCCCGTCGGGTTGTGTGGGTCCGTGATCGAGAGGATTTTCGTTCGCGCGCTTACGAGTGATTCGAGCCGATCGAGGTCGGGCCGGTAACCATCCCTGAACGTCAGCTGGAGTGGCAGGACGTTGGCTCCGATCGCCCTCGGCGTCTCGATGTTCGTGGCGTAGTTGGGGTGGAACACGACGATGTCGTCGCCCGGCTCGAGGAATGCCGTGTGCACCATGAACAGCGCCATGGCGGCTCCTGCCGTGACCAGAACGTCATCGGTCGAGAGCGAGCTCCCGTGCGCCGCGACCAGAGAACGGAGCCGGGGATCGCCGCGATGATCGCCGTACCACAGCACCTTCTGGTGCAGTTCATCGAGGAGGGACGAGCTGTGCAGTCCGAGGTCGCCGACGGTCGCGTCACGCATGCTCGACTCGCTGAGGTTGAAGCGGATCGTGTCGTAACCGAGTTCCTCAGGTGACTCCACCTCGATCGGCATGCGTCGAAAGTGCACGACGCAACGGTAATGGCTGCCGGGGCAACCGCCGCCCGCCGCCACGTCATCACCGTGCCGGCTCGCGATGGACCTCGCTGATCGATCGTCACCTGTTGCTCACGACGAGTTCACATCTCTGTTCGAGCATTGGGCGATGGCCGATGAACTCCGCTCGCGCATCGCTCACCTCTCCCGCCGGGCCGGCTTCGGCGCGACTGCGGCAGCCCTGGACGCTGCGGTCGCGAACGGCTACGACGCCGCGGTCGATTCACTTCTCGATGTCGGGGCTCCGGACGCCGGGGCAGCATCGACGCCGCCCCCGGTGACGTTCACGCTGATCGCACCGCTTCCTCGGACTTCGGGAGAGGAGAAGAAGGCCCGTAACCAGCTCAAGCAGGCGCAGAACCAGGCACTTGCCCGTTGGTGGCTCGATCGGATGACGGCAACTGAGCGTCCGCTCTCCGAGAAGATGACGCTGTTCTGGCATGGTCACTTCGCCACAGCCGTCGAGAAGGTCGATGAGGCCACCTTCATGCTTGCCCAGAACCAGATATTCCGTCTCCTCGGCCTCGGCGGGTTCACCCAACTCGCACTGGCCGTCGCGAAGGACCCCGCGATGCTCGTGTGGCTTGATGCGAACGACAACAGGAAGGGGAGTCCGAACGAGAACTTCGCCCGGGAGCTGATGGAGCTCTTCACGATCGGCATCGGCTCCTACTCCGACGCCGACGTCCGCGAAGCGGCTCGGGCTTTCACCGGGACGCGGGTCGATCGGCGATCGGGAACCGTCTCGGTGCTTCCCCGCCAGGTCGACGGTGCACCGAAGACGATCCTGGGGGAGGCCCGCTCGTTCGGCTTCGACGACACCGTCTCGTTCCTCGCCGAACGACCGGAGACAGCGGCCTTCGTCAGCTCGAAGCTCTGGAGCCGCTTCGCGTATCCGGTAGCGGTCAACGATCCCGTCGTGGCCGACCTCGCCGCTGTGTTCCGGACCCAGGGGACGATCGCCGCCGTCATGCGTGCCCTGTTCCGTCATCCCCAGTTCGCAAGCACGACCGCACGGCAGGGACTCGTCAAGCAGCCAGTCGAGTGGGTGGTCGGGTCGATCCGTGCTGTTGGTATGCGCGCGAACGAGTTCGACGTCGTCGGCCCGAACCTCCTGGTGACGTTGCGTGACCTCAACCAGGTGCCGTTCAACCCACCGAGTGTGGGGGGATGGCCGCAGAACGGCTACTGGCTTTCCACCGCGACCGCACTGGCTCGGCTTCGCTTCGCCAACGGGCTCGCCGCACGGGCCAACCTCGGTTGGTTGAGCGGAGCGGCGGCGAACGCCCGCCCTGACACCATCGCCCGTCAACTCGGGATCGACGGGTGGACTCAGGCCACTCGCGCCGGGCTGATCAAAGCGTCCAATCCTCGGACCCAGCTCGTCGTTGCCCTGACCAGCCCGGAATACGTGCTCGCCTGATGCCGCGTCCCCGAACCTCGCCATCCGCTCCCTCCCGAAGGAATCGACCACGATGAATCCGACGAAGTTCTCGCCAACGGATCGAACGGTGCCGGACCCGGCCGGGCAATGCAACGCCGGCGGAGCGATGGCCCTACCGATCCCCATCACGCTTCCCGACGGTCGGACCCTCACCCGCCGCGAGGTGCTCGGTGGTATCGGAGCGACCGCGGCGGTGCTCGCCCTCCCGTCACTCGCCAGCCGTCCCGCTGCCGCCGTCTCCTCCCCCGCAGCCGGCGGCGGTGTCGCTCGACGCCCAGGGCAGGGTGTGCTGGTGCTCATCACGGCGTACGGAGGCAACGATGGTCTGAACACCATCGTCCCGACCCAGGACGCGACCTACACCTCGGTTCGCGGCCAGGCCGGCATCGCGGCGGACAAGACGCTGCGGATCGACGACCGCTTTGGGTTCCACCCTTCGCTGGCCGGCATCAAGGCGCTCTTCGATGCCGGAAAGGTCGGCATCGTCTCCGGGGTCGGCTACCCGACACCGAACCGTAGCCATTTCAGGTCGATGGACATCTGGCAGTCCGGGGTTCCCGATCGCGTCGAGCTGACCGGCTGGCTCGGTCGGTGGCATGACGGAACGGGTGCCGATCCGCTGCGGATGCTTTCGATCGGACCGTCCGTTCCGCGCGCCCTCATCGGGAGTCAGAGCAGCGCCTCGGCCATCCCGAACGGAACCTTCACGCTTCCCGGCGGGGCACCGCTGCTGAACGCCTACACGGAGGCCGTCCGAACCCCGGGCTCCGAACTCGGTGCCTGGGGTGGGCGCGTTGCCGCGACCGGCGCCGACCTTCTCCGAGTCATGACGCGATTGCAGCCGATCCTCACGGCGGGGTCCGAGGGATCGGCTGACGTCAGCCTCGAAGGTGCGGCCGGGGACGCAGCGAGTTACTCGGCGTTCGACCGACAACTGTCGGAAGTGTCGACGCTTCTTCGGGCCGGACTCCCGACCCGGGTCTACTCCGTCTCGCTCGGCGGATTCGACACGCATGCCAACGAAGCCGGGACGCACGGTGCGCTCCTCAGCGTGCTCGACCGGGGCGTCAGCCGATTCGTCGCCGGACTCGCCGACAGCCCGCTGGCGAAGGACGTCGTGGTGGTCGTCTACTCGGAGTTCGGCCGGCGCGTGGCGCCCAATCTGTCGCTGGGAACTGATCACGGCACGGCGGGCCCCGTGCTGGTCCTCGGGCACGGTGTGCGGGGAGGAATACACAGCGACTACCCGAGCCTGACCGATCTGGTCGATGGCGATCTGAAGGTCACCACCGACTTCCGCCGGGTCTACTCCACCGTGCTCGAGCAGGTCCTCGGTGCTGACCCCGCGGGAGTTCTCGGTCGTCGTTTCGACCCGCTCGGCTTTCTCTGACGCTCTCCGTCAGCGGGTCGCCGGGTGGTTGCTCGGCTCCTGTGAGTAGTCCGAGGCCCACCGCTATGGTCGCCGCCGTGACGGGTGACGGAGCTTCGGCCATGGATGCCGGTTTGCGCGGATCGGTCCAGCCCGATCCGCGCATCCCCGTGACGATGCGCACGGCGCGTGGGGAACCATGGCCCGGTTCACGGGAACAGGCGTTGTGGCGGGACCAGCTCCGCCTTGCGACGCAACTGCTCATTCGGCTCGATACGGCCCTCGCCACTGCCCACGGATTGTCGATCGCCGACTATGCCGCGCTCGTCGTGATCGCCGAAGGGCCGCCGGACGGCGTTCGGATGTCGACGATCGCCGAGTCCGTGATGATCTCACGCAGCCGTCTCACACACTGCGTCGACCGTCTCGAAGCCCGTGGCCTCGTCGAACGGATCAAGGCCGAGGACGACCGTCGCGGGTTGCTCTGCACCCTTACCGACGAAGGTCGTCAGCTTCTCACCGACGCGATCCCGGTACATGTCCGCGGTGTCCGGCAGTTCTTCGCCGACCTCATCACCGATGACCACGAGTTCGACGTCGTCCATCGCTTCATCGGCAGGGTCCTCCAGGCGTTGGAGGCGCCCGCCGGGGAACTCCCGCCCGATGGACACATCACCATGGAGGACGTCAGTCCGCATCCCTGACGTCGCCGGCCATCTCGCGGATGGCGCCGTTGCTTCTCGTAGGCTGTCCCCTCGTCGGTCCACGTAGCTCAGGGGATAGAGCAACCGCCTCCTAAGCGGTAGGTCGCAGGTTCAATTCCTGCCGTGGACGCAGGTGGGCGGGGAATCGTCGCCCGGCGGTGATCGCACTGAACAGGGGCGTGGAGGATGAGGAGATCACAGGCGACCGCAGTTCTCGGCCTGGTCGGGGACTGGGGCCCGGCTGATGTGAAGCGTCAGTATCGGAGGCTGGCTGCCGTGGCTCACCCGGACGTGGGCGGCGAAGCCGAAGCATTCCGCCGGGTGCGGGAGGCGTATGACGTCCTGGAGGGCAGGTCGTCCTCCGAAGCCGGCATGGAGAACGACACGTCCTCCTGGGATCTGAGCGGCCGCGGTGGTGACTTTCGGATGGCCACCGGGGCGATGACGTACCTTGCCGTCGAACCCGATCTCCTCGACCACCTCGCCGACGTCTGTTCGTCGTGGGAGGGTCGGATCACCGACCTCCGGAAATCGGCAGTGCGCCAGCTGGGTTGGCTGGTCGTCGGCGTCGTGCCGATCGGTGCGGTCGTCTCCGCCGCGAAGGCCCAGCGGTACGCGTCGACCGGACGGCGGTTCTTGGTGGCCCTGCAGACCGTGAAGCACGGAGACGGACTGCGCTCGGCGTCGGCGTGGGAGGAGCTCGGACGAACGTACGTCGCACTGCTCGGACTGCTCGACCTCGAGCGTGCCGCAGCCTCTGTCGACCTCGCCGCCTACAGCACCTTTCTCTCCCGCCTCGAGGCCGCCATGTCCACGGAGGACGGAACCGCCGTCGGCCAACTCATGACCGAGGCGACCCGCTTCGGAAGGATTCACGACTTGCGGAACTTCGTCGGGGTGACAGACACGCCTGCGAGATCGCCAACGCAACGCTTCGCGTACTCGGTGGGAAGACGAGTGGGCTCTCTACGGCGGTGAGCGAGGAAACAGGGTCGGTGCGATCAGGCCGGGTAGGTTCGTCCGTCACCAGCCGAACCGTCGTTCGGGTTGGGAAGCGATCTGCGGAGGAACGATGAAAGGTCAGCGTCGCCTTGTACTCGTACCCGTGCTGGTGCTTGCCTCCGCCTCTGTCGGCGCATGCACGGAGGAGGCTCGTACCGACCTGGCCAAGTCGGCGTTCATCAAGACCGTGAACCTGAAGTGCAAGCTCTCCAAGTCGGAGGCGAAGCTGGCCTGGAACCTTGCCGGTGAGCTCGGCGTCGATGCCCAGGCTCGGGAGGCGATGAGCTCGGCCCGCCGTGCCACCGATCGGCTTCTCGCCGAGGTCGACAGCGTCGGTGGACCCCCGGACGTCGCCGATCAGCTCAAGAGTGCCCTGACTTCTTCACAGCGAATCGTTGCCGACGTGAGCAAGGGATCGATCTCCGCGTCCGAGGGGAGGGCGGAGCTTGCGGAGCTCCGCGAGAAGGCACGCGCGGAAGGCTTCGGTGAATGCGTCGCCCTTTGAGGGGTCAAGCGACAGTGTTCTTCTCGTAGATCAGGCGGAGCCCGTGGAGGGTGACCCACGGGTCGTTGTGGTCCACCGTCCGGCAGAAGGGCGCGATGACGGCTCCGAGTCCTCCGGTCGAAACCACCGTGGCGCTCTCGCCGAGCTCATCTTCGATCCGTCCGCACATCCCGTCGATCATCGACGAATACCCGTAGAGCGCCCCGGACTGCAACGACTCCGCGGTCGACTTGCCGATGACCCCGCGCGGCTCGACCAGCTCGACCCGACGCAGCGCGGCAGCGCGCTGGAAGAGGGCCTCGAGCGAGATCTCGACACCCGGGACGATCGCGCCACCGAGGTACTGGCCCTTGGCCGAGATCACATCGAAGGTCGTGGCGGTTCCGAAGTCGACGACGATCGCCGGGGACCCGTAGCGATCGAGCGCGCCGACGGCGTTCGCGATGCGGTCGGCGCCGACCTCTTTCGGATTGTCGTAGAGGACCGGCATCCCCGTCTTCACGCCCGGTTCGAGCACCATGGCGGTGAGGTCGAGGTAGCGCTCGCACATGCGTCGAAGGTGAGCGGTCGCGCGGGGCACCCCTGAGCAGATCGCCACGCCGTGGATGTGATCGGCGGAGAAGTCCTCGGCGCGGGACGAGAAGAACTGGCGCAGCAGCATGGCGAGCTCGTCAGGCGTGCGCTCGGCGTTGGTGGCGATCCGCCAGTGGTCGGCCAGGTCCGATCCGTTGGTGAAGCCGAGCTCATCGCTCGGGTACGCGCCGAACACGGTCTGGGTGTTACCGACGTCGATGACCAGGAGCACGTGGCCAGGTTAGACATCCGCCGACGGAGCGTCGCGGTGTCGGGACGACGACGGAACGTTGACTGTTCCGCTCCCGGGCGGGTGGGAGACTTGTCGACCGCTATGACGACCGCTGACGTTCCCTACCGCTTCGCCCCGACACACTCGGCTGCCGCCGTCGTGGCCCAGTTCGGCGCCGAGGGCGTCGTGGCCGACGCCACCGAAACGACCAGCGAAGTGACGGTCGCCGGGCGGCTGATGCTCCGGCGTGGGCAGGGCAAACTCGCGTTCGGCCAGCTGCAGGACTCGACCGGCCGGATACAGCTCTTTGCTCCGGCCGACGTCACCCCCGACTTCGACGCCTTCACTTCACTCAGCCTGGGCGACTGGATCGGTGTTACCGGCCTCGTGATGCGCACGAAGAAGGGTGAGCTCTCGGTCAAGGTCACGTCGTGGACGCTCCTGGCCGAGGCGAAGCGACAGTTCCCCGACAAGTGGCACGGGCTCACTGATACCGACACCCGCTATCGGCAGCGCTACGTCGACCTCGTGGTGAACGAGGAGTCGCGGACGACCTTGGTCAACCGATCCCGCATGATCTCGCTCATGCGTCGCTGGTTGGAAGACGAGCACGGATTCCTCGAGGTGGAAACACCGCTGCTCCAGCCGATTCCGGGTGGCGCCCTCGCAAAGCCGTTCACGACCCACCACAACGCGCTCGATCTGCCGCTGTTCCTCCGAATCGCTCCCGAGCTCTACCTGAAGCGCCTGGTGGTCGGAGGACTCGAGCGGGTCTTCGAGATCGGCCGCGTGTTTCGCAACGAGGGTCTGTCCCCGCGGCACAACCCCGAGTTCACGATGCTCGAGATCTATGCGGCGTACTGGGATTACGAAGACCAGATGCAGCTCACGGAGAACGTCGTGGCCTATCTGTGTCAGCAGCTGAACGGCACGACGAAGATCGCGTACGGCGATCGGGAGCTCGACCTCACTCCTCCCTGGCCCCGCAAGACCCTCAGCGCGCTTACGAGCGCAGCCATCGGGGTCGATGTCTCCATCGAGACGCCGGTGAGCGTACTGCGCTCGCTCTGCGCGCAGCACGGTGTCGAGGTGAAGCCGGGATACGGCCCCGGCAAACTGCTCCTGGAGCTCTACGAGAAGACGGTCGAGCACACCCTCTGGGATCCCGTCTTCGTGTGCGACTACCCGAAGGAAGTCTCGCCGCTGGCCCGTGACCACCGCACCCTGCCGAACATGACGGAGCGGTTCGAGGGCATCGTCGCCGGACGCGAGCTCTGCAACGGGTACTCCGAGCTCATCGATGCCGCCGAACAGAAGTCCCGGTTCGAGGATCAGGTCCGGCAGTCCGACTACGACGACGAGGCAATGGTCATGGACCACGACTATGTCCGGGCACTCGAATACGGTCTTGCGCCGACCGGTGGCCTCGGCATCGGCATCGATCGGCTCGCCATGCTGCTCACCAACACCACCACGATCCGTGACGTGATCCTCTTCCCGACGCTTCGTCCGGAGCAGTTCCCCTAGCTGTTCCGTCGTCCGGTTGCTGGTCGATGACCGGCGGCAACACCGGTCGGCGGGATCCTTTGGCAGAATGGTGATGTGCGCGTGCGGGTCTTCCCCCTCGTAACGCCTCGTTCCGTGATGATCAGCGCGCTTGCTCTCTGCGCCCTGATGATCGCGGCCACGGGAGCGTCGGCCCAGACGGATTCCTCCGTGGCGTCCACACCCGCTCCGGCACCGGTGGCCGACACCGCTCCACCGGCACCCACGAGCACGGCTGCCCCGAAACGAACGCTCGTGATCTCCGGCCGCGGGTTCGGCCATGGGCGCGGGCTCGGACAGTGGGGCGCCTTTGGCTATGCCACCACCAAGGGCTGGACGAGCCGACAGATCCTGGACCACTTCTACGGGGGCACCGTCCCGGGCGCTCTTTCCCCCACCTCGGCGATCGGTGTGCGCATCAGCGCACTCGACGCGAAACCTCTCGCGGTGTATCAGCCGAAAGGCCGCCTCTACCTTCGGGTCGAAGGCGAGGCCGGGCTGATCGTCCCGCCGGCACTTGCGATCGGAGCCGTTTCCGCGCCGGCGGTTGTGGCGGCTGCTCCCGATCCGATCGTCGGGGCTGCGGTGACCGTGGCACCGGCAGCGCAACCCGTTGCCGGTCCGACCACGACGGTCAATCCGGGAGCGGTTTCCGTCGTCGATCCGCCGCTCAGTTCGGGGGTGGGTGCTGCTGTGCGGGTCCGTCTCTCCCGCGGCGCATGGGAGATCAGCGACGCCCCCGGCTGCTCGGGACCGTGGACCGTTCGGACGTCGTTGGCCTCCCGGACGGTCACGATCACGACGGGGCCGGCCGACCCGGCGGCCGGCCCCGATGACCACACCAACATGTTGCAGGTCTGTGAGGACGCCCAGCGGAGGGTGTACCGGGGCGACTTGCTCGCCATCACCGACGGCAAGGTCCAGCGCAGCGTCAACCTCGTGGGTATGGAGGCCTACCTCCGTGGTGTCGTCCCACGCGAAATCTCGGCCTCCTGGGGCGACAAGGGCCTCGAGGCGGTGAAGGCGCAAGCAGTTGCGGCCCGTTCGTATGCTGCCGCCGAGAAGCGCTCGGGATTCTCGAACACCTGCGACACGATCTCGTGCCAGGTGTACGGCGGGCGCGGGGTGATGACGGCAAAAGGCTTCACCTCGCTCGAGGATCCACGGACCGATCGGGCGATCGCCGAGACCGCTGGCGAAATCCGGGTGAACCCGAAGAACGGCGTCGCGATCCGCACCGAGTTCTCCGCGTCGACCGGCGGACACACAGCCGGAGGCGAGTTCCCGGCGGTGATCGACGAAGGGGACGCGATCGACCCGAACCCCAATCGGAGCTGGGAGCGTCGGCTTCCCAGCGACAGCGTTCGCAAGAGCCCCAAGCTCGGTGCACTGGTCGACGTGAAGGTCACCGCACGGGACGGGATCGGCCCGGACGGAGGACGCGCCAACACGGTCACCCTCGTCTACGAGAAGGGCTCAGTGTCGATCTCCGGAGCCGAGTTCATGCGTTCGTTCTCCCTGAAGTCGTCGTACTTCTTCACCTCGATGATCGTTGAGGGCGGCCCCGCACCTGCCGCGGATCCCGTTGCCGCAACCGTCGATACCGCGCCCGGTCAGGCGCTGACGGGCGACGCCGGGGGGCCGGTCGCTGCGGTCGGCGCGTTGCCTCCTGGCGCCCTCAGCCCGGCAGTCGCACCGGAGCCTTCGGCGACCGCCACCACGACGACCACGAAGAAGTCCAAGACGAAGACCACCACCGTCAAGACCAATCCGAACACCACCGTCGTCGCTGTAGCGGTGGCGGTCGGCGCCAGTCCGGTGGTCACGGTGGTCGGAGGAGCCGACGTCGGCAGTCCGACCACGGTCAAACCCGTCGCCAAGAAGAAGACCACGAAAAAGCGCTGACCGGAGTCGGTCGAGTCGCCCCGGACCGGGCCCGGACGCATCCCGACGCAGGCGAGTCCGGTGGATTCCGACGCAGAGAGCCCGAAACCCGGGGTGGTGGTCCTGCCGTTTGGGCAGCCCTGGGAGGGCTAGGCAGGAAGGCGGTCGAGCAGGGAGTGCCCCAAGCCGGCCAGCTGCGTTCGGGCGGCCGACCCGGAAAGCGCGTCGAGCGCCGCAGCGGCTTCGTCGGCGAACCCGCGGGCGACGGTGACGGCCTGTTCGACGCCATCGGACGCCCGCACGAGCTTGCGCAACTGGTCGACCAGGGACCGGTCAATCGGTGCACCCAGCATCCCCCGGAGCTCGTCGCCGACGGCAGGATCGCGGAAGGCGCGGAGCACCGGCAACGTGTAGACACCCTCGACCAGGTCGTTCCCCGCCGGCTTTCCCAGTTGCTCGTCGGTGGCGACGACGTCGAGGATGTCGTCGGCGATCTGGAACACCATCCCGACCCGTTGCCCGAAGACGGTCAGCGCCTCGATCTCGGGCCGGTTCATGCCACTGGTGATGGCGCCCACGCGTGCTGCGGCCGCCATGAGTGACGCCGTCTTGCCGTTGATGGACCGGAAATACGCCTCCTCTGCCCGATCGAGTCGGAACAGCGACTGCAGTTCGGCCACCTGGCCCTTGCACAGCTCCCCGATCGTGAAGCCGAGCAGTCCCGAGACCTCGACCCCGAGCGAGGCGGCTATCTGAGCCGACACGGCAAGGCAGAAATCGCCGGCCACGATCGCCGCGAAGTTCCCGAACCGGGCGTTCGCCGTTGGTTGACCGCGACGGGTGGCAGCTTCGTCCATCACGTCGTCGTGGTAAAGCGAACCGAGGTGAACCAGCTCGACGGCGACCGCCCCGCGCACGACGTCGTCGACGACGTGGCCCGGTCCGGCGTAGGCCGCAGCCAGGGACAAGACGGGCCGAAGCCGCTTCCCGCCGGCGACGATCAGGTTGCGCGCAACTTCGGTGAGGAACGGGTCCTCGGTCACCACGGACGAACGCAGTTCGTCTTCAACCCGACGGAGATCGTCCTCCAGAAGAGGAAGATCGAGCGGGAGCGCAGATTTGCTCACAAGGTAAGGCTACGGCACCGTCGCCAATACTGCGCAGGCCGTGAAAGGCGCCCGGAGTTGCGTCGGTCACCTGCCGTGCGGGAAGAAGGCCCCCCGGGAGCCGAAATAGGTCATCCGGCATCTCAAGTCCCCCGCTGTCCCGCCGATGTGACGAAGGACAGGTCGAAGAAGATGGCAACGTTGGAACGTTGTGGTCTTCCGCGGCGTTACAACACAGTGCAAGCAACGAGTGAACAACGGTCCGGTCTGTAGAGAGCGACCCGCCAGTACACTTGCAGTATCCCCCCAACGGTCTCGAGGAGGCTCCGTTGTTCGAACGTTTCACTGATCGGGCCCGTCGAGTGGTCGTATTGGCGCAAGAAGAGGCGCGCCTGCTCAACCACAACTACATCGGGACCGAGCACATCCTCCTCGGTCTGATCCACGAAGGTGAGGGCGTCGCCGCCAAGTCGCTCGAGTCCCTCGGGATCTCGCTCGAGGCCGTGCGCGCCCAGGTTGAGGAGATCATCGGTCAGGGCGGGAACTCGCCGTCGGGCCACATTCCGTTCACCCCCCGGGCCAAGAAGGTTCTCGAGCTCTCTCTGCGTGAGGCTCTGCAACTCGGCCACAACTACATCGGTACGGAGCACATCCTGCTCGGCCTGATCCGCGAAGGCGAGGGGGTTGCCGCCCAGGTTCTCGTGAAGCTCGGCGCCGACCTCTCCCGGGTCCGCCAGCAGGTCATCCAGCAGCTCTCCGGCTATCAGGGCTCCGGTCAAACCGGCGACGCCGCCAAGGGTGGCCAGCCCACCGCCGCAGGTGTGGGCGCGTCAACCGGTGCCGCCGATGCGCCGCAGGGCTCGCTCGTGCTCGACCAGTTCGGCCGCAACCTCACCGCCCTCGCACGAGAGAAGAAGCTCGACCCGGTGATCGGCCGCGAGAAGGAGATCGAGCGCATCATGCAGGTGCTCTCGCGTCGCACCAAGAACAACCCGGTCCTGATCGGAGAGCCCGGCGTCGGCAAGACGGCCATCGTCGAGGGGCTGTCCCAGCGGATCGTCGCCAACGATGTGCCGGACACCATCAAGGACAAGCAGGTCTACACGCTCGACCTCGGCGCCCTTGTCGCCGGAAGCCGCTACCGCGGTGACTTCGAGGAACGCCTCAAGAAGGTGCTCAAGGAGATCAAGACCCGCGGCGACATCATCTTGTTCATCGACGAGATCCACACCCTCGTCGGCGCCGGCGCAGCCGAAGGCGCCATCGACGCGGCGAGCATCCTCAAGCCGATGCTCGCCCGCGGTGAGCTGCAGACCATCGGGGCGACCACCACCGAGGAGTACCGCAAGCACCTCGAAAAGGACGCCGCGCTCGAACGTCGCTTCCAGCCGATCAAGGTCGAGCAGCCGTCGGTGGCCCACACCGTCGAGATCCTGAAGGGTCTGCGGGATCGCTACGAGACGCACCACCGTGTCACCATCACCGACCAGGCGCTGGTCGCCGCAGCCAATATGGCGGACCGCTACATCGCGGACCGCCAACTCCCCGACAAGGCCATCGATCTGATCGATGAGGCCGGTGCCCGCCTTCGCATCAAGCGGATGCAGACCCCGCCCGACTACCGCGAGCTGGAGAACGAAGTCGCCAAGGTCCGCAAGGACAAGGAAGCGGCCATCGAGAACCAGCAGTTCGAGGCTGCCGCCAAGCTACGTGACCAGGAGAAGGACCTGCTCGAGCAGAAGACGGCGAAGGAAGCGGAGTGGAAGGCTGCCGGCGTCGATCTCTTCGACGAAGTCGATGAGGAAGCCATCGCCGACGTGCTGGCCATGTGGACCGGCATCCCGGTGTCCAAGCTCACCGAAGCCGAGACCGAGAAGCTCCTCCGTATGGAGGACGAGCTCCACAAGCGGGTCATCGGTCAGGAAGACGCTATTAAGGCCGTGTCGCGGGCGATCCGTCGCACCCGCGCCGGAATCAAGGATCCCCGCCGTCCGAGCGGATCATTCATCTTCCTCGGCCCCACCGGCGTCGGTAAGACCGAGCTGGCGAAGACGCTCGCCCAGTTCCTCTTCGGCGACGAGCAGTCACTGATCCGTCTCGACATGAGCGAGTACCAGGAGAAGCACACCGTCAGCCGTCTCGTGGGTTCGCCCCCGGGCTACGTCGGGTACGACGAAGGCGGCCAGCTCACCGAAGCCGTGCGCCGTCGTCCGTTCTCGGTCGTGCTCTTCGACGAGGTTGAAAAAGCCCACCCAGACGTATTCAACACGCTGCTGCAGATCCTCGAAGACGGTCGCCTGACCGACTCCCAGGGACGCTCGGTGGACTTCAAGAACACCGTCATCATCATGACGTCGAACCTTGGCACCGCCGAACTCCGCAAGGCCACCCTCGGCTTCTCGAAGACCAGCGAAGCGGTGTCCTACGAGCGGATGAAGGACAAGGTCATAGATGCGCTGAAGGCGCACTTCCGTCCGGAGTTCCTCAACCGCATCGACGACACGATCGTGTTCCACGAACTCGCCATGAGTGAGGTCGTCCAGATGGTGGACTTCATGGTCCGCCGCCTCGCCGAGCAGCTCACGGTGCAGGGGATCTCCATCGAGATCACCGGTGACGCCAAGCTGGAACTCGCCCGCCAGGGCTATGACCCGACCCTCGGCGCCCGTCCGCTTCGTCGGGCCATCCAGCGGCTGGTCGAAGACCCGCTGTCGGAGAAGCTCCTCGAGAAGGAGTTCCACACCGGTCAGTCGATCATCGTCGACGCCATCGACGGAGGCATCGTGTTCACGGCGAGCGACACCGTCCTTCCCGATGATCTGACCGCCTCCGGCGCCGACGAGCCTGTAGCCACTCCGTCCGACTGAAACTGATCGACCGGAAGTTCTCGGAGAAGGGCCCGCTTCGGCGGGCCCTTCCGATTTCTGCCGCCGCGCCGGACGGTTTCCGGTGCTTGCCGTTGCGGGGCCTGTCACCGATCCTCCCCACCCGCTGCGGTACTCGCCCGCTGTTCTCCTTCGTCGAACCGGGTCTCCGTTCCTCGGGGTGGGGCCCGATCGGTGCCACCCCTCCACTCTCTTCGTGTTTGCGCCGGCTGGGCCGTCACTCGTGTGCTCGACATGTTGGGTCTTCGGGCCCGTCACCGCGTCCTGGGCCAGCTACCGTGGCCGTCGTGCGTCGCCGTTGTGGACCTGTGCTCAGGCGCGGTCGGCCTTCGCTTCTCGACACGGTCCGGCAAGTGTGTCGGCGTCGCCCGATGGTCGCCCGCCTGCTGTTGCTCGGTGCTTCCGTAGTGTTGCTGACCTCGTGTCGGGTCGACATGACGGTCAGGGTCGAATCCGACGAGTTCGGCGCCGGGCGGATCGAGGTGACGGCGGAGCTCGACGCAAACGCCGCCGCCGCCGTGTTTCCCCAGTCGTCGTCGGCGGAGGCCGCAGCGGCGACGCCAACAGATACGGCGGCCGGTCGCGTGCGGATCGACGACTTCCGTCGAACGGGCTGGGAGGGTCCGGGCGTCGTTCGCACGGCGGATGGGTCCGCCCGGTTCTCACTCTTCCATCGCTTCAGGTCGGTCGAAGAGGCCAACAAGCTTCTCCGGCAAGTCTCCGGACCCCGCGGACCGTTGTCCGATCTTCGGATCACCCGGAAGCGCTCGGCCTGGTCCACCGCGGTCTCGCTGTCCGGGAAAGGCGATTTCCGCAGCGGGCTGGCGTCCTTCGGGGACGAGCGACTCGCCGCCGTGACCGGCAGTGGTGCCTTCGGGGTCAGTGACGCCGAAGTGGTCCGACAGGCCGGTGGAGACTCTCTCGACTCGGTCTTCGCCCTTCGCGTCGACGCTCGACTTCTCGCGCTCGAGCGGTCTTGGAAGCTCCCCTCCGGAGTGTCGACTCCGGTCCTCCTTTCGGCGAGCAGGACATCCTGGGCGACGCTCGCCGGGACCGCTGCGGCGGCCCTTGCGCTCGTCGTGCTCGTGGCGCTCCACTTCCGGTCGAAACGACCCGGCGGTGGTGCTCCCGGCCCGGAGGACGATGAGTTCCCGCGCGTGAACTCGATTCCCGCTGCCGGTGCCGTCGATGTGGTCGGGCAATCGTGATGGCCACTCGTCGACGGTTGTTCACGACCGTCGGGGTCGCCCTTTTCGGTGGTGCTCTGGTGATCGGTTATCTGCTCAATCCCGCCGCCGTGCCGACGGTCGCCGATGAACCTCAGCAGCTGCTGCAGGACCCGTCCTTCGAGCAGCCCGCGAGGCTCGGTACCTGGAACGTCCGTCCGATCGGTGCGGAAACACCGGAGACGGTCTTCCGGGTGATCGATTCGTCGGACGCCCGCGACCTCGGTCGGCTCGGACGGCTCACCCAAGGCTCGATCGGACAGGAGGTGCTGTTGACCCCGGTTCGTGGGCGTGCCTACCGATTCTCCGTGTGGTTGCGGTCAGCGGACCCGGGGATCGCGGCGAACGGATCGATCACGGCCCAGACCGCGTGCGCGAGCGCCGAGGAGGTGGCATCGACGCCGTTCGTGACCGGTGCGGCCTGGCGGGAGGTCTCGGCCACCGTGCAGCCGGTCGACGGCGAGCGGTGCACCATGCGTGTCGTCGTCCGGTCCACGGCCGGCACGGTGGATCTGGACGACGCGAGCTACGTGGACGCCGGCCTGGTCAACCCATCCTTCGAACTGGGGAGCGGCTTCGAGTCGTGGACGATCGACGCGGGGGCGACCGTCGTCGCTGACCGGTCGGGTGCCGTCGACGGGCGGCAGTTTCTTCGAGTTGTCGCGTCAGCCCGCGGCGAGGGCATCCGCCAGGACACGCCGGTCGACACGTCTTCGCAGCCGATACTGGCCACGGCGAGTGCGCTCGTGCGGTCATCCGGCGCCCCTGTCCGCGTACAGATCACCTACCGGGAGCCCTGCAGCGACGTCGTCCATCGCACCGAGATCACGACCTCCCGGCAGTGGCAACGCGTGACGGTCCGCCAACCTCGGCTTCCCGGAAACGCCTTCCCGCCGAGTCTGATCAAGGTCGACGGTGTGCCGTGCGCCGGGCAGGTGGGCGTGGTCTCCTCGCAACCCGGATCATTCGACGTCGACGGCGCGGCCCTCACCCTGCAGTCCTACTGGCCCCCGGAAGGGGACCCCAGCTACCAACGGGCCACGAAACGGCGGGCCGGAGGCCTCCCGTCGATCGCCGCCCCTGCAACCGACGGCTGACGATGCCATTGGCCTGGCGGCAGCGCGTCGTTGTCGTACCCCTCCCGTACCCTGAGCCGATGCGATTTGGGGACTGCACATGACCAAGGCCGGCGCGAAAGTGTTTCGCGGGCGCACGGTGTTCCGGTGCTCCGAATGTGGGGGAGAGGCACCGAAGTGGGCGGGCCGCTGCACGTCGTGCGGAGCCTGGAACACGTTGGTCGAAGAACTCGACACACCGCCGTCGATGACTGCCGGCAGCGGTGCGGTAAGCCCGGCCGAGCCGGCCACGCCGATCGGCGACGTGAGCCTCCACGAGTGGACCGCCCGACCGACCGGCAACACCGAGGTCGATCGGGTGCTCGGCGGCGGGCTCGTGCCGGGATCGGTCACCGTGCTCGGCGGCGAACCGGGCATCGGGAAGTCCACGCTGTTGCTCCAACTGCTGGCGTCGATGGCTTCGAGCGGCACGCGCACGCTCCTCGTTTCCGGGGAGGAGTCACTGCAACAGGTTCGCCTACGGGCGGAGCGCCTCGGTTCGCTACCCCGCGAGCTCTGGCTCGCTTCGACCACCACGCTGCCGGAAGTGCTCGGCCACCTCGCCGACGTGCGGCCGGCCGTGCTCGTCGTCGACTCGATCCAGACCATGGTGGACCCTCAGCTCAGTTCTGCGCCGGGAAGCGTCGCCCAGGTACGCGAGTGCGCTCATCAACTCGTGCGGGTCGCCAAGGGGCGCGGTGTCGCCGTGATCCTCGTCGGCCACGTCACCAAGGAGGGATCGCTCGCGGGCCCGCGAGTGCTCGAACACATCGTCGATACCGTTCTGTCGTTCGAGGGCGACCGTCATCATGCCCTCCGGCTCCTGCGGGCAGTGAAGCACCGGTTCGGGGCGACCGGTGAGCTCGGTCTGTTCGAGATGGTCGAGGAAGGTCTCGTCGGTGTTGCCGATCCGAGCACCCGGTTCCTCGGTGACCGCCGTGCGGGGATCGCCGGCTCCGTCGTCACGTGTGCCATGGAAGGCGCTCGTCCGCTGCTCGTGGAGACCCAGGCGCTCGTGACCGACTCACCGCTCGCCATGCCGCGACGCAGTGCCCAGGGCGTCGATGGCGGTCGCCTTGCCCTCCTGCTCGCCGTGCTCGATCAGCACGCCGGCATCCGACTCGGCTCGTGCGACGTGTTCGCGTCGGCGGCGGGCGGTGTTCGCCTCACCGAACCGGCAGCCGACTTGGCGGTTGCCCTGGCCATTGCCTCGGCCAGCGCGGGGGTGCCGATCGATGCCACCACGATCGCCGTCGGCGAGATCGGCCTCGGCGGAGAGATCCGCTCGGTGGCCCACATCCAGCGGCGATTGCAGGAAGCGTCCAGGCTCGGTTTCACGGCCGCGGTCGTGCCCGCATCGATGAAGGACGCTCCGCCGGGGCTGCGGCTGCATCGCGTGGGTGACGTCGCCTCGGCCCTGCGCTCGCTTGCCATTCCGGTGGTGGCGCGCAAGAGCCGTTCCTCGTCGAATGGGGGGCGTGGCGGCGCCGGAGGCGGTGGCGACGAATCGTGGTATTCCGCCCCCTGGGGTCGGAGTGGGGGCCGCGGGGCAAGGGCGAGCGACGGCTACGACGAACTGGCCGACGCCGATGAGCACGAATCCTTCTGACCCACGTACCTGCGTCGGCGCCGCGAGGTGAGTCCGACGGTGATGTTGCCCCCGACGAAACAACTCTCTGCCGCAGCCCGGAAATCGGCGATGGACCGCTAGCCTCGGCGACCTGATGCCTCTCCTCTCGTCTCCGCTGTTGCAGGGAGCCGTTCGTCTCGTGGCCCCGGGCCGACCGCTCCGCGAAGGACTTGATCGCATCCTCCGGGCGAAGACCGGGGCGCTCGTCGTAGTCGGCGACGGGCCCGATGTCCTGGCGATCTGCTCGGGTGGCTTCCTGCTCGACGCGGAGTACTCGCCGCAGCGGCTTTCCGAGCTCGCCAAGATGGACGGTGCCATCATCTTGTCGTCCGACGCGTCGCGGATCGCGAGGGCGAACGTACATCTCCTGCCCGACCCGCGAACGGCCACGGTCGAGACCGGAACTCGGCACCGTACGGCTGAGCGCGTCGCCCGGTCGGTCGACGTGCCGGTGGTGGCGGCCTCGGAGGAGATGTCCGTCATCACCGTCTACCGGGCCGATCAGCGCCATCAGATCGAACCGATCAGCGACGTGCTCGACCGGTCCTCGCAGGCGCTCGCCACGCTCGAGCGCTACCGCAACCGCCTCGACGCTGTGTTAAGTACGCTTACGAATCACGAGCTCGACGGACACGTCACGAAACGCGAGCTGGCGGTCGCGCTGCAGCGGGTGGAGATGGTGCGTCGTCTCGGTGAGGAGACCCGTGGTTTCACGATCGAGCTCGGTGATGACGGCCGCCTCGTGGAGCTTCAGCTGAGCGAGCTTCTCGCTGGCGTCGACCGCGAGCGTGAGTTCCTGGCCAAGGACTACCGCCTCCCCGGCATCGACAGGCTTGCAGGATTGTCCACCGAGAACCTGCTCGACCTCGACGAGGTCATCGACGTGATCTGGCACGGGGAACGCACCCCGACAGGGACTCGGGGCGTGCTCGTGCCGAAGGGCTACCGGGTGCTGGCGCGAATCCCTCGCCTCAACGACACCGTGATCGCCGAGGTCGCCGAGCACTTCGGCGGCCTCCCCAAATTGGTGCAGGCAAGCGTTGTCGGTCTGACCCAAGTCGATGGCGTCGGTGAGGTCCGCGCCCGCAAGATCCGCGAGGGCCTCGCCCGAATACTGGAGGCGTCGAGCCTCGGCTGAGCCGTGGTGCGTTGCGATGCGCTCAGGTGGAGCGCATGGTCAGCTTGCGGCGATCGACGATGCGGTAGGTGCGCTCGCGTTGGTCGAGCCAACCGAGTCGGACGAACGCGGCGATCGCTTTGTTCACCCGCTCGCGAGACGCACCGATCATCCCGGCCAGTTCCTCCTGGGTGATCGGGAGGGTGAACTCGTCGTTGTCGCCGGCGATCTCGAGGAGCCGCTTGGCGGTTCGGCCGGTCACATCCAAGAACACCGAGTCGGCCAAGGCTTCGTCGGCGGCGCGGAGGCGGCGCACGAGGAGCCCGAGCACGCTCCACAGCGCTTTGGTATCGCCTTCGAGGTAGGCGCGCAAAACGCTGAAGGGGACGGAAACGACATCTGACGTTTCGAGGGCGCGGGCCCCGGCCGACCGTCCGGTGTCGTCGAAGAGGGCCATCTCGCCGAACAGGTCACCGGGTCCCATGAGCGCGAGCACCGATTCGCGTCCATCCGACGAGGTGTTGGCGATGGCGATGCGTCCGGACAGCACGAGGAAGAGCTCGTTTGCCGGATCGGTCTCCTTGAACACGTAGTCACCGCGGTGGTGGGTGGTCTTTCGCGCTGCGGAACCCAAGGTGGACAGCGCTTCTTCGTCGAAACCGGCGAAGAATTCGTTCGATCGGAGAGCGTCGGGATGGACCACGCGTGACAGGCTACTTCGGACCTCCGTTCGATGATGTGACGACAGCCACAAACTGCGCCGGCTGGGACGGCTCGGCGACCCCTGCGCCACAACGTCTCGGGAACTTCCGCCGTTCCGGTAGACTGGCAAGCCGCTAGTTCTTGTGTTCTCGCTGTTCGCGGCACAAGTGGTCCCCAATCAGGAGCCGCTCCATGACGACGTTTGACGTCGGCGACAAGGTCGTCTACCCGCACCACGGTGCAGCCATCATCGAACGACGGGAGAAGCGCACCATCAATGGTGAAGAGCGCGAGTACCTCGTGCTGAAGGTGGCGTACGGAGATCTGACGCTTTCGGTACCCGCCGAGAACGTCGAA
This sequence comes from Acidimicrobiia bacterium, assembly GCA_031423635.1. GTDB lineage: Bacteria > Actinomycetota > Acidimicrobiia > Acidimicrobiales > JANYDT01 > JANLQX01. Next base: position 30,351 of record JANPFX010000083.1, on the reverse strand, counting down.
AAGGTTGGCCTGCGCGACGTGATCAACGACGAAGAGGTCGAGGAAGTGTTCGCGGTGCTGTCCAAGAAAGAAGCCCGCATGCCGACCAACTGGTCGCGGCGCTTCAAGAACCACGTGGAGAAGCTGAAGTCCGGCGATATTTACCAGGTCGCCGAAGTGGTTCGGAACCTGTCGATCCGCGACAAGGACAAGGGCCTCTCGGCCGGCGAGAAGCGCATGCTCGTGAAGGCTCGCCAGATCCTCGTCTCCGAGCTCACGTTTGCGTTGAACGTCGATGAGGAAACGGCCGAGAAGAAACTCTCCGACGCCCTGGCCTGAGGCCGGCCCGTACGGCCGTCATCGCCCGTGACCGACCATCGCTGGCTGGCAGGCAGGCGAGCGACCGAGCGCGCCGGCGTGTGGTCGATCGTCGTGGCGGGCGGGACCGGTGCCCGGTTCGGAGGTGCCGTTGCCAAGCAATACCTTTCCTTGGGGTCTGGGCGTGTCGTTGACTGGTCGTTGTCTCTCGTCCGGTCAGTGTGCGGTGACCGTGTCGTTCTGGTCGTCGCACCCGATCGCCTGGGCAATCACGGAACCAACGCGGCGCTCGTCGTCGCCGGAGGGGCGACGCGGTCCGATTCCGTTCGCGCCGGGCTCGCCGCCGTCGGGTCCGACGCGGAGATCATCCTCGTGCACGACGCGGCGCGGCCCCTCGTGCCCGGCGCGGTCCTTTCCCGGCTTCTCGCGGCGATCGATGCAGGCGCCGATGCAGCGGTCCCGGGTCTGTCGGTGACCGACACGGTGAAGCGGGTCGATCGCACCGGGGTGGTGCTGGAAACACCGGATCGCGCTTCGCTGATGGCGGTGCAGACGCCACAAGCCTTCCGGGCCGCGGTCCTCCGACGAGTCCATGCGGCCGGCGGAGAGGCAACCGATGACGCTGCCCTGGTCGAAGCTTCGGGGGGACTCGTCGTCGTCGTGCCCGGCGACCCACTCGCTCGTAAGGTGACAACCGATGAAGATCTCACTTGGTTGCGGGCGCAACTCGACACGATTGCGGAACAGTACCGGTAAACGGTGGTTGCCCGATGACGCCCGATAGGAGGAGCGACGTTTCGGACCTGCGCGTCGGACAGGGATTCGACATCCACCCGTTCTCCGACGACCCATCCAGGCGGTTGATCCTGGGCGGCGTGGTGCTGGAGGGCGAGCGCGGTCTCGTCGGACACAGCGACGCGGACGCCATTGCCCACGCCGTCACGGACGCGTTGTTGGGCGCCGCCGGTTTGGGCGACATCGGGCAGCACTTCCCCGACACCGACCCGGCGTGGAAGGGTGCCGACTCGATGCGTCTGCTGGCCGCCACCGTGGAGTTGCTCGCCGGCGAAGGCTGGTCGGTGCTCAATGTCGACACCACGGTGGTCCTGGAAGCACCGAAGCTCGCGCCGGTCCGAGCGGCGATGGCAGAGCGTCTGAGCGCGGTGTGCGATGCGCCAGTAAGCGTGAAGGCGAAACGAGCCGAGGGGCTGGGCGCGTTGGGTCGCCGCGAAGGCATTGCGTGTTTTGCCAGCGCCTTGATCATCCGCGACCGCTAGATCCCCTCGGTGGATCTCCGACCGCTTCGTCATCCGGACATCCGTCGGCTCTGGCTGGGGCTGTTCATCTCGCGGATCGGATCGGCGGCCACCTTCATCGCGGTGCCGTTCCACGTCTACGAACGAACGGGAAGTTCGCTGATCGTGGGGTTGCTCGGTCTGGCCGAGGCAGTCCCGCTCGTGTTCAGCGCCCTTCTCGGCGGTGCGCTCGCCGACGCGCTCGACCGGCGCCGCCTCATCATCGGTGGCGAACTCTCGCTGATGGCGTGTGCCCTCGCCCTGGCCGCGATCGGTGCCAGCGACCGGGTACCGGTGCCGATGATCTTCGTCGTGGTCGTGCTGCTCTCGATCATCGACGGGATCCAGCGACCTGCACTCGAGGCCTCGTTCGCTCGAATCGTCGCCCACGACGAAGTCGGTGCCCTCGCCCGTCTCAATCAACTCCGATGGTCCACGGCGTTCCTGCTCGGGATGCTCGTCGGCGGTGTCCTGATCGATGCCTTCGGGGTGACTGCGGTCTATCTCGTCGATGCGGCCACCGTGCTCCCGGCCCTCGCGCTGTTCCTCGGGGTGGTGGCCACTCCGCGTCGGGAGAGCGCCGAACCGATCGGGCTCGGTTCGATCAGAACGGGGTTGCGGTACGCGCGAAGTCGTCAGGAGTTGCTCGGGACCTACGTGGTCGATATCGTCGCGACGTTCTTCGGGATGCCGCTCGCGCTCCTTCCGGCATTCTCGAAGAAGTTCGGCGACGCCAGCGCCTACGGACTGCTCAGCGCGGCCCCGGTGATCGGCGCAGGAATCGCGTCGCTCACGACGGGATGGACCACGAGCGTCCACCGTCACGGTCGCGCCATCGCCCTGGCCGCGGTGGCCTGGGGTGCCGGTGTCGTGGGCATGGGCCTCTCGCCGACCCTGCTCGCGGCGTTCAGCTGCTTCGTCTTCGCCGGTGCCGCTGACGCGGTGTCGGGGGTGTTTCGTCAGACGATCTGGAACCAGACCATTCCCGACGACGTACGGGGGCGCCTCGCCGGGATCGAGATGGTCAGCTACTCGGTCGGGCCGACGCTCGGCGGCGTCGAATCCGGAGTGGCCGCTCGGCTCTTCGGGGTGGCCGGGGGCATCGTCAGCGGTGGAGTGGCGTGCAGCGTGGGTTCGCTCGCCGTCGGCCGCGGGCTGCACGACTTCTGGCACTACGACGACCGGACCAACCCGTCGGCGCTGGCCGAACGGGAGCGCCGCGCTGCGGTGCCCCGTCCGACCTGAGCGTGGGCCGTGCTGCTGCTGAGGCGCGTACCGGTGGGCGATTCACGCGCAGATCAGCTGTTTCCACGCGCACCTCGGGTCATCCCGTCCGATTTGCCGCGCCGCGACGGCGATGTGCGCGTGAAACCCGCCCGATGTGCGCGTGAGGCGTCGAGACACCCTCGAAGGTTTCGCTCACCAGACGAGCGGGGACCGGCATGGAAAGCGCCCAGTAGCGTCGGGGCCATGAATCGCGGAGGACAGCGGCCCGACCGCGCACCCAAGACCGGAACCACACGAGGGGCGCCGGGCCGCGGTGGTGCGTCAGGCGGGACCTCGCGTGGGGGGCCGAGAGACGCTCCGGCTGGTCCGCGTGGTGGCGCGACAGGAGGGTCGCGAGGATCCGATGCGGCACCTCGAGGAACGAGTCGCGGCGGATCGTCCGCGGGTGCTCCCCGGGACGCTGGCGCAGCCCGGCCGTCGGGAACGGGTTCGCTCGGCGGATCGGGGCGGGCTCCGGGAAGCCGTGCTCCCGGCGGTCGTTCCACACGACCCGGGCCCGGGAGCTTCGGCGGGAAGCCACCGCGCGGATCACGCAGTACGGCGGCCATGGGTGCCCCGCTGCGCCCACGCGCACCCCGCGGCCTGGGGGGCGATCAGGTCGAAGGACGCCAGGCGGTACGCGAACTCCTCCTTGCCGGTCGCCGCCGCGTGCGCGAGGTCTGGATGGCTGATGGGTCCGACGATTCGCCGATCCTCGCGGAGATCGAACAACTCGCCGGTGAAGGGCGAGTGCCGGTGCGGGTCGTCACCCGCGACCAACTTTTCGCGGAGGCGCGAACGGAGGCGCCGCAGGGTGTGCTGGCGTTCGCCGACGAGATCGCCGAGATGGAGTTCGACGACATGCTGCGGCCTCGCGGCGGACGGCTGCCGTTCCTCCTCTTCGTCGATCAGGTCACCGATCCCCAGAACCTCGGAGCGCTCCTTCGTAGCGCTGATGGCGCGGGCATCACCGGAGTCGTACTTCCACGGCACCGGGCGGTGCACGTCACCCCGACGGTGACAAAGGCTGCGGCCGGAGCTGTCGAGCGGGTGCCGATGGCCCTCGTCGGCGGGCTGCCCACGGCGATGCTCGATGCGAAGAAGGCCGGCGCGTGGATCGTCGGTCTCGACGCCGACGGTCCCGACGACCTGTATTCGCTGGCTCACCTGGGTGACGAGCCGCTCGTCATCGTCATCGGAGCAGAAGGATCAGGGCTTTCCCGCCTTGTGCGCGCCCGGTGCGATTCGATTGCCCGGATACAGCTGCGCGGGGCGCTCCCGTCGCTCAATGCCAGCGTCGCCGGCGCAGTGGCGATGTTCGAGATGGGTCGCCACCGGGTCTGAACCACGGTTCTACGATTGGGATCAACCTCGCCGGGTTAGCTCAGGGGTAGAGCAGCTGTCTTGTAAACAGCAGGTCGTCAGTTCAAATCTGACACTCGGCTCCAGATCGGTGCCAGCGAAGGCAGCCGAACCAGCTGGACCGAACGCAAAGGCCGCACCCCGCTGACCAAGCAAGGCCAAGCGGCGAACGACGGCGAAGCGCGGGTCTCGGCGTTCCGCGCTCTCGTGCACCGGATCCGTACCGACGCAGGGTTCACGCAGGCCGAACTCGCCGAACGAATGGGCACGACACAATCCGCGATTGCTCGCTTGGAACGAGGCGGAGTCCGACCGACCCTCGAAACGCTCGAGAAGCTCGCCAGCGTGATCGGCTCCGACCTCGTTGCGACATCGCCGACAAACGGATCAAATCGCTTGTTGCGTCCGGCCGTGCCGTGATCCGAGAGGCCATTGACGAAGACACACCTGCCGCCCCTCGACTTCGTGTCTTGTCAACCCACCGGGGTGTCGATTCGGGGTGGAAGGGATGGCAAGCTTTGCCATAAGGCGGTAGAATCCTCACATGTCGACCATGAACGTGTCGCTCCCTGATGAGCTCAAGGCCTACGTCGATGATCAGGTCGGAGCGGGCGGTTATGGGTCGACGAGCGAGTATGTGCGTGATCTCATCCGCCGAGACAAAGACCGTCAGCAGCTTCGACGTGCGCTTCTCGATGGTGCCGCGTCGGCTCCGGGTCCGATTGCTGATTCGTCGTACTTCGAGGCAGTGCGCGGGCGGATTCGAACTGCGGGCTGATTCGAATGTCGGAGAAGTCCGTCCACCTGCGAGCGGCAGCGGCGACGGATATCGACGCGGCCGCCGACTACTACCTCGCCGAAGCAGGTGGCGACGTTGCGTTGCGATTCGTTGACGCGGTTGAGCGGGTTCTCGGCCAGATCGCACGCTCCCCCCAGGCGGGAAGTCTCCGCTTCGCCTACGAACTCGATATAGCCGATCTGCGCGCCCGTCCGTTGACCCGGTTCCCGTATCTCGTGTTCTACGTGATCGCCGAAGAGCGCAGCGAAGTGTGGCGCGTTCTCCACGTCCGGCGAGACGTGGCATCGGAGATCGTCACCGACGCTGCTCCGTAGCTCGGAAAGGTCCCGGCGATGACGTCGGGGCCCGTGGTGTGGTGAGCGGACGCGCCGCACGGATCGATGAACGTCGATGTATCTCGAATGTATCAATCCGCTGCGTTTCAACCAGTCCGGCGAGTGGTGCTACGTACGCATAAGATGCGAGTAACCGCTGGTCAGCGGATTGGAGAGAACGGAACGACATCAGCCGGCATGGGCCAAGTCTCCCGTGTAAACAGCAGGTCATCAGTTCAAATCTGACACTCGGCTCCGTTGGCGGCGCGGTCTCGTCGTCGACAATCCGCCACACTCCTGACCGAATCCGTCCGGCGCCTGCTGGCGATCGGTAGGCTCCTCGTTTTGGGGTACGCCTGCGGGCGTCACGAAGACAAGAGGTCACCCATGAGCCAAGGGCGTCAAACCAACGCAGACTCGTCGTACGGCCGCTCGGCCGGTCAGGCGGCGGCGCGTGGCCTCCTCCTGCTCCTCGGTGCACTGGTGCTCGGTCTGCTCCTCCTCCGGGGGGTGAACGACACCCCGAAACTGGTGATCGACTCCCCGTCGGCCGCATCGAACGACACCGAGGCTCCGGTCGACGACAGCGCAGCGCTGACGACCGACGCAGCAGGTGCCGTGGTGACCACGCCTGCCTCGACCCCGGCGGTCACGCGGCGGGCTCCGGCGCTCGTGAACGTGCTCGTGATCAACGGATCGGGCAAGAACCGGGCAGCGTCGCGGGTTGCCGACTACCTGAAGACGAATCAGTACAACCTGCGCAAATCCGTCGATGCGAACTCGTCCACCCTGAGTGGCGTCGTGTACTTCAACGCCGATTTCCAGGTCGAGGCGTCGGACATCGCGACGTTGCTGGGGATCACCGGATCCATCGGCGCCATGCCCGTGCCCCCGCCGGTCAAGACCGGGATCACCGTCGCCGAGCCCTACGACATTCTCGTCGTCGTCGACGCCGCGATGGCCGACCGGTTCGCTGCCCAGACCGGAAGCGGCAACGCGCCCACGGCGACGGCGGGACCGGTCGCCGGCGCCTAGACCGATGCCGACGCCGGCGACGCCTGTCGTCCTGGCGTGCTTCGACAAGTTCCGCTCCACGGCATCCGCTTCGGACCTGTGCCGGGTGGTCGCTGACGTCGCCTGGGAGCGAGGCCTCGAGGCGTTGGTCCGTCCCATGGCGGACGGGGGTGAGGGGACCATCGGCGCACTGTCGGCGCAGGGCGGCCGGCTTCGCCGATCGACCGTGACTGGCCCGCTGGGTGAGCCGGTCGAGGCGGTGTGGTTGATGCGGGATCGCACAGCCATCATCGAGATGGCCCAGGCGTCGGGGCTCGACTTGGTCGGTGGACCGGACCGGAATCGTCCACTCGATGCGACGACCTACGGAACCGGCCAGCTCATTGCCGAAGCCCTCGTCGCCGGAGCAAAACGCATCGTCGTCACCCTCGGCGGCTCGGCTACGACCGACGGTGGCCTTGGCGCCTTGAACGCGATGGCGCCTCTGGCCCGGTTCCGTGGCGTCGACTTTCTCGTCGCCTGCGATGTCCAGACGACGTTCACCGGGGCGGCCACCGACTTCGGTCCGCAGAAGGGAGCGTCACCGGCGCAGGTCGGTCTGCTGACCCGTCGGCTCGAACAACTCGCCGATCGCTATGTTCTCGAGCGCGGCATCGACATCCGGTCGATTCCGGGGACCGGCGCGGCGGGCGGGCTTGCCGGAGCGCTGGTCAGCATCGGTGCCCGTGTCACCTCCGGCTTCTCGTTCGTCGCCGAGGAGGTCGGCCTCGTGGACGCCATAGCCGCTGCTGACATCGTTTACACCGGCGAAGGGCGCTGCGATACGGAGTCGTTCAACGGCAAGGTCGTCGGGGGTGTCTGTGAACTCGCTCGCGATGCCGGTGTCCCGGTTGTCGTCATCGCCGGCGACCTCGGCGAGGATTTCGTGCTCCCGTCATCGCTGGACGCGTCGATGATCTCCGTGGTGTCCCTCACCGAGCGCTTCGGGGCAGCTCAAGCCTGGAACGCGCCGCTGCGATGCGTACGCGAGGTCGTCTCCGACCTCCTGCCCTGAGGGATCACCGCGTTGGCACTCGACGGTGTCGTCTGCCAACGAATGCCCAGCGAGCGAGTAGAGTTGGCACTCAAAGGCCGTGAGTGCCAGATCATTCCCACCCTTGCGGTGGGTGTGTGGTCTGGGCCCCTTGCCGCCTCTGATCCCTCACCCGTACTTCTCAAAGGAGACGAACATGGCGAAATTGATCGCCTTCGACGAAACCGCCCGCCGCAGCCTGGAAAAGGGCATGCAGCAACTCGTCGACGCCGTAAAGGTGACGCTGGGCCCGAAGGGCCGCAACGTCGTGCTGGAAAAGAAGTGGGGCGCCCCCACGATCACCAACGACGGTGTGTCCATCGCCAAGGAGATCGACCTCGAAGATCCCTACGAGCGCATCGGCGCCGAGTTGGTCAAAGAGGTTGCGAAGAAAACCGACGACGTTGCCGGCGACGGCACTACCACGGCCACGGTGCTTGCCGGTGCCATGGTCCGCGAGGGCCTTCGTAACGTTGCCGCCGGTGCCAACCCGATGAGCCTCAAGAAGGGCATCGAGGCGGCGGTCGCAGCGGCAATCGAGGCCATCAAGGAGATCAGCCAGTCGGTCGACGGCGACCCGGCCAAGATCGCCCAGGTCGCGTCGATCTCCGCCGCCGACACCGAGATCGGTGCTCTCATCTCCGAGGCCATCGACAAGGTCGGCAAGGACGGCGTCATCACCGTCGAGGAGTCGCAGACCTTCGGCATGCAGATGGATCTCGTCGAAGGCATGCGCTTCGACAAGGGCTACACCTCGCCCTACTTCGCCACCGACATGGAGCGCATGGAGGCGGTTCTCGAAGACCCGTACATCCTGATCGTCAGCACGAAGATCTCTGCCGTTCGCGACATGATCCCGGTGCTCGAGAAGGTCATGCAGACCGGCAAGCCGCTCCTCATCCTTTCCGAGGATGTCGAAGGCGAGGCGCTTGCCACCTTGGTTGTCAACAAGATCCGTGGCACGTTCAAGTCGGTCGCCGTCAAGGCTCCGGGCTTCGGCGAGCGCCGCAAGGCCATGCTCCAGGACATCGCCATCCTCACCGGGGGCCAGGTCGTGTCTGAGGAAGTCGGTCTCAAGCTGGAGAACGTCACCCTCGACCTCCTCGGCAAGGCTCGCAAGATCGTCATCACCAAGGACGAGACCACCATCGTCGAAGGCGCCGGTTCGGCTGAAGACGTGAAGGGCCGCATCTCCCAGATCAAGGCGGAGATCGAGAACACCGACTCCGACTACGACCGCGAAAAGCTCCAGGAGCGCCTCGCCAAGCTCTCCGGCGGCGTTGCCGTCATCAAGGTCGGCGCGGCGACCGAGGTCGAGCTCAAAGAGAAGAAGCACCGCATCGAAGACGCCGTGTCCACCACGAAGGCCGCCGTCGAAGAGGGCGTTGTGCCCGGTGGCGGTGTCGCGCTTCTCCGTGCCCAGAAGGCGATCCTCGCCGTTGCCGACACCCTGAAGGGTGATGAGGCGACCGGTGCCCGCATCGTCGCAAAGGCGGTCGAGGAGCCGATCAAGCAGATCGCCATCAACGCCGGTATGGAAGGTGGCGTCGTCGTCGACCGGGTCCGGTCGATGACGACGCCCTCCGAAGGTCTCAACGCCGCCACGGGCGAGTATGAGGACCTCGTCAAGGCCGGCGTCATCGACGCCGGCAAGGTGACGCGTTCGGCGTTGCAGAACGCTGCGTCGATCGCGGCGCTCTTCCTCACCACCGAGGCCGTCATCGTGGACAAGCCGGAAAAGGAAGCCGCCGCCCCGATGGGCGGAGGCATGGACGACTACTAGCGGCACGCGCTGGCCGAATCTTCCGGCCAGCAGTTCCGAGCATCTGAGCCGCCGCCGTCTCTCGAGACGGCGGCGGTTTGTCGTTGCGACATCAGCGCAGCGAGTCTCCGCGGCGCTACGCGCGCATACGGCAATCCGACCATTCCGCTCACGTTCGCGAGACGATGGTGGGCGTGGATCTGCGTCGTTTCTCTCGGTCGGGTGTCCGTACCCGGCGGTCCGTCGCGACGCTCGCAGCGATCGCCGTGTTGACGTTTCTCGTGACGCCGCCGTCGGCCGTATCGGGTGCGTCCGCGACGCCCAAGGCCTCGACCACCTTGAAACGTCCGACGAAGAAGACCCTGAAGCGGACGACCAAGACCCCGGAGAAGCCCGCGCGGACGACGGTCAGGTTTGTGCCGACCCAGGTCGCCGGAGTCACCATCACCGCCCCGGCACCGACGACGACGGTCCCTCCGGTGCCGCCGACGTCGACTTCACCTCCTCCGTCCGCGCCGACCACTTCAGCACCGACGACCACGGTGCCGCCTCTCGCCATCGCACCGTTCGAGGTGGTGGCGGTCAATGATCGGGCCGAAGCGGTTGTCGGGTCGACGGTCGCGTTCTCCATCGTGATCGCCCAACGGGGGGCATCGAATCCGATCGCGCTCAGCCTCGTCGGCCTCCCAGGTGGAATGGCGGCCACCCTGAGTCCGAATCCGGCGACGGGTCTTGCGGTCCTGCGTATCGACGTTCCGTCGAACGCAGTGCCTGCCGACTATCCGCTCCGCGTCATCGGGTCCTTCGCTGGTGCCCAGGCCTGGGCGACGATGACCCTCCGCGTGACGAGCGTGGCCGGTTCGACGACGACCTCGACGATCGACCCCTCCGGACTCGCTCCGTCGTTCGGCTTCCGGGTCACCGGTGATGGGAGGACGTTGGTCACGGGTGGGCAGGTGCAGTACGAGATCGAACCGATCTACGACACCGGCTACAACGGGTCCATCGAGTACTTCGTGTCCGGACTGCCCGACGGCGTGTGGCACGGCTTCTCCGAGAAGGTCAGCACGAAGAGGACGGTGCTGTGGCTCAGTTCGACGGTGGCGATGCGTCCGGGTCGCTATCCGTTCACCATCACCGGCATCTCCAAAGGTCTGAAGAAGTCAGGCGAAGTCACCCTCGTCATCGGCTGACCGGCGCAGCGAGCGCGTGCTGCAACGCCTCCGTTCCACATTCGCGGCTCGGTCGAGGGGTGACGCCGGATCGTTCGTTCGCATACGGTGGAGTGCATGATCACTCTGGTCCATTCCAGTTTTCGTTCGCGTGTCCGTGTTTTGCAGGCCGGCGTCGCAGCCATGATTGTGCTGGGCCTGATCGCTGTCCCTTCGGCGGACGCCGCCACCAAGAAACGAACGGCGAAACGACCGGTCGCGCCGAAGGTCATCCCTCTCCCGCCGACGACTGCGCCCGCTCCGCAGCCGCTCCCACCGACCACGGCCGCGGTGACCACCGCACCCCCGACGACGGTTGCCCAGCCGGGGCTCACCATTTCGAGCGACGTTCCTCGACGGCTTGCCGTTCCGGGGGGCAGCGCGACCTACCTGCTGACCGCGAAATCGCGATCGACGGAACCGACCACCTTGAGCGTGAGCGGTCTCCCTGCCGGTGTCCGCGCGGTTCTTGCAACGAACCCGACGACCTCGACGACGACGATGACCCTGACGACGACGGCCGGAATCACTCCTGGGGGGTATCAATCATTCCTCGTCACCGCCATCGGGGGCGGAACATCCGCGACCCTCGCCTTGGAACTCGTGGTCGACACGACGGCACCCGCGGTGACGACAACGACGGTTGCGCCCGGAGCTCCGCAGTCGTTCGCGCCAACAGCTGAGGTCCTTCTAGCCGGTCCAATCCTTCCTGGCGGCGCCACGTTCGTGGCCTACCGGGTGAACCTGAATCGCCTGCCGGGCTTCTCGGGTACGGCGATCGTGAGCGCCGGCTCGGTGCCGACAGGACTCGCGGTCGGGCTCTCCCAGACGTCGGTCGCGGGGTTGTCATTCGACGTCAGCTTCTCCGCATCAGCGAGTGCGGTGTCGGGGTTCTACCAGCCGACGGTGAGCGTCGTGCTCAGTGGATACACGGTGTCGATCGCGTTTCCTGTGCAGGTCAACGTGGTCGTTTGAGCCGTCCTCGGCGCGTGCGCACCCAACGCCGGGTGACGGCGAGGGTGGCCGCTCCGACTGCAGTAAGCGCGCCTACGAAGAACCCGTCGCTCTGCTGACTTTGGTTGCTGGTGGCCGGGACAGGTCGGGCGGAGGAAGCGTCTCCGGTCCTGCGTCCGGACAGCCGCGACGCGGTGGTTCGAGGCGACGGCTCCGCCGAAGTCACCGACTCGGGCGTCGCCACCGAGTTGGGCGTCACTGCGTCGGACGCGGACGGCATCGGCTCCTGGTACGAACCGGAGGACTCGAAGAAGCCGGTCTGGGCGAACACCTCGCTCGCCGCTCCGTCATCGTCGGTTTGGGCAGATTCAGACGGACGGAGCACGTCCACATCACCGAGGCCCTCGAGTGAGGGCGTTTCCGATTGCTGCAGGGTGAACAGGGTGGAGCGCAAGCCGAGGGCGGCGTCGAACCGCGGCCCATCGATCGTCAGGTCGGCAGCGTCGCCGCCCACGGTGACTTCCGTGGCTCGACCGGACGGACCGACCTGCGTCACTTCTACGCGTGACGCCCGTCCCGGGTAGCCGACACGTCGGGCGATCTCGTCGATCGTCATGGTGACGACCCACGACTTGAGGTCGCCGGTCGGGTACGTACCGGATTGCAGGTACGGGAAGTCGCCGGATCCTCCGAACGCTTCCAGGGGCGTGGCGATCGTCCCTCCGCCGCTCGCCGAGTAGAACGTGACGGCGAGCTTGCCGTTGTCGTAGGTCACGACTTTGCCTCGTGTCGCTGCGACGGCGGCATCCATCGCTCCGTACTCGGCTCGAGCGCCGACGTAGACCTGGCAGCGCTGCGTCGGGCAAACCTCTCCGGCGGACGCCATCGTACGAAAGGCGTACGTCCGAGCGGCAATGGCCTGCGCCTCGAGTGCGGCCGCAGGCCATCCCGGATCGGTGATCTCCCCCATGCCGCGCAGATACTGCTCGACGTCGAGTTCGTTGACGATGCGGATGCCGTCCCGCGCGCGCAGTTCGAATGAACCCCGGTACCGCTTGCCGGCGTAGGTCACGGTGCCCCCATCGGTCGCGGTGACGACGATCGGGTCGCCGCGCATCGTGTCGGGCGATCCCTCTGCGGGCGTGGCGGAGGGCGGAGGCGAGGCCGGGTCCTCGGCTTCGTTCTTCAGCGGCGGGATCGGCAGGTCCGACGGCGATGCGACGGGAGCCGGTTCCGTTGTCGAAGGGGCAGGCGGGTCCGGGAGCATGCCGGGCAGGAACAGGGCACCGGCCGACGGTTCTGACGACGATGGGGTGGCCGGGAGCTGCGGGGTCGGGGGCGGAAGCGCCGGCGCGAGTGCCGGAGTCGAGGCCGGGGTGTCACCCGGAGCCGTTGGCGTCTGCAGGCGGAGGGAGATCGGCTCCATCGCCAGCGCCGGAGCCCGGGATCCCGACGTCGCACCGGTCAGATCGGGTGGAGCGATCACCGTGGCGATCAGTTCCCCATCACCCGGTCGCACGCTGACGGAGCCGCCGGGTGCGACCCGTCTCCCACCGACGGTTCCGCCCTCTCCGAGCGTGAGGGTGACGGTTCCCGCCCCGCCGAGAGGAACCCGGATCGTGCCGCTCCGAGAGCCCAGGGCGGTGCCGGGGTAGAAGTGGCGGAGGATCTCTCTGGACGAGCGACCTTGGCGTCCCATCCAGTAGGCGCCGTCCTGAGCCATGCCGACACCATGCCCGAAGCCTCTCCCGAGGATGGTGACCCATCGGCCCGACGACGCCGGGGTGGTGGGGGCGGAGGTCCTGGTTGTCCGGGGGTCGGGGTTGGCCGTGGCCGCCGCCATCGTGAGCGGTGTGATCATGGAGACGGTGATGGCGACGCACCCAGCCCACGCCCACGCTCGTCCACCCACCGGGCAAGTTTCGCGCCGGGATCGGTGCGCTTGCGCACGATTCGCGTCCGGCGCGCCGATAACGCAACGATCGATGACCCCTACGCTGGGGGCCATGACTGAGCCGCTGTCGCCGAAGGTTGGTTGGGGAGTTCTCCACCTGTTCTGGAAGATCACGCCGACCACGGATGCCGAGGCCGCGACGTCGGCCGTCAAGTCGTGCATCGCCGACGATCACCAGGTGATCACGTTCGCCACTCTCGGGCACAAGGCCGATGTCGGCACGATGGTCGTGGGGCCCGACCTGTGGCGCCTTCGCCGGCTCCAGACCGAGCTCAGCCGTGCCGGGTTGCTGCTTGTCGATTCCTATGTGTCGTTCACCGAAGTGTCCGAGTACGCCAAGGGAGCCCCGGAGGCGATGACGCGGCCGCGGCTCTACCCCGGAACGATGCCCCCGCAAGGAATGCGCGCCGTGTGCTTCTACCCGATGTCGAAGCGCCGTGGCGTCGGCGCCGCCGATGCCAACTGGTTCACTCTTCCCTTCGACGACCGCAATCGGCTGATGCACGATCACGGCACGTCGGGCCGAACGTTCGCGGGACGCATCTCCCAGTTCGTGACCGGCTCGACGGGCGTGGACGACTACGAATGGGGTGTGACGCTCTTCGCCCACGATCCAGCCGACCTGAAAGAGGTTGTGTACACCATGCGCTTCGATGAGGCCTCGGCGCTCTATGGCGAGTTCGGACCGTTCATCTCCGGAATGGTCGACGCGCCCGAAGTGGTGTTCGGCGAACTCACCCGGTAGCACCGAGGAGATCGGCGACCCAGACCCCACCTTCCGATCGCAGGACCTGAGCGTTGCCGATGAAGCCCTCGCCGGGCTTCAGTCGCCCGCTCACACCGGTGAACGTGGCGAACATGGGGGCGGTCTTCGCTTTGAGCAATGCTGCCCGCAAGTCCTTCGGAGCACCCGAACGCGTAAGGGCCGCCGGCCCGGCGATCCGAGCGACGAGCGAGCCGGCGTCATAGGCGACCACGGTCGCCCACGACGGTGTGATCGCGGCAGCCGCGGTGTCCTCACGGAACGCGACCGCCGCCCGGCCCGGTCCGTGCCAGGATCCACGCGAGACGCATCGGGTTCCCTCGGCCAGCCCATCGGGGGCAGTGCGACAACCGAGGGCATCGCCCGGAACGACGAGCGATGGTGGTTCGGCAGATGGGGCAATCCGTAGGCGCGCGTATCGTTCGAATGACGCGTCGCCGTCTCCGGTGACGATGAGGGGGACCTGCTCGAGCAGAGTGACGTCTGCGGGCGAGTTGGTCGTGACGACAGGTCCACCGGTAGATGCCGCGTCGACCGGTGCCATCTTCGCGGCGATGGCATCACGCATGGTCACTGAGCCCGCCGCCCCGGGTGTGGCGATGAGGGCGATCGACGCAACGTTCGGATTCGCCGCGACGATGTAGCGTGCCGCCTCGTCCGCGAGGCTCGACCTGGACGGCCCGACACGGACCGATGATGCCGGTTCGTTTCCCTGTCCCCAGGTGAACGTGAAGAGAGCGATCTTGCGACGCCGTGCGAGCGGGGAGAGCACGTCTTCGGTCGACTCGAGAAGTCCTCCGGTGATGGCGATCACGTCCTCGCTTCGAACGGCACGATCGACGGCACGCGAGAAGTTGCGTGCGCTTTCGTCGAGGACGCGGATGCGCACGTTCATGTCGGCCGGAAGCTTGCCGTCTTCTGTGGCGTGTCGGATGGCGAGCTCGAGACCCTCGCGCGCTTCTGTGCCGAGTCCCTCGAGCGGCCCACTCGCGGGGACGACGAGCACGATGGTCGCGTTCCGCGTGATCGGCGGTCGCGTCGTCGTCGGCGCCGAGGTCGTCGATGCCGTGGCGGCAGGGGTGCTCAACGGTTCTTTGGCCGACGTGCATCCGGTCGTCGTCACCACAAGCCCGGCGAGGCCCACCAGTACGGCGAGGCCAGAGGAACGAAGTGGGAGGGACCGTCGGATCTGAGGGAGCCTACCGACGTGTCGGTTCGGATTGCTCGGGCCCGTCGTCGTCCACGCGCTGCTGGTCATGGGCGGACCGCAGAGTGCACGCTTCACCAGCCCCAGGTCCCGGACCCACCTTTGAAGGGCCCGACAACGCGGCTGGTGATCCATCCGCCATAGAAGCCCCCCTCCTGGGCGACGACGATCTCGCCGTTGACCCGACACTCGTCCATGCGGCCCGGATAGAGCGCGAGGTGATCGGTGATTGCTTCGTACCCCTTGGTCGGGTTGGTGTACGTCCAGGCGCAGTCCCGGTCGACGTAGCCTCCGGCGACGAACGTGAAGTAGCTGGCGAGGCCCTTCCACTCGCAGAAGGTCGGCCGGGTTCCGCTCGGTCGGATGTGCTCGGCCGAGACGTCGGCCATCGGGAGGTAGTACGCAGGCGGGTGGCTGGTCTCGAGAACCCGGAGCGATCGTCGCGTCGAGGCGATGAGCACGCCGCCGAAGACGACTTCGACGAGTTCGTCGGAGGGTTCGACCCGGGGCGGTCGGGGATAGTCCCAGACGGACTCCTGTCCCGGGCCGGGTTCGATCCGTGGAGGTCGGTGCATCCACCGAGCATGCCAGTGAAGGTGTGCGACTGTGGAGTCGTGAGCGACGATCGGCCAGCGGGCGAGACTCCGGACGTATTGCTTGCTGAGGCCGGCCTGGCCCTCGGCGAGGCCATCCTCGACGCGCTCGGCCCGTGGGCCGAACGGCAGGCAGTGCGTCTCGGAGGTGTGGCACTTGCCCAAGACGGCCGAACGGCCGGGGACGAGATCGCGAAGCTGGCGGCGCCGCGTCTGGCCGGTCTGCTTGCTGCTGACGTCGACGCGCAGCGTGGCACTCCCTTGACCGTTCTTCGGCAGACCCACCTTCCTCTGACCGAGATGCTCCTCTCCCATGGGATCGCTCCTGTGCAACGCGATCCGGCCGACATCACCGCGCAGCCCGACGACGTGTTCGCCATCACGCCCCGGGCGTTTGCCGATCTCGGCCCTTCGGTGCACGAAGCCGGTCTGCGGTGGGGTGTCACCAAGGCGTTCGCCCACCGTGCCCGGCATCAGCGCTGAAGGAGCGGCGAGCCTTTGTCGGCGCGACGGCCGGGTCGGTCTGACTGGCGTTGATCACACGCCGTCGCCTGGGCGAAAGTCTCGATCGCATCGATGACGGGTCGCAGTCCTGCGCCCTTCTCCGATAGTTGGTAGAAGGTGTGGTCGTTGAGCTCCCGGTGCTCGACGATCCCTTCGTCTTCGAGTTCGTCGAGCCGTTCGGAGAGGAGCCGGTCGCTCAGACCCGGGATCTGATGACGGAGGCCGGAGAACCGCGACGGCCCACTCGCCAGGACCAGCAGGATGGCGCCGGTCCATCGCCGTCCGATCAGCTCGATGACGTGATGGAAAAAGGGACAGTACGCGCCGTTGGTCGACGCCACGCCGGCTTCGTTGGTGGTGGTGTTCCTCGGCGTCGACATTGGCCAACCTCATCGTCCCGCACTCGGTCCGTAAGCGTAACCAGCTCGGCCGCTGGCTCCAAGTGGACTGTGCGCTCATCGATGACCGCTCCCGGCGGGAACCCTGTCGAAGGCATAGCCCATCCAGCGAGGCTGCACCTCGCTCCGAAGCGCTATGCGGCCAGGAGGGTGCTGATCTGGGCGCGTGCGCCGCTGACCGACTGCTCGGGGTCGAGGGCCAGACCCGAGGCGTCGATGAACGCGACGTCGGTGATCCCGACGAAGCCGAGGACGTGGCGCAGGTACGGCGAAGCGAAGTCCCACTCCGACCCGAGCTTGACACCTCCCGCGGTGATCACGACGTATGCCTTCTTGTCCTTGAGAAGGCCTTCGACCTGCCCCGGGCCGACGTAGGAGAAGGTGCGTCCCGCCTTGGCGATCTGGTCGATCCATGCCTTGAGGGCGGCAGGGACGGAGAAGTTGTAGATCGGAGCGGTGATCACGAGGACGTCGGCAGCTTCGAGTTGTGCGATGTACGCGTCGGAAATGGCGGCCGCGGTCGGCTCACCGGAAACCCACGCGGCATCGACGAACGGGAGTCCTTCACTCAGTTCGACGGTCGTGACGTCGACCGGTCCTTTTCTGGCGAAGCCGTCGATGAGCGCGGTGGCCAGCGGCCGGCTGACCGAGTCGGCGTGGTTGGCCCCGGCGTTGAGGCGAAGAATGCGGGTCATGGCGTCTCCCTTGATTATGAACAGTAAGTAACTAATCAAAGATAACTAGCCTCTTGGTTCCTTTGTTCCAGTGACCGGGAGATCGTTGCCGGGGGTGCCCGCTACCCTGGGGTCCATGGCCGTGCGAAACGATTGCCGCCACTATTCGTCTCGGTCCACGCCGGCGGGAATCATCGAGAAGTGCCGCCTCGACATGGCGCAGGTCATTCCGTTCGATTGCCCGGAGAACTGCATCTTCTTCGAACCTCGGGCTATAAGTGGAGTGGGATGGGCTGTCGAGGAGCCCGAGAACGGCGAGACGACATGAGCTTGCGTGCAGTTCGCGGTGCCCCGTTCCGCCTCATCGGCGACAACGCGACACTGAACTTGAACCGGGAAACGTTGTGACGTCCGACCGGGTCACCCGGGCGGAGCTGCTGCGCTGGAGTGAGACGCTCGCCGGGATCGCCCGCACCGGACTCGGCTTCTCCCAAGTGCAGTACGAGCGTGAGCGCTACGAGGAGATCCTCCACGTCGCGTCGGACATGCGGGTGGCCGCCGGTCACGATCTCGTTCGTGAGGAGCTTCACGGTGAGTGGATGCGCAGCGTCGGAAGCGGCGTCCCCGGCTACGTGACACCGAAGATCGCGGTCGGCGCAGTGGTCGGCAACGACGACGGTGAGCTGTTGCTGCTCCAGCGTGCCGATTCCGGGCATTGGCTCTACCCCACCGGCTGGGCCGACATCGGCTACTCACCGGCGGAAGTAGCGGTCAAGGAGGTACGGGAGGAGACCGGCATCGAGTGCGAACCGGTCTCGGTGCTCTCGATCGTCGATGGGATGCGCCACGGCTTCACCACCGTTCCGCTCTACTCCATCGTCTTCTTCTGCCGGGCCACGGGAGGCACGCTGCAGCCGCATCCACTCGAAGCCACCGATGTTGGATGGTTCCGGGAGGACAACCTCCCGACGCCGCTCATCGGTCTGGAGCGCTGGGTGCCGCAGGCATTCGCGGCAGTGCAGGGCGCGCGGCAACCCACCCAGTTCGACCCGCCGAGAGATCCTGTGTGGCGCACGTGAGAGGACTGCTCTCGGTCTTCGACAAGACCGGCATCGTCGACTTCGCCCGCTCCCTGCGCTCGCTGGACGTCGAGATCGTCTCCAGTGGCGGTACCTCGGCCGCACTCCGCGCCGCCGGGATCGACCACCTCTCGGTCGAGGACGTGACCGGGTTTCCCGAGATGCTCGACGGCCGTGTCAAGACACTTCATCCAGCGATTCACGGAGGCATCCTCGCCCGTCGCGACTTTCCCGAACACCTCGAGACCATTGCTGCCCACGGCATCACGCCGATCGACCTCGTGGTGTGCAATCTCTATCCGTTCTCGTCCGATCCTTCCGTCGAGTTGATCGACATCGGCGGTCCGTCGATGCTCCGATCAGCGGCCAAGAACCATGATGCCGTCGGCGTCGTCGTCGATCCGGCGGACTATGGGCCGGTCATCGCCGAACTCATGGCGTCCGGCGCGCTCTCCACATCGACCCGTGTCCGTCTTGCCCGAAAGGCGTTCGCCCACACGTCGGCATACGACGCGGCGATCGTTCAATGGCTTGATACGTATACAGATGATTCGGACACCGGCGGCTTTCCGCCCACCATCGGGCTCGCGCTGGAACACGCCGAAACGCTTCGCTACGGCGAGAATCCGCACCAACGAGGTGCGCGATACCGCTTGCACGGTGCGTCGAGCTGGTGGGACCGTGCAACGCAGCACGGTGGCAAGGAGCTCAGCTATCTCAACGTCTATGACGCCGACGCGGCATGGCGTCTGGTGCACGATCTCGCAGCGGCAGGCGGCGCAGACGGGATTGCGCCGGCCGTCGCGATCATCAAGCATGCGAACCCTTGCGGTGCCGCAGTTGCGTCGGACGTCTCGACGGCCTACCGGCTCGCCCATCTCGGTGACCCCGTTTCGGCGTTCGGCGGAATTGTCGCCATCAATCAGCGTGTCCCTCTGGCACTCGCCGAATCGCTCGCTCCGGTCTTCAGCGAAGTGGTGATCGCTCCGGGTTACGACGACGACGCCCTCGGGCTGCTCCTGTCGAAGAAGAACCTCCGGGTTCTGTCGGCGCCTCCGCCCGGAGCGGCTCCGCTCTCCGTGCGCTCCATCGACGGAGGCCTGCTCGTCCAGACACCCGATGTGATCGGCGAGGACCTCGCCAGGCGCGACGAGTGGACCGTCGTCACGAAGCGGTCTCCGTCGGAGCATGAGTGGCGCGATCTCGCGGTCGCATGGGTTGTGTGTGCGCACGTGTCGTCGAACGCGATCGTCATCGCCAACGACTCGATGGCCGCAGGGATCGGTGCCGGCCAGCAAAGCCGCGTCGATGCCGCGCAGATCGCGGTGCGAAAGGCTGGGGAGCGGGCGATGGGCGGTGCGTGTGCGAGCGACGCGTTCTTCCCGTTCCGAGATGGCCTCGATGTGGTCGCCACGGCAGGCGTTCGTGCGGTGATCGCGCCGGGCGGTTCGATGCGCGACGAGGAAGTCATCGCCGCCGCCGACGAGCACGACATCGCCATGGTGTTCACCGGCCGTCGCCACTTCCGCCACTGACGACGGCGTCGCTGCCTCCAGCGGCGTTCGGCTTCAACGACGCAGGGTGTTGGCCCACCGCTTGGACCATTCGTCGATGGGCGTCAGAGCGACGATCAATTCCTGTCCGAGCCGGGTCAAACGGTAGTGGCGTTCGTCGTTCTGGTCGACGATGCCGGCGTCGGCGAGCTCGAGGACACGGTCACGAAGCACGGCGGTCGAGACACCATCGCATTGTTGGGCCAGAGCGCGGAATCCGACCGGGCCGTCACGGAGTTCCCACACGACGCGCAGCAGCCACCGATGCCCGAGAAGATCCAGCGCCGCCATGAGCGGTCGACCGCTCGAGCTGCCTCGGACGGGTTTACCGGGTTGGGGAACGCCGTCGACTCGCTGCACGAATCGTCGGACCTCACCGACGACCTGTGGGAGCGCCTCCGGTCGGTGTTCGACGAGCGCCAGGTCCTCGATCTCTTGATGTTGACCGGCTGGTACCACGCCATCAGCTTCGCCGCCCGGGCCGCCCGAATTCCGTTGGAACCAGGTGCACCGCGCTTTGCTGACGTCATCGCTCCGGGCTGACGCGGACGACGGCAGGTGCCGACGTTCGGTAGAATTCGGTTTCTACCGAAAGAGCAAGAGCCGACGGGAGCCTCCCCATGACGACCACCTCCGCCGCTGGCAAAGGATCCGGAACGCCTGACGATCCGTGGGTCTTGCAGACGCCGCCGCTCACGTCGGAGTACACGATGCACCTGGACCAACGAGACGGGGTGAAGGTGATCGTGTGCACGGTTGGCAAGACGGTCCTGCTCTACGACGCTCGTTGTCTCGACGATCTCCACGCCATGCTCGTGGGCCACGGGGACTGGATGGACCTCGGGTCGGCCGACGAACAGAAGCCGGCCAAAGACGGCACCGTCGAGGCCTGGGGACGTTCGGCGGCGAATCCTGTCGGTGGCTGGTACGGCCTGAAGAAGGGACTGCGTGGCCGGTTCGGGATGTACGTGCCGCCGCTCATGGAACGCCTCGGAAAGGCGGAGTTGGAGCACAACCCCCGCAACAACCGCATGCGGGCGATCTGATCGGTGCGACCTCGGGCGGCGAGCTGCCAGGGGAGATCGATCGGCCCGTCGGAGTCCGGCGGCGATCGGCGATGATGAAGGGGTGATCGAGCGGTTCCGAGCGTCTCAGACGCGCAAGGTGATGCGATTCTTCGCGGCACTCCACGGCGCCTCGCCCGGCTGGTCGTTCACCTGGTGGCTGCTGCTACTCGTCCGCGGGATCCTGCCGACTGCGCTCTCGGTGTGCTTCGGCTGGCTCGTCTCGGCCATTTCGCGCGATGTGTCGGCGACCGCTCCACTGATCGGCGTGGGCATCAGCTTCATGTTGCTGGTGGTGCTCCTTCCGGTGCACACCATGGTCAGTTCGAACCTGGGTGATCGCGTCGCGTCACATCTCTACGACAGGCTCACCCTCGCCGGAGTGAGCCCCGATGGCATCGGTCATCTCGAGCGGCCGGAACTTGCCAACGACCTCACGATGGCGCGCGACTTCGATCAGGGGATCATGGGTCCTCCGCTCTCGATCAGCATGGACTTCCTCACCGGCGGGATTCTCGACCTCGTCATCGGAACGGTTGCGGCGTTCGTGCTGTTCGGCTTCACGTGGTGGGCGCCGCCCGTCGTCGTGGCCGGATGGGTGGCGACGCATTGGCTCCTGCGGGAGAGCGGCGTCTGGCGCGACCGCAACACCGACGAGGTTCGCACCGCGCAGCGCCATGCCGACTACTCGTATCGCCTCGCGGTCGACGCGCTGCCGTCGAAGGAGTTGCGGTTCTTCGGACTCGCCGGTTGGGTGACGGAGCGATTCATCAGTACACGTACGAAGCTGTATGAGCTCCAGTACGAGGCGACGAAGCTGCGCGAGAAGTCGCTCGCGGGTGCAATCGCGATCGTGGCGGTTGCGAACGGCCTCGTGTTCTGGGCGATCGGCGTCGCCGCCAACAATGGCGATCTCTCGACGGCGCGCGCCGTCGTGTTCGTGCAGGCCGCGATCGGCGTCTCGGCGATCGCGTTCGGGGGACTCAACTGGGCGCTCGACGGCGCGAGTGCTCCGGTCGAAGCACTCTCGAGGCTCGAACCGGCCATGGCGAAGGCGGGTGCACTCAGCACGGCCGCCGGGTCGTCGACCGGCTCCGTGCCGCACGACCTTGCCCCCGAGATTGCGTTCCGCGACGTGCGGTTCGCCTACGGGAGCGACGGAGAGCGCAACGTTCTCGATCATCTCGACCTCACGATCCCCGCAGGCAAGTCGCTCGCCATCGTCGGCCAGAATGGGGCTGGCAAGACGACGATCGCCAAGCTCATCTGCCGCCTCTACGACCCGAACGAGGGGCGTATCGACATCGGCGGCTCGCCGCTGACAACGCTCACGGCCGACGACTGGCGGCGCCGAGTGACAGCGGTGTTCCAGGACTATGTGCGCTTCGAACTTTCCCTCCGCACGAACGTCGCGCCGCTCGGTGCCCCCGAAGATGTGGTCCGCGCGGCGCTCGCCGATGCCGGAGCCGAAGGCATCGCCGAGGGCAACCTCGACACCGTGCTCTCCAAGGGCTATGCGGGTGGCACCGATCTCTCCGGAGGACAGTGGCAACGCGTCGCGATTGCGAGGGCCCTGTGCGCCGTTCGTATGGGCGCCGACGTGGTGCTGCTCGACGAGCCGACGGCACAGCTCGACGTGCGCGGCGAGACCGAGATCTTCGAGCGGGTGCTCCGGGCCACGAAGGGATGCACGACCATCCTGATCTCGCATCGCTTCTCGACCGTTCGCCTGGCTGACCGGATCTGCGTCGTGGAAGGGGGTCGGGTCATCGAGCAGGGAACCCACGATGAGCTGATCGCCCTGGGGGGCCGGTACCGCACGATGTTCGAGCTCCAAGCCTCTCGTTTCGCCGATGGCGAGGCCACACCCGAGGTCGACGAGCACGGCCAGGAGGTCGTCCATGACACCCTCTGAGCCGCTCGCTGAAACCGTTGGCGGCGCCGGCCCGGTCGGTGACGAACCCGAGCCGTTGCCGGGGGGCTTCTCGTCACTGTGGCGGACGTTCCAGCTGGGCTATCGCGCCGAGCCACGCCTTCTCGGCCTCTCCCTGTCGCTCGCGCTCCTGATGATGCTGCCTGATGCGCTGCTCGCGTTGTGGCTGAAGCTGCTCGTCGACGGCATCGCCAAGAGCGACGGTGGCCTCGTTCGGGTGGCCGTCATCGGCTTGGCGATATGCGTCGCCGGCACCTGGGTGCTGCGCGTGTTGTCGAACCGCGTCGGGCGTCGGTTCCGCGATCGCGTGGCCATTGCGCTCGAGTCCCACGTCGCGAAATTGCAGGCGAGCGTGCCGACGGTGGAGCACCACGAGCGCCCTGCCTACCTCGATCGTCTCGCCATGCTTCGCGATCAGGTGTTCGCGCTCGATCACCTCTTCATGTCGCTGTTCTCGACGCTCGGCTGGATCGTGCGTCTCGCCGTCACCGTTGCGCTGCTGGCGTCGATCCACCCGGCGCTGATCGCACTGGTGCTTTGCGCGCTTCCGGCCGTGTGGGTGTCCACGTGGCGGCCCGGAGTGGAGCGCAACGTCGAGGAGTCCGTGATCGCCAACACCCGCCTGGCCCGCCACCTGTTCGTGCTGGCGACCACCGCGGCCGCGGGCAAGGAGGTCCGGGTCACCCGAACCGGCGACTGGGTCGCGGCGGAGCGCGCGGCAGCCTTCGAGCGTTCGTATCGACCCAAGGCGAACGTGCGGATCGCCACGGCGGCGTGGCAGGCGGGCGCGTGGGCGGTGTTCGGGGCGGGCTACGTGGCCGCGATCGTCTTCGTGTCCGAGCGACTCGGCCGTTCCGTCGGTTCCGTCGTACTCGTCGTCACTGCGGGCATGCGCCTGGCGATGTACGTCGGCGCCACCGCCGGCGAACTCGGATTCCTCCGGGGTTTCTGGCTCGACTCTTCGCGCCGCCTCACCTGGTTGGAGGACTATGCCGCGGCCCAGGACACCGGAATTGGTGTACCGGCCCCGAAGATCCTCAGCACCGGTATCGCCTTCGAGCACGTCAGCTTTTCGTACCCGGGAACACCGCGTGCCGTGCTCGATGACGTATCGGTGGCCTTTCCGGCCGGTTCGGTGGTCGCCATCGTCGGGGAGAACGGTGCTGGCAAGTCGACGCTCGTCAAGCTGCTCGCCCGGATGTATCGCCCGACCGGCGGCCGCATCACCGCGGACGGTGTCGATCTGGCGACGATCAGCTCAGCCGATTGGCGCGAGCGGCTGGCCGGCGCTTTCCAGGACTTCTACCGGTTCGAATTCCAGGCGCAGCGGACCGTCGGCCTCGGCGACCTGCCCCGCCTCGACGACCGACCGGCGGGCGAAGTGGCGATCGACCGTGCGGGCGCCCAGGACGTAGTCGACCGCCTCGCGTACGGTCTCGACACCCAGCTCGGACCCACGTGGGAGGGAGGTGCGGACATCAGCTTCGGCCAATGGCAGAAGCTGGCGCTGGCGCGGGGGTTCATGCGCGACGCGCCTCTGGTCGTGATCCTCGACGAGCCGACCGCTGCGCTCGATGCCGAAACCGAGCATGCGTTGTTCGAGCAGTTCGCCGAAGCGTCGAGGGCGCAGGCCATCGACGGACGCGTGGTCGTGCTCATCTCCCACCGGTTCTCGACCGTGCGGATGGCCGACCTCATCGTCGTGATGGACGGCGCCCGCGTGGTCGAGGTCGGGAGCCATGACGACCTCCTCGCCCGCGGCGGCCGCTACGCGGAACTCTTCACCATGCAGGCGGCGGCCTACGCAACCCGACCGCAGGAGTGAACTCCCCTGCCTCGTGCGGTTTCGTGATCGCCGTTCCCGGTTGAGTGTCGACCCGCAACGAACCCCGGGGCGGACGAATACGCTGGGCGAACTATGACCAAAGCCCCCGTCCATGTGACCGTGACCGGCGCCGCCGGGCAGATCGGCTACTCGCTGTTGTTCCGCATCGCCTCCGGCGCCCTCCTCGGGCCGGACCAGCCTGTCGTTCTCCGCCTGCTCGAGGTCGAGCCAGCGATGAAGGCCCTGAACGGCGTCTGCATGGAGCTCGACGACTGTGCCTTCCCGCTCCTTGCCGGCATGGAGCCGACCAGCGACCTGAACCATGCGTTCTCCGGCACCAGTTGGGCGCTGCTCGTCGGCGCCATGCCCCGGAAGGCCGGAATGGAGCGTGGTGATCTCCTGAGCGCCAACGGCGGGATCTTCCAGCCCCAGGGTCGAGCCATTGCCGCCAACGCTGCGTCGGACATCCGAGTCGTCGTGGTCGGCAATCCGTGCAACACGAACTGCCTCATCGCCCGGTCCAACGCACCCGAGGTTCCGGCCGATCGCTGGTTCGCAATGACCCGCCTCGACCAGAACCGGGCCAAGGCGCAGCTGGCCTCGAAGGCCGGAGTTCCGGTGGCCGATGTCAAGCACGTCACGATCTGGGGCAACCACTCGGCCACGCAGTACCCCGACGCTCGCAACGCCACGATCGGCGGCAAGGCGACCTTCGACGTGATCAGCGACCACGTCTGGCTCGATGGCGACTTCATCTCGACGGTGCAGAAGCGTGGTGCGGCGATCATCGAAGCCCGCGGTCTTTCATCGGCGGCCTCCGCGGCTAACGCCGCCATCGATTCCGTCACCAGCATCTGGAACCCGACGCCGGCCGGCGAAGTGGCCTCGCTCGCCGTGATCAGCCACGGTGAGTACGGCGTGCCGGAAGGCCTGCAGTTCGGCTTCCCGGTTGTCAGCGACGGCACGAACTGGACCGTCAAGGAAGGTCTGCCGATCGACGACTTCGCGAAAGGCAAGATCGCCATCACCACGACGGAGCTCCAAGAGGAGCTCGCTGAAGTGAAGAACCTCGGCCTGGTCAGCTGAAGTCGGTGAGTGACGGCGTCGCTCCGCGCCGTTTCGCTGCACTGCTCGCACTCACCGCTTTTTCACCACGCGGAAGGTGCGCCCGATGACTTCGACACGGGCCCGGGTTTCGTCACTCGACGTTGCCCGGGCCGTTGCGCTTGTCGGGGTGTTCACCCAGAATTACGTCGTTGCCTTCAATCTCGCGCGCCTTCGCCGCGGGTCCTGGTCCGACGTGTTCGATGGCTGGCTCGCTCGAGCCGTCGATCTCTACCAGGGCCCGCTGACGACCCGCTTTGCCGCTGCGCTCGTCACGATCTTCGGGATCGGGCTCACCCTCTTGTCGCGCAAGGACGGCTTCTCGCCCTGGGTGCCGGCGCGCCGAGGACTGTTGCTGCTCGTTGTCGGCATGTGGTTCAACACGGTTTGGCCCGGAACGATCCTTCCGTTCTACGGCGCCTACCTCATCATCTTGTCCGTGTGGACGAAGGTCCGTCGTTCATGGGTCCTGCTCCTAGGCGCGCTGACAATCACCGCGCTTACCTTTGTCTCCCGTCTGCTCATCTTCTTCGCGACAGAGAACGAGCGTGAACGATTCAGTGGAGACCTGGCGTGGTTGGTGATGCGCGATCTGTCCGGCGCACGCATCGGCACGTCGAACCCGCGCGGATTCGTCGCCTCGATGCTGTTCTGGGGTGCGCATCCGCTCCTTCCGTGGTTGGCGTTCGGTCTGATCGGGATGTGGATCGGTCGCCAGGCGTGGCAGACAACGCGTTTCCAAGTCCGCCTCAGCGCGGTTGGGGCAGCGATGCTGGTCGGCGCTTACACCGTCTCGTCGATCATGACCCGGGTATCGTTCGGCGGCGGCAGGGGTCGGTTCGCATGGGCTTGGGGCACCGCACCGGCGTCGGCGTACTTCGACTCACCGATCAAGTTCGACAGCCCGCTCTACGTTGCGACGGCGGTTGGGTCGTCCTTGCTCGGGATCGGCCTGGTGCTGCGCCTGGCGACGGTGTTCTCGCAGTCGGCGGTCGTCAGGCTTCTCGCCGACGCCGGGACGGTGACCCTGTCGATCTACCTCCTCCATGCGCTGATTCCGGCCGCGGTCTTTCGGTGGCTGTACCACGACCAACAGGTCGGCGTGGGGTGGGCGCTGATCATCGCCCTCGGGAGTTGGACATCGGCGATGATGATCGGGGCGTTGTGGGTCAGACGCGTCGGCGCCGGTCCGGCCGAACGGCTCCTGCGCGCCGTCGGCGGTCGTTAGCCCTCGGTCGAAACCGGTGCCGAAGCCTGATTTCCTCCGCTGGTGGTGTGTCTGGCGCTAGACGCTCCGACCGAGAAACGCCGCGAGCTGGTCGGCGTTCGAGGCGCCGGACGGCGCTTCCTGGATCGGGCCGAAGGGCATCTTGCCGTCCTCACCGCGCATCGCGGCCGGGATCGTGGACTTGACGCCGGCGAGCACGCCCGCGGCGAGTTCGGGCGCCAAGTCGGTGGAGCGGCCGGTCGACTTCGCAAGGTCCCAGCCGTGCACGAAGGTGTCGTTCACGGCGAATCCGATGAACGCGCGACCGGGCATCTGACCAAACGGCGCGGTGAGGACCTTGTCCATGACACCGTCGGCCGCGAACGCCGCCACGAGTCGGGTCGAGATGTCGTCGAACGCAGCGAGGTAGTCGCCGGAGGCGAAGTCCTGTTGGGCCCCAGAAGGCGCGGCTCCCTCGACGACTGCCAGGAAGAAGTGCTGGGCGCCGACCACGTGATTGATGAGTTCGCTCACCTTCCATGACTGACACGGCGTGGCGAGATCGAGCTGCTCGGGCCGAACGGCGGCCAACTCCGCTCGGGTCGAAGCAACGGCGGCTTGCAGCGGGGCAGTACTCATGAGAACTCCTGATGGTTGGTTTGGACCGAGTCGTGCCAGACGGACATTTGGCCTTTGCTCCGGTGTTCTTGTCATGTTCTCATGCGGAATCGACGATGATGGATGGGTAGGCCAACCGCAAAGGGGTCCCCCGTTGTCACATCTCGATACCGCAATCAAACGATCCGGCACGTTCACCCGCGTCGGAGAGAAGTCCTTCAAGGCGCACCGCGTCTATGACCGGTTGGCCATGCTCGTGGCCATCACCACCGTGGTCGGCAGCATTTCCTACAAGGCGATCGACGTCGGCGCCAATATCGGCCCGCTCGTCCTCATCGCTCTGATCGTGGCACTCGGTACCGGGCTTGCCGGTTCGTTCCGTCCGCATCTGTCACCCAAGGTTGCTGTTCCGTATGCGCTCGCCGAAGGCGTGCTGCTCGGGGCGATCTCGAAGTCGTACGCCAACGTCTCCGGCGGTATCGTCACCATGGCCATCGTCGGCACGTCGGCGTTCTTCGTGAGCTGCCTGTTCCTGTTCCGCAGTGGCATCGTCAAGGTCACGCCGCGGTTCATGCAGATGGTCGGCGCCGCCAGCCTGGCGTTCTTCATCGTGCTGATCCTCAGCCTCGTGGGTCTGCCGATTCCCGGCGTTGGTGACCTTCGCGGTGGCGGTGCCCTGCTGATCGGGGCCTTCGGCCTGGCCATCGGCCTCGGTTCGCTGTTCGTCGACTTCGAGCGCATCCGCCGCATCGAGGAAGACGGCACCATGACGGCGAACGCCGAGTGGTTCCTCGCCCTCCAGCTGATGATGAGTCTGGTGATGGTCTACATCAACCTGCTCCGCATCCTCGGGGCGTCGTCACGTCGCTGACGCTTCGACTCTGTTTCTGACGCCACGGGCGTCGCCTCCGGGCGGCGCCCGTGGCGCGTCTCGTCAACGACAGCGCTCCGAGGACTCGCGAGGGACACGTCTGGACGGAGCGCTCCTCCCGGTAGATCGCGCTCGACCGGCTACGACTTGAACAGACGGCTGTCGTAGCGTCAGGACACCGGGCCGAGAGGCGGCCAACAGCCAAGGGAGAGATTGTGCTCGATCACGTCATCAAGGGCGGCACCGTTGTTGACGGCACCGGCACACCGGGTGTGCGCGGGGACATCGGCGTGCGCGACGGTCGCATCGTGCAGGTCGGTGGGTCAATCACCGAGTCCGCGACGAATGTCATCGATGCCGAGGGTGCGATCGTGACCCCCGGTTGGGTCGATGTGCACACCCACTACGACGGTCAGGTGAGCTGGGACGACGAGATGGATCCCTCGGCGGGCAACGGCGTCACCACCGTCGTCATGGGCAACTGCGGGGTGGGCTTCGCGCCCGTACGGCGGGGGGGCGAGAAGGCCCTCATCGAACTGATGGAAGGCGTCGAAGACATCCCCGGCACGGCGCTGTACGAGGGCATTGAGTGGGGTCGTTGGGAGACGTTCCCCGAGTACCTCGACTACATCGCCGCTCGCCAGTATTCGCTCGACATCGGGGCGCAGATCGCCCATGGGTCGGTTCGCTACTACGTGATGGGCGAGCGTGGCGCCAACAACGAGGATGCATCCGCCGAAGACATCGCCGAGATGGGTCGCCTCGTGCAGCAGGCGATCGAGGCCGGCGCGGTTGGCTTCAGCACGTCACGGACGATCGGGCACCGCTCACTCTGGGGTTCGCCCGTCCCCGGCACGTTCGCTCCTCAGGAGGAGCTGCGGGCGATCTCCTTGGCGATGAAGGCGGCCGGCAAGGGAGTGTTCGAACTGATCCCTTCGGGCACGGTGGGCAAGCTCGAGGCTCTGGGCGGCGAACCCTTCTCGCCGCTCGAGGAACTGCGGCTGATGGACCAGGTGTCACGTGAGAGTGGCCGACCGGTGACGTTCACCCTCACCAACCCGCCCGATTATCCCGACATGTACCGCGAGATGCTGGCCCAGACGCTGGAAATGAACGCGTCCGGCTCACAGCTGTACCCGCAGGTGTCGTCACGTCCTATCGGTCTGGTGACCGGTCTGTCGGGCTACCACGCGTTCTTCCGCCGCCCCACCTACATGCGCCTCGCCGGTCTGCCGCTGGCCGAGCGGGTGAAGGAGATGGCCAAGCACGAGGTGAAGGCAGCGATTCTCGGCGAGCCCGACGTTCTCGTGGACGAGCCCGGTTCGATGGCCAACCTCTACGTCTTGTTCCAGAACGCCGCTCCGGTCATCTACCCGTTGGCCGATCCGGTGGACTACGAGCCGCAGATGTCGGAGTGCCTCGGCGCTCGAGCGGCCGCGACGGGCGACGACATCATGAGCGTGATGTACGACTTCCTGCTCGAACAGGACGGGCGCGTGATGGGTTCGCTCATGGGCGGGCTCGACGTGCATCAGGCGCAGGAGGTGGTGCGCGAGATGCTGACCCATCCCGCCACGGTGACCGGTCTCAGCGATGCTGGCGCGCACGTGACGATGATCTGCGACTCGTAGTCCACCGGATCGGCCAACGGGTAGATG